>NZ_JBEPDU010000005.1:0-193445 GCF_040300525.1 Saccharopolyspora sp. NPDC000359 | reverse complement strand
GGGGTTGGTGTTTGGTGCTAACGTTTGTTCTACCACTGTTACGCACTCACGACCCCCGTCGGCTCTCAGCGGCCGGTGAAGTTCGGGTTGCGCTTGGCGACGAAGGCGGCCACCGCCTCGCGGTGGTCAGCCGTCGCCCCGGCCTCCGCCTGCGCCCCGGCCTCCACCGCCAGGGCCTCGGCCAAGCCCTCGGCCGCCGCGGCCTGCGCGGTCTCCTTGATCCGGGCGTAGGCGAACGTCGGACCAGCCGCCATGCGGGTCGCCAGCTCCATGGCCGCACCGCGCGCTTCGCCCTCGCCGACCACGCGGTTCACCATGCCGATGCGCAGCGCGTCCTCGGCCGCCACCGGCTCGGCCAGCAGCAGCATCTCCATCGCCCGGCCGTAGCCGATCAGCCGGGGCAGCGTCCAGGACGCGCCGGAGTCGGTGGACAGGCCGACGTTGGCGAAGGCCATCAGGAACTTCGCGTCCGAGGACGCCACCCGCAGGTCGCAGGCGTAGGCCAGCGACGCGCCCGCGCCCGCGGCGGTGCCGTTGACCGCCGCGATCACCGGCTTCGGCATGCTCGTCACGGCCCGGATGATCGGGTTGTAGTGCTCCTCCACCGTCTTCAACGGGCTCGGGTCGTCGGCCTCCAGCAGCGCGACGTGCTCCTTGAGGTCCTGCCCGGCGCAGAACGCCCTGCCCGCGCCGGTGATCACCACGGCGCGCACCGAGTCGTCGGCTGCCGCGTCGCGCAATGCGCTGATCAGGGCCTGCTTGAGCTCGACGTTGAGCGAGTTGAACGACTCGGGGCGGTTCAACGTGAGCAGGCGCACACCGGCGGTGTCCTCGGTCAGCAGTACGTCGGTCACTTCGAACTCCTTGCCTCGCGGTCCGCTGCGGCTTCTCGGCCGGGACGGCGCACCGGGTTCCAAAGTGGACTCCGCGGGTCGCGCGATGTCCCAGGTGGACAGTGTTGTCGCAGGTGACCGGGGGCAAGGTGGCGGTGGCCCGCCGCCCGCGGCGACCCGCGGCGCGTCGGCCGCTCCGCGCCGCCGCCAGGTGACCCGCGGCGGCCGCGAAACAGCCCGCACGGGCGCTGAGTCTGCCAGCCGCCGCGGGCATTCGACCAGCGCACGGGCGACACGAGTTGATCGGTTCGGTTTCGTCCCAGCCTCGGGATGGGGGAGAATGGGGGTGAACCCGAGCTGGTTGTGGCGATCAGCGGGGTAAGAGTTCACGGAGGGAGCACGCTATGGCGGCCATGAAGCCCCGGACCGGTGACGGTCCCCTCGAGGTGACTAAGGAGGGACGCGGCATCGTGATGCGCGTTCCACTTGAGGGTGGTGGGCGGCTCGTCGTCGAGATGTCCGTCGAGGAGGCCAAGAACCTGGGCGACGCCCTGGAGTCCGCCACCGGCTGAGGCCGCCGGCCGGCGATCTCGGAGGTGCCGCGGGCGCGGCCCCTCCCGGACCCGAGGCGTCAGCGCAGCGTCGACGACGGGTGGCGAGCACTCTTCGCCGCGGTCGGGGCCCCGGTGCCGAGGTGGGCACCGGGGCCGTCGTCGACAGGCAGGTCCCCGTGGCCGGGTGCGGATCGTGACCGGCCGGGTGACGACGGTAGTTACGAGAGTGCGCGGCCCGTTCGCGCAGGAAGGTCTTTTCGTGTCCGGTGCCTCAGTGTTCCGCCCCGCCCGCCCGGTCCGCGACGCGGACCCGGCGCTGCCCGCGATCCCGACCGCTCTGGTCGAAGTGGAGGTCGTCCGGCAGTGGCGCGACGGCGTGCCCGGCGCGGTTCCGGTCGCCGACGGCGAGTCGGGGCCCGAGCTGGCGGCCGCAGCCGAACAGTTCGATGTGGACGTCGCCGTGCTGGAGGCCATCGGCGCATCGGCCTCGGCCGGTGCGGTCCGCGCGCTGCCGCTGCGCACCGGCGGGCTCGGCTGGGCCGTCGGAGTCGGGTCCGGCGAGCCGGCGAAGTGGCGCAGCGCGGGTGGTGCGCTGGCGCGTGCGGTCCGCGAGCGGCTCAACGACGTGGCCGAGTCCGACGACGAGACCGGTGACCTCGGCGAGGCGTCCGACGCCGACTACCTCCAGGTCAAGCTGCCCGCGGACGTCGACGGCGAGACCGCCTCGGCGCTGACGCTGGGCCTCGCGCTCGGCGGCTACCGGTTCCGGGTGTCGCGCGGCCCGGTGCCGCCGCGGCTGCGGAAGGTCCTGCTCGTCGCGCCGGAAGGTGCTGACGTGGCGGCGCTGGGCGAGCAGGTCCAGCGCGCCCGCGCGCTGGCGGCGGCCACCTCCCTGGCCCGCGACCTCGCGAACACCCCGTCGAACACCAAGGACCCGGCCTGGCTCACCGGCCTGGCCGCGGAACTCGCCGCCGACGCCCCGGACCTGACCGCCACCGTGCGCGACGAGAAGTGGCTCGCCGACCACGGATTCGGCGGCATCCTCGCCGTCGGCGGCGGGTCGTCCCGCCCACCCCGGCTGCTGGAACTCGCCTACCGCCCGAAGGACGCGGCGGGTCCGCACCTGGTGCTGGTCGGCAAGGGCATCACCTTCGACACCGGCGGCATCTCCATCAAGCCCGCCGAAGGCATGCACCTGATGCGCACCGACATGTCCGGCGGCGGTGCGGTGATCGCGGCACTGCTGACCATCGCCCGCCTCGGCCTGCCGATCAAGGTGACCGGCCTGGTGCCCTCGGCGGAGAACCACGTGTCCGGCAGCGCCTACCGGCCCGGGGACGTCGTCCGCCACTACGGCGGCACCACCACCGAAGTCGGCAACACCGACGCCGAAGGCCGGATGGTGCTCGCCGACGCCCTCGCCTACGCCGTCGACAAGCACGAACCCGACCTGCTGGTGGACGTCGCCACGCTCACCGGCGCGATGAAGGTCGCGCTCGGCCTGCGCACCGGCGGGCTGTTCGCCACCGACGGGGACCTGGCCGAGCAGGTCCGCGCCGCTGGTCAGCGCAGCGGCGAGGCCTGGTGGCGGATGCCGCTGGTCGAAGACCACGCGGAAGCCGTCAAGGGCGAGCTGGCGGACGTCAGGCAGACCCCCACCGGGCCCGGCGGCATCACCGCGGCGCTGTTCCTGCGGGAGTTCACCGGCGGGCTGCCGTGGGCGCACCTGGACATCGCGGGCCCCGCGCGGGCGGAGAAGGACTACGACGAGGTCGTGACCGGTGGGACCGGGTTCGCGGCCCGGAGCCTGGTGGAGCTCGCGGCTGGGCTCGTGGCGGGGTGAGGTGTGGCCCGCCGCCCGTGGGGCGCCCCTGAGGTGGGGTGCCCTGCGGGCGGTGGGGTTTGGGGGGTCTGTGGTGGGGCTTGGGCGAGGCTTGGGGATCTGTGGTGGTAATGGGGTGGGGTGGAGGAGGGGTCTCGTTGCGTGCCTGGTCCAGTCGGGTTCGAAGCGGTGGGTGGTTGCGTTTTGGCTTGTAGCAATTTCAATCGAAATTGCCGTCGTCCTCGACGGACGCTGCGGTGGCGAGGTGAGGCAGTTTCAATCGAAGTTGCGTGAGGTTCGCCGCTGATCCTCAGGTTGTGGTGCCGCCGCGTTTGGGGTGGTGGTGCTGGGTTCGGTTCTGGTCCGTCGGTCGTGGTGCGGGGTTCGATGTGCGGTTTGGGGTTAGGGGTTGGCTTGGGGGTTTGTTCCCAGGGTGTGGGCTTTGAAGGTTCCTGTTGCAGGGTTCAGGGGCTGGTTTCTTGGCCAGGTCAGGCCTGTTCTCCTTTTTCTCGGGGGGTCCAGGGGGATTTCCTTCGTGCCTGGGGGTGGGGTCCGGGGGGATTCTGGTAGAAGGGCTACTCCTAGGCCTGCTGCTACCAGGCCTCTCACCGTGTCCACCTCTTCGCTCTCGAACGAAATCCTCGGTTCGAAGCCTGCTTCCCGGGCCAGGTGAGTGAAGATGTGGCGGAGGCCGTAGCCGGGGCGCATCGCGATGAACTCCTCCGCTGCCAGGTCGGTGAGGCGGAGGGTCCTGCGGTGGGCCAGGCGGTGGTGGGTGGGCAGGACTGCTACCAGGGGTTCTTCTCGGATCGTGGCGGTGGACCAGCGGGGGTCGTTCGTGGGGAGCGGGGCGATCAGGCAGAGGTCGATCTCGCCGGCCCAGGTCCGGGCGAGCAGTTCGTCGCGGGCGCCTTGGACCAGGGAGAAGCGGACCCGGGGGTGCTCGTCCCGGAAGCTGCGCAGGAGCGCTGGTACCAGGGTGCTGCCCATCGTGTGCTGGAAGCCGAAGGTCACCTGGCCGCGGTCGGGGTCGAGCTCCTCGACCACCGCGCGGCAGCCCGCCTCCAGCTGCTGCATCGCGTTCTCGGCGGCTTCGGCGAGCAAGGTGCCCGCCCGGGTCAGGTGGATCCCGCGGCCCCGGCGGGCGATGACTGGTGCGCCGAGCTGTTCGCCCAGTTTGGCGAGGGTGCGGCTGACCGTGGGTTGCGGGATGCCGAGGGACTCCGCAGCGCGTGTGAGATGCCCCTCCGCCGCGACCGCGCGCAGCATCGCCAGCGCAGGGGCCAAGTGGGCCGCGAGCTGGGACGGGTTGTCGAAGGGCTGCGACTGATCCACCACCGCATCGATTTTGCGGCATCAGCGCATTGGACGCATTAGTTGGCGGAGCTTAATTTCGGCTGCGTGGACCAGGCACGCACCACCAGAATCCGCATCGCCCTGCTGCTCGGCGCGCTGGCGTTGTTCGCCCTGCTCTACGCGCCGCAGCCGGTGCTACCGCAGTTCGCCGACGCGTTCGCGCTGGCTCCGGGCACGGTCGCGCTGCTGATCTCGGCCGCGACGCTCGGACTGGCGGTGGCGGCCATCCCGCTCGGCGCGCTCGCCGAGGTCGTCGGCCGCCGCCGGGTCATGATCGGAGCGCTACTCGTGGCCGAGGTGCTGGGCCTGCTGCTGCCGTGGGTGCCGGTCTTCGCCGTCCTCGTGGCGATCCGCCTGGTGCAGGGCGTCGCGATCGCCGGGCTGGCCGCCGTCGCGACCGCGTACCTGGCGGAGGAGACCGGCGGGAAGAACCTGGGTGCCGCGATGGGCCTCTACGTCGCGGGCACCACCATCGGCGGCATGACCGGCCGCCTGCTGGGCGGTGTGGTCGGGGACTTCGCGGGTTGGCGGGGCGGGGTGCTGGCCGTGTCCCTGCTGGCCGCGGTCTGCACGGCGCTCTTCGTGGTGCTGCTGCCCGCCGAGCAGAACCACCGCCGCAAGCCGCTCGCGCTCGCGCCGCTGCTCGGCGGGCTGCGCGCGGCGCTGCGGGATCCCGTGCTCTACGCGCCGTACCTAGTCGCTGCCCTGGGCATGGGCACGTTCGTCACGGTCTACAACGTCCTGGGCTTTCGCCTCACCGCGCCGCCGCTGCTGGTGCCCCCGGCGCTGGCCGCACTCGCGTTCCTCGCCTACGCAGCGGGCACCGCGACCTCGGCGTTCGCCGGGCGCGCCGCCGACCGGTACGGGCGCACGCGGGTCCTGCTCAGCGGGCTCGCCGTGACGGTGCTGGGACTCCTGCTGATGCTCGCCGATGACCTGGGCCTGATCGTGGTCGGCTTGGTGGTGTTCACCGGCGGGTTCTTCGCCGCGCACTCGGTGGCCAGCGGCTGGGTCGGCGTCCAGGCGTCAGCGCAGGCCCGTGGCCAGGCCTCGGCGCTGTACCAGCTGGCCTACTACGGCGGCAGCAGCGTCGGTGGTGTGGTCGGTGGCGCGGCCTACGGTGCTTGGAGCTGGTCCGGCATGACGGCGCTGCTCTGCTGCTGGCTCGCGGTCGCAGCTGTCGCGGTGTGGATCGCGCAGGTCAGGTCGCGTCGGAGTCGAAGGGCGGGCGCTCGCCAGGCGCCAGCGGGCGCTGCTGGGGCTTCGGCTGGGTCGGCGGCTGGCCGTTCCCGTTCGAGTTGAGGTCGAGCGGGTTCTCCCCGTCGAAGAGGTGCTTGGTGACCGCCGAGCGCGGGTTGAAGTTGCGGATGCCCCGCAGGTCTTCCAGCGGTTTGCGCAGGTCGTCGAACTCCGGGCCGAGCTCGGACTTGATGTGGTCGCGCGCCCCGGTCGCGTACTCCTTGACCTGGCGGACGGTCTTGCCCAGCCACGCGGCGCCCTGCGGCAGGCGCTCCGGCCCGAGCACGAACAGGCCGACCACGATGAGCACGAGGAGCTCAGGCCAGCCGATGCTATCGAACACCTCTCGACTACCTCCGGGTCCTCGCCGCCCGCGGTCCAGCACCACGCGAGCTGCCAACGCCCCCAGCGTACCGACCGGGCGTCGCGGGTTGGAGGGGGAAGTGGCCGAACACGGTGCCTTCCGGTGGAGGTGTGCAGAGGTTCACCGCAGCGTCACGTCCAGGACCAGCTCGCGGCCCTGCCGCACCACGGCGACCGGGATTTGCTCGCCGACCTGGTGCCGGTCCACGGCCACGACCAGCTCGTCCGCGCTGCCGACCTTGCGCTCACCGACCCGGATGATCACGTCACCCTCGGCGATCCCGGCCGCCGCCGCGGCGCTGCCGTCCTGCACGTTCTGCACCTGGGCGCCGTCGGCCAGGCCATCGCTCACCGACTTGGCGTTCACCCCGAGGTCGGCGTGCTGGACGTGGCCGGTGCGGATCAGCTCCTGGGCGATCCGCCGCACGTCGTCGATCGGGATCGCGAAGCCCAACCCGATCGAACCGCCCTCGCCACCGGCACCCAGCGTGCGGATCGCGCTGTTGATGCCGACCACCGCGCCGTTGCCGTCGACCAGCGCACCACCGGAGTTGCCCGGGTTGATCGCGGCGTCGGTCTGGATCGCGTCGATCACCGCGTTGGTGTCGGTGCCCTCCCCTGCCAACCGCATCGGGCGGTGCACCGAGCTGACGATGCCGGTGGTCACCGTGCCCGCCAGGCCCAGCGGGGAGCCGATGGCGATCACGTCGTCGCCGACGGAGAGGGCGTCGGAGTCGCCGAGCTGGGCGACGGTCGGGTTGGACACCTCGACCTTGATCACCGCGAGGTCGGTCTTGACGTCTCGCCCGACGATCCGGGCCGGGGCCCGCGTGCCGTCGTGGAAGACCGCGGAGACCTTCGCGTTCGGGGTGTCCGCGGCCATCGAGACGACGTGGTTGTTGGTCACCACGTAGCCGTCGCCGTCGATGACCACGCCGGAACCGCTGCCGCCCTGCGCGCCGACGCGCACCTCGATGGAGACCACGGCGGGCACCACGCGCTGCGCGACGGCGGCCACCGTGCCCTTCGGCCGGTCCTGGGCGGGCTCCACCTCGGCCAACGTCACGGACGGGTTGAGCAGCGGGTTGCCCTCCTCAGCGGTGATCCGCCCGAGGAAGCCACCAACGAGGCCGATGAGCACGACGATCACGGTGAGGATCACCAGCGCGCGGGTCTCCACCCGGCGCCCGAACAGGACCTCGCGGACGCTCAGCAGCGGACCGGCCTCGGTCGGTTCGGACTCTTCCTGCTCGACGGACGCGGCGGGCGGGCCGAGCACAGCGCCCGCGGCCGGGTTGCGCCACGGGTCGCGCTCGTCGGAGTTCCACAGCACCGGATCCTCGGCGGGCTCGGGCGTGGCGGGCTGCTCGCCGGGCGCCCGCTGGAGCTGCTCGGTGCTGTCCTCCGGGCGGCCGAAAGCGCTGGCCAGCGGGGCTGCCGGGGGAGTGGTGCCCTCGATGCCGCGCACCGGCAAGTTGCGCCGGTTCGGGTCGAAGCTCCCGGTCACCCCCGGGGGACGCCGGAACGACGAGCTCTGCGCGGGGTCTACCGGGGGGCGGTGCAGCGGCTTGGGCGCCAGGCGGGGTGGTTCCGCGGAGCCGTTCACCCTGGCGGGCGGCGGGGCGGCGCTGGCGGGCACACCGCGCGCCCCGGTGGACGCGCCCTGCCACGGGTGCACCGGCTGAGCGGGGCGCCCGTTGCGGTCTGGCTGGCCTGCGCGGGGGTCCCCCTGCCGTCCCTGCTCGTGGTCCGGGCCCTGCGCGGGCGTTCCTGGCTGGTCGGTCATCGCTCCCCGGGCATGCGGTCGGACTCGTCCCCTCGAGTGGATCACACGGGCGAGGTACCCGTGCCACCGGCACTGGACCCACTACCGGCCTGCCCATTCTGCCGCGCCCCCGGTGAAGTCCGTGTTGGAGTGCGCGAAAACCCGCATCCAGCCGCCAGAGCCGCCCCGACCTGGCGGCACCTCGTGCCCCGCACGTGGTCACAACGCGATCCCAAAGGGAATCGGATGTCCAACTCCCAGTGGAATCGCGTTGTGGAAGGAGAGGCCTGGGGACCAACAAGCTCCGGGCAGCAGGGGGCCTGCCGCCGGGGGCTCGGGTCAGTTGTGCGGGGCGCTGCTCGTGGTCGTGGTGGGGGTCGGTTCGTCGGGGGAGGGGACGACCGCGGCGACCAGGGGCGCGGGTGGTTCGGAGCTCGTCGTCTCCGGGGGCAGCGCCTCGCGGGCGGAGGCCGGGACCACGGCGAACTCCTCGCCCGGCTGCGGTCCGGGCAGACCCGGAACCCGGTGGACACCGTCCTCGTCGGCTGGCAGGTTCATCAGCGCGAGCGCCCCGAGCACCAGGCCGGAGAACACCACACCGGCGCCCTGCTTGGTGCGCCGCCCCACGCGGCGGGACGGCTCGGGCTCACCAGCGAAAGGGTGGGCGCTGCCCAGTGGCTGCTGACCGCCGCCGAGCGGCGTGGTGGAACCCAGGACCGGGCCGGTGCCGAACCGGTTCGCGCGGTCGGGGCGGGAGACGGTGACCAGCTGGCCGTCCTCGGTCAGCGCCAGGCCTTCCGGTTGGCTGGGCAGCTCGGCGTGCGTCGGTATGGCCTGCAGGGCCTGCAGGAGCTTCGGCGAGATCGACGGGGTCCCGGCGGCCTTCACCGCGGCCCGCGCCTGCCGCTGAGCAGCGGCATCCGCGGTGCACGCGGGGCACCGGGCCAGGTGGGCGGCGGCGCGGTCATGGGCGTTCGGGCTCAGTTCCCCGTCCACGAAAGCGACGATCGCGTCCAGCGCGAGGTGCTGCTCGGGCAGACCCCACCCACGCAAAACCGTCATCCGTCTCAAACCTCCCGGGCTTGCTCGCGGCGAGATTCCAAGGTGGCCTTCAGCATCTGGCGCCCGCGGTGGATCCGGCTGCGGACCGTGCCGAGCTTGACGCCCAGCGTCGTCCCGATCTCCTCGTAGGAGAGGCCCTCGACGTCGCAGAGGACCACTGCGGCCCGGAACTCCGGGGGCAGCTCGTCCAACGCCGCCTGCAGGTCGGGGTCGAGGTGGGTGTCCTGGAACACCTGCTCCGGGCTCGGGTCACCACCGGGCAGCCGGTCGGTGTCCTCGGGCAGGCCCTCCATCCGCAGGCGGGACCTGCGGCGGGCCATGTCCAGGAACAGGTTCGTGGTGATCCGGTGCAGCCAGCCCTCGAACGTGCCGGGCTTGTACGACGCCAGCGAGCGGAACACCCGGATGAAGGTCTCCTGGGTGAGGTCCTCGGCGTCGTGCTGGTTACCGGTCAGGCGGTACGCCAGCCGGTACACCCGGTCGGCGTGCTGCCGCACGACGTCGTCCCACGACGGCGGGGTCCAGGCGACCTCCTCAGCGGGCGAGACCGTGCTGGGTTGAGCTCCGGTGCTCGGTCGAGCACTGGGGGCCACACTCATCGGCTGAGTTGCCATTGGGCGAAAAGCCACCTCCTGCGCTGTGCATCTACCAGAACGACTGGGCCGGGCTGGTTGTTCCCGACCCCCTCGGTGGGAAGACGCCGAAGGGTGTAGGTCATGACGCTACTAGTGTCGTCCGCCCTGGTGAGGTGGCCTTAATAAGCGCCTGAGAGCAGCCTGAGAACCTGACGTGATCCAGGTCGCTGCCGGGGTTGCCGGAAACGGCCCACTAACGATGTCGACGGCGCGGGTCACGGATGAGCACAACATCGATAACCTTTCGCGTTGTGATTCCCGAGACGCCGCTCGGTGCCGGGCCCGCGGGCCGCGAGAAGACACCGCTGCGCATGCCCGACGGCCCGCAGGGCACGTCGGTCGGGGCTTCGCCGCTGCACGTGCTGCGCTTCCTCGCGGCGGCGCTGCGGGCGAAGGCCGTCGTCGAGGTCGGCACCGGCTCCGGGGAGACCGCGTTGTGGCTGCTCCGCGGCATGATGCCCGACGGCGTCGTGACCTCGATCGACGCGGACGCGGCGGTGCACCGCGCGGCCCGCGGGACGCTGCGCGAGGCGGGGATCCCGGCCGGGCGCACCCGGCTGATCGCCGGTCGGGCCGTCGACCTGATGCCCCGCCTCACCGAGGGCGGCTACGACCTGGTCTCGGTGAACATCGCCACCACCGAGTACCCGCAGTACCTGGAGCTGGGTCTGCGCCTGCTGCGCCCGGGCGGCGTGATCGTCTTCGCCGGGACCCAGCTGGCGGGACCGGACACGCGCAACGCGATGGCCCAGGCCATGCGCGAGCTGATCAGCGAGGTCCAGGCCGACGACAGCCTGGTCCCGGTGACCCTGCCGACCGGCCCGGGCCTGCTCGCCATCACCAAGCAGGCCTGAGCGCTCAGGCCGGGGACACCGACAGGAGCTTGCCGGCCAGGCCGCGGGAGCGGGTGGAGAGGCGCTTGGCGATGTCGTTGAGCACCACCGCGGCCGGGGAGTCCGGGGCCTCCAAAACCAGCGGGGTGCCGGAGTCGCCCGCCTCGCGCAGCCGCGGGTCCAGCGGCACCTGGCCGAGCAGCGGGACGTCGGTGCCGATCGAGCGGGTCAGCGAGTCCGCGACCAGCTGGCCGCCGCCGGAGCCGAAGACCTCCATCCGCTGGCCGTCGGGCAGCTCCATCCAGGACATGTTCTCCACCACGCCGGCCAGCCGCTGGCGGGTCTGCATGGCGATCGCCCCGGCGCGCTCGGCCACCTCGGCCGCCGCCTGCTGCGGGGTGGTGACCACCAGGATCTCGGCGTTCGGGATGAGCTGGGCGGTGGACAGCGCCACGTCGCCGGTGCCCGGGGGCAGGTCCAGCAGCAGCACGTCGAGGTCGCCCCAGAACACGTCGGCGAGGAACTGCTGCAGCGCGCGGTGCAGCATCGGGCCGCGCCAGACCACCGGGGTGTTGCCCGGGGTGAACATGCCGATCGAGATGACCTTCACGCCGTGCGACTGCGGCGGCATGATCATCTTCTCCACCTGGGTGGGCTTGCCGCCCGCGCCCAGCATCCGCGGCACCGAGTGGCCGTAGATGTCGGCGTCCACCACGCCCACGGACAGCCCGCGCTGGGCCATCGCGGCGGCGAGGTTCACCGTCACGCTGGACTTGCCCACGCCGCCCTTGCCGGAGGCCACGCAGTACACCCGGGTCATCGAGCCCGGCTCGGCGAACGGGATGCGTGGCTCGGCGGCGTCACCGCGCAGCATCTTGCGCAGCTCGGTGCGCTGCTCGTCGCTCATCACGTCCAGCTCGACCTGGACCGAGCTGACGCCGTCGACCGCGGAGACGGCGGAGGTGACCCGCTGGGTGATGGTCTCCCGCATCGGGCAGCCCTTGACCGTCAGGTACACCTCGACCGCGACGGCGCCGTCCTCGCCGACAGACACGCTCTTGACCATGCCGAGATCGGTGATCGGTCGCCGGATCTCCGGGTCCTCGACCTGGCTGAGGGCCTTGCGGACGGCGTCCTCGGTGGGCGCGGACTGCGTACTGGTCACGGTTACCTCGGCAAGCTGTTGGGAACTTCGCGGAGAGGCCAAGGCTCTCACACCGCCCCTTCGGGGCGACTCCAATGCTACGGACCGGTAGCCCGTCCGGAACAGGGGCGATGGCGCTACGCGGGGTGACGGCCGATCTTTCGGCGGGGGCGCTGCGGAGTCAGTCGAACGCGGACCGTAATATCAGTCCCCGTGGCCGAGACGGCTCTTGACCGATTACCGACGCGAAGCGAGTTGATGGCGTACCGCAGCTTCCTCCGCGCGCACGCCCGGGTCACGCGCTGCCTGGAGGGCGACCTGATCGCCGAGCAACGGCTGACGCTGGCCGCCTACGACGTCCTGGAAGCGCTGGCCGAGGCGCCGGACCGCCGGTTGCGCATGACGGAGCTGGCCGACGTGGTGCTGCTCTCCCGCTCCGGGGTGACCCGGCTGGTGGACCGGCTCGAACGGCTCGGGCTGGTGCAGCGGGTCCGGGTGGATTCCGACGGCCGCGGGGTCCAGGCGGTGATCACCGAACGTGGCGAGCACCGGCTGCGGACGGCGACCTCGACGCACCGCAACGGCGTCGCGCGGTACTTCCTGTCGGCGACGGCGGGCGAGCTGGAGGCGCTGATGCGCACCTGCGAGCGGCTGGCCGACGGGGGCGTGCCGTCGCCGCCCGGGCAGCGTGCGCAAGCATGAGGGTGTGCCTGAAGCGAAGTACTCCGCGCCCGAGGTGATCCGCGCCGTCGGGCTGGTTCGGTTCGCGGACCGCAGGTTGTTGCTGGTCCGCGCCGGTTACCAGGACGCGTTCTACCTGCCCGGCGGCAAGATCGATCCCGGCGAGACCGAGGTGCAGGCGCTGCACCGGGAGGTCCGGGAGGAGCTGGGCGTCGGGCTGCTGGGCGCGGACTTCTACCGCCGCTACGAGACCGACGCGGTCGGTCAGGGCGAGGGCGTCCAGGTGTCGCTGAGCTGCTACTTCGGCGAGCTGGACGGCGAGCCGGAACCGGCGGCGGAGATCGCCGAACTGGCCTGGATGACCCGCGAGGAGTACCTGGCCCGCCCGGTCACGGCCCCGGCGATCGTCGCCCTCTACGCCGACCTCGACCCGTCCTGACCGCTGTGGCACGCCGCGTGCCCGTCATGCCGACGAGACTGTGGTGCCGGGTGACCGACGTGCCGACGGGGGTCACAGTTCCAGTGGAAGTGCGGAGTCAGGGCTCCTCGGTCCTGGTTGGGTTCCGGGTGCGGCGCTTGTCCGTCGTGGGGCGTGGACCGGGGAGCTCCTCGCGGAGCCGGTCCAGCTCGCCGCGCAGGTAGTCGCGGGTGGCGACCTCGCCGATCGCCAGGCGCAGGGCCGCCAGCTCGCGGGCCAGGAAGTCGGTGTCGGCCTTGGTCTGCTCGGCGCGCGCCCGGTCCTCCTCCAGCGAGATGCGGTCCCGGTCGTCCTGGCGGTTCTGCGCCAGCAGGATCAGCGGCGCGGCGTAGGACGCCTGGGTGGAGAAGGCCAGGTTGAGCAGGATGAACGGGTACGGGTCCCAGCGCAGGCCGACCGCGAACAGGTTCACCCCGATCCAGGTGATGACGAAGACGGTCATCCAGAACAGGAACGTGCCGGTGCCCAGGAACCGCGCGATGCGCTCGGAGAACCGGCCGAACATCTCCCGGTCGAACCGCAGGGCCAGGTGGTGCGGCGTGCGGGGCTGGTCGAGTCGTCGATGGGTCAGCAGCTCGGGCATCAGCGCGCCTCCCGGTCCGTCGGCTGGTTCGGTTCGGCTTCCGGCAGCCCGCTCTCCCGCCAGCCCTCCGGCAGCAGGTGGTCCAGCACGTCGTCGACGGTGACCGCGCCGACGAGATGCTCCTCGTCGTCCAGCACCGGCCCGCACACCAGGTTGTAGGCGGCGAAGTAGCGGGTCACCTCGGTCAACGGGTCCTGCGGGGAGAGGCTGGCCAGGTCGGTGTCCAGCGCCCCGGCGACCAGAGTGGACGGTGGTTCGCGGAGCAGCCGCTGGATGTGCACGCAGCCCAGGTAGCGCCCGGTCGGGGTGGCCGACGGCGGACGGCAGACGAACACCAGGCTGGACAGCGCCACCGGCAGGTCCGGGTTGCGGACCATGGCGAGCGCTTCGGCGATCGTGGCGTCCGGCGCGACGACGACCGGTTCCGGCGTCATCAGGCCGCCCGCGGTGTCGGAGGAATACTCCAGCAGCCGCTTGACCGGGGCCGACTCCTCCGGGGCCATCAGGTCGAGCAGCCGGTCCTTGTCCACTTCGGACAGCTCGGCGAGCAGGTCGGCGGCGTCGTCCGGGCTCATCGCGCCCAGCACGTCGGCGGCGCGGTCCTCGTCGAGGTGGCGCAGCAGGTCCTTCTGGTCGTCCTCGGGCAGCTCCGCCACGACGTCGGCGAGCCGCTCGTCGTCGAGCGCCTCGGCGACCTCGTAACGGCGCTTGGTCGGCAGGTCGTGCAGGGTGCTGGCGACGTCGACGGCGCGCATCGTGTCGAACATGGCCAGCAGCTGCTGCACGCCCTGCGGACGGCCGGTGACCTCGGCGAACTCCAGGCCGGTCACCTGGTCCCAGTCCAGCACCTGGGTGGGGCCGCGGCGGCCGAGCCGCCCGGTGCGCTCGCGGACGGCGAGCTTGGACAGCTGCCAGTCGCGGGTGCGGGTCTGCTCCATCGCGACGTCGACCAGCACGGCGGGGGCGCCGGATGCGTCGATGGTGACGCGGGCGTCGAGGAGCTGGCCGAGCACCAGCAGTTCGTTGGGGCGCTGGTGGAACTGCCGCAGGTTCACCGATCCGGTCGCCAGCGTCACCGCGTTGGGTTCGATCCTGGTGACCCGCAGCATCGGCACGAAGATGCCGCGGTGCGCGGGCAGCTCGACGACCACGCCGAGCACGCGTGGCGGCCGCCGCCCGATGCTGAGCCCGGCGACCACGTCGCGCACTCGACCGATCGATTCGCCATCCGGCCCGAAGACCGGCAGACCGGCCATCCGGGCGGCGAACACCCTGGTCGCGGCAACCACGCGATCAGGTTAGGCACTTCGCGGTCGGTCCGCTGCCCGGCAGGTGACCTCCGGCACGCCCTGCCCCGCCCGGGGGCGTGGTACACAACCAGCAGCAGTCGTCGGGGGCCTCAGCCGCTCGGGCGACGCGCAACCAGCACCAGGTTTTCTCGGGAGGACAACGTGGACGGTCGACGTGCGCGGCGCAGCTGCCTGGCGGTGCCCGGCTCCAGCGCGAAGATGATCGACAAGGCGCGCGGGCTGGCCGTCGACCAGTTCTTCCTGGACCTCGAGGACGCGGTGGCGCCGCTGGCCAAGGCCGAGGCGCGGGAGCGGATCGTCGGCGCGCTCAACGAGGGCGGCTGGGACGGCAAGATCCGCTCGGTGCGGGTCAACGCGCTGGACACCGAGTGGACCTACCGGGACGTGGTGACCGTCGTGGAGGGCGCGGGCGCCGAGCTCGACACCATCATCCTGCCCAAGGTGAGCACCCCCGACCACGTGCGGTGGCTGGACCTGACGCTGACCCAGGTCGAGCGCGCGACCGGCCTGGAGGTCGGCCGGATCGGCATCGAGCCGCAGGTCGAGGACGCCGCCGGGCTGGTCGAGGTGGACGCGATCGCCACCGCCTCGCCGCGGGTGGCGGCGCTGGTCTACGGGCCCGCGGACTTCATGGCCTCGATCAACATGCGCTCCCTGGTGGTGGGCCACCAGCCCCCGGGCTACGACGTGGGCGACGCCTACCACTACACCTTGATGCGGATCCTGATCGCGGCCCGCGCGGCCGGGATCCAGGCCATCGACGGGCCGTACCTGCAGATCAAGGACGTCGACGGGCTGCGGCGGGTCGGCGGTCGCACGGCTGCGCTGGGCTTCGACGGCAAGTGGGTCCTGCACCCGGCCCAGGTGGACGCGGTGAACGAGCTGTTCTCCCCACGCCAGGAGGACTACGACCACGCCGAGAACATCCTGGACGCCTACGAGTGGCACACCTCGGCCGCCGGTGGTGCGCGCGGCGCGGCGATGCTCGGCGACGAGATGATCGACGAGGCCTCCCGCAAGATGGCCTTGGTCATCGCGGGCAAGGGGCGGGCCGCGGGGATGCCCCGGACGGACCGCTGGACCCCACCGGAGGGGTGACGGCCCGAGCGCCCCGCTCACCATGCGGCACCGCACCGGGTTGGTCCGCCAGGGTTGAGGTTCGGGGCAACGGGGGAGAGTGGCTGAGTTCGGGGCCACCGGTCGGCTCCCGCGCGGTAGGTTTCGGGTGATCCGCAGGTGTCGATGGAGAGGGCGGATTCCGAGGTGTCCACCGCGGCTGGAGCGGAGAACGAGCAGGAACTGCGCCTGGCGCTGGCGATGCGCGGTGGCGCGAGCATGGCGGTGTGGATCGGCGGCGCCGTCGCCGAGATCAACCGGCTGCGCACCGCGCTCGACGCCGAGGACCCGTCCGGGGCCCACCCGTGGGCGGCGCTGGCGGAGCTGTCCGGCTATGACTCGGTCGCCGTCGACGTGCTCGCCGGGGCCTCGGCCGGGGGGCTCAACGCCACGCTGCTGGCCGCCACCCTCGTCTACGGCATGCCGTTCGACCGGATGCGCGAGGTCTGGGTGAAGCTCGGCGACGTCGAGGCGATGTCCCGGCCGGTGCCGAAGTTCTGGCAGCCCAGCCCACCGTCGCTGCTGGAGGGCGACGACTACTTTCGCGCCGAACTGGTGGAGGTCATCACCGGCAACGTGCCCGAGGAGGCGGATCTGCCGGGAAACCGCGCCGACCTGCTGCTCACCGCGACCCTGCTGGACCCGACCGTGGAGCAGCGGCTCGACGCCCGCGCCGGGACGATGCTGCAGGAACGGCGCACCGCCTCGTTCTCGTTCCGGCACCGGGGGCGGGCGGGTGATCCGCTGTCCGACTTCGGGGCGGGCGAGCAGTTCCCCGCCACGGTGCTGCGGTTGGCCCACGCGGCGCGCGCCACCTCGTCGTTCCCGTTCGCCTTCGAGCCCGCCCAGGTGTTCTCCTCGCTCGGTCGGCCCCCGGAGGGCGAGCCGAACATGGTGGGCCTGTTCTCCGAGACCACCGCTGACTCCGGGCGGGCGCCGTTCCGCGTGATCGACGGTGGCGTGCTGGACAACATCCCGGTGTCGGCGGCGATCAACGCGATCACCGAGGCGCCTGCGGACCGCCCCACGCAGCGGTGGCTGCTGTACCTGAACCCGGACCCCGTCGCCTCGCACGAGCAGCGCCGCGAACCGGGGCGCGCCGTCCCGGTGACCCTGAGCGCGCTGCGCGCCCGCATGACCCAGGAGTCGCTGCTGGCCGACCTCGACGCGCTGGAGGAGCACAACCGCGTCGTGGAGCGAACGGCGTTGCGGCGCAAGGCGTTGTTCGCGCAGCTCAATGCCACTCCTGACGGGGACCGGTTGGCCGCGTTGGCCAGCCAGGTCGCCGCCGTCGCGCCCGACCACGCCGTGGTGCGCGCGGAGCTCGACGCGCAGGCGGTCCACCGGCTGCTCACCGAGCCCGCGGGCAGCGAGGACGGGAAGCTGCTGCCGCCGGTGGTCGGCGACCCGCTCGCGGACTGGTCGGCACCCGCCCGGAACCAGCTCGCGCGGCACCTGTCGGACGGGCTTGGCCGGGAGGCGACGAGGCGGGTCTTCGACGACGCGCGCAGCCTGCTCACCGCGGTCCAGGAGTGCCTCGGCTGGGCGTGGGACATCGAGCGCTGGTCGCCGGAGAGCCGGGAGGTCGGGCGCTGCAAGTCGGTGCTCTACCGGTTGCGCGCGTTCGCCGAGGTGCTGGAGGGCCACGCGGACCGGTACTGGATCAACGGCGCGAAGCTGGAGCCGATCGTCGAGACCGCCGAGCTCGACGAGTGGGTGCAGCGGGTGCTGCGCCGCCGGGTCCGGTTGCAGCACGCGCTGCCCACGCCGATCGCGCCGCTGCTCGGCGAGGTCCTGAGCGCGGTGGAGGACGGCCCGGACCACCAGCGGGTGCTCGCCGAGTTCGCCGCTGAGCTCCGGTCCATCGTGGAGTCATCGGGCGCGGACGCGGTGCCCGAGGCCACCGGGGTGGATGCGGTGGCCGAAGCGCGCAAGGTGCTGCACCGCGTCGCCGACCGGCTGGCCGCCCTCGCACCGCCGCGCGAGCGGTGCGACGAGCCGGAGCAGATCGGTTACTCGCTGCTGGAGCGCAGCGACCAGCGGTCCGAGGTGCTCCAGCAGCTGGTGGTGCTGACCGCGCCGCTGGACGTGGGGCGGGTGCCCGGCTCGCGGATCAACCTGCTGCGCGTGGTCAGCGACGAGCAGAGCCCGCTGCCGTTCGCCGCGCTGCGACGCGGGGAAGGCGTTCCGCTGCGGATCGCGGACAAGATCCGGGGCTTGGACATCGGCAATTTCGGGGCGTTCCTGTCCGCCAAGTGGCGGGCCAACGACTGGATGTGGGGGCGCATGGACGCCGCCGCCGCGCTGGTCGGGCTGCTCGCCGACCCGGTGCGGCTGCGGCGGCACGGCGGCGCGGAGGCGCTGGGCAGCGCGCTGCAGGAGATCGTCAGCCGCCCGACGGAGGCCGAGCTCGGTGACCTGGACGAGGCGCAGGCCGCGCAGTGGCGCGGCTTCCTCGCCGAGGTGTGGTCGCGGCACGCGGGCGAGGTGCGCGCCGAGCTCGACGCCCTGTTCGCCCGGCCTGACGACGAGCACCCGCTGACCGAGACGCGGAAGCTGCTCACCGAGCGCCTGCAGTGGACGATCGCGGCCGAGGAGGTCCCGTACGTGGCGACGGTCGCCTCGGGCGCGGACCAGCGCGGCGGCGGCCGACCGGCGACGCCCGCACCGGCGGAGCTGTCGAGCGAGGTCGAGCGCTACGCCGTCGGGCGCCAGCGGTTCCCCGACCTGGGGGAGCGGCGGGCGCTGTCGCTGGCCACCCGGTTCGGGCTGCTGGCCTACCGCGCCGCCCGCCCGTCGGGCGGGGGCGTGCTGCGCTGGTTCGGCCGCCGGGCGATGACGCTGGTCAAACCGCTGGTGATGATGGTCATCTACGCCGTGGCGGCGCCGCGCCGGGCCGCGCTGCTCGGGCTGCTGGCCGCCACCGCGGTGGCGTTCACCGGGATCGGTCAGCCGGACCTGCAGTCGCTGGAGGTGCTATCGGGCGGCGGTTCCGGGTTCGACCACGTCGAGCAGGCGTTGACCGCCACGGCGGTCGCGCCGGACCAGGGCTTCCTGTGCGGGTTCGGCGAGTGCGAGGTCCCCCCGCCGGACTTCGGCTGGTTCGCCTACACCCCGGTGCACGGCAACTGGCTGGGCGTCGCGGACTTCTCGAGCAGCTCCTTCGGCCCCGGTGTGCTGATCGCGATGCTGCTGGTGGCGGTGTTCGCGGTGTGGCTGGGCAGCCGAGCGGCGCGCCGCTTCGGCACCGGGTTGGCGCGCTGGGTCCCAGCGCTGGTCATCGCGGCGGCGCTGCTCGCCGCGGAGTTCTGGGTGTTCGCCACCGGTTTCCGGCTCGGCCCGCTCGGTCTGGCGCTGGCGGCGGTGCTGCTGACCTGGGCCGCGGCGGTCGCCTACCGGCCGGGCGCCCGCATCGGCGCGACGGCCCTGACTGCGGTGGTCTTCGGCGGAGTCCTGTGGCTGGTCCAACCGAACGCCTACACCGGCGGCGGCTGGATCCTCCTGGCAACGGCCCTCACGGCCTACGCCCACATGATCCTGCTGGGCACGTTCGACGTCCTAGCCCCCCGCCCCAGACGCCGCACCCCCCAGTAACCCACCACCCCCAAGTAACCCACCACCCCCTGACGGGCCTTCGGCCCGGGCGGTGCCGCACCTTCCAGGCTCCACAGGACCACAGTTTCAACTGAAACTGTGAACCCACGTGGGGAGTACTCGCAGTTTCAATTGAAACTGCGGATCCGCGTGGGTGGGGAGTGCAGTTTCAATTGAAACTGCGGTTGGTGCGGGTGTGTTGGGGTACGACGCGCGGGCGCGTGGAGGGTGCTTCTCGCCGAGGCGCTCGGCGATCGCTCATGCCTCGGAGGTCTGGTCTTCGGGGGAGTTGCGTTGGTGGTGGGGGTGGAGGACTGGGGGGACTGGGGTTGTGTGGGGGTTGGCCTCGGTGATCGGGGGTGCCGTTCCGGCCACGGCGGCCAGTTGTCGGGGGGTCAGGCAGGACATGCGGTTGGTTGCCGCTGCGCCCCACGCCTCGAGGTGCGGGCGGGGCAGGTCGCGGGTGGAGGCCACGACCACGATGTTGCCCGCGCGGTGGCGCAGCAGGACTCCGGGTTCGGCGAGGACCAGGACGTGCGGGAACACCTCGCAGACCGAGGCGAAGGCACCCAGCGCGAACGGCAGCGGGTCGCCGTCCCAGATGTTCGCCGCGAACAGGCCACCGGGCCGCAGCACGCGCGCGACCTCGGACAGGAACTCGACGGTGGCCAGCTCGGTGACCACGTTGCCCGCGCGGAAGACGTCGAGCACCACGAGGTCGGCGCTGTCCTCCGGCGCGCCGTGGACGCCCGCGCGCCCGTCCTGCACCCGGACCTCCAGCCCCGGCACCTCGTCCAGCGCGAGGTGCTCGCGCACCAGCTCGACCAGCGGTTCGTCCAGCTCGAACACGGTCTGCTCGGAGCCGGGCCGGGTGGCGGCCACGTAGCGGGGCAGGGTGCACCCGGCGCCGCCGAGGTAGGTGGCCGACACCGCCGTGCCAGGCGGCCAGTGCCGGTCGACCGCCTGCCCGATCCAGGCGACGTACGGCAGCTTCAGGTAGGTCGGGTCGGCGAGGTCCACGAAGGACTGGGTGACGCCGTCCACGGCGACGGTCCACCCGGCGTCCCGGTGCGGGTCGGGGACCAGCTCGGCCTCGCCGAACCAGACCGACCGCTCGACGCGGACTCGTGCCACCGCGCTCACCCCCTAACGGAACCCTAGCCGGGCACGGGGTTCCGCCGGATCGCGGGCTTGGGCCCAACCGGGGTTGGGCCGCTTCCGCCAGGGAC
Organism: Saccharopolyspora sp. NPDC000359; assembly: GCF_040300525.1. Classification (NCBI taxonomy): domain Bacteria; kingdom Bacillati; phylum Actinomycetota; class Actinomycetes; order Pseudonocardiales; family Pseudonocardiaceae; genus Saccharopolyspora; species Saccharopolyspora sp. NPDC000359. The sequence goes on along the minus strand of NZ_JBEPDU010000005.1, from coordinate 172,848 downwards.
GGTGGGCGGAGCGGAGGTCGCGGTGTTGTTCGGCTCGGTGGTCGAAGCCGGTCGTGCTGCGCCGGTACGACGGTCAGCACCGCGCTCCTCGCGGGGTTCCAGGCGGTGGCCGATGCGTGGGAGGGGGGCTCGGCGGCTACCTGATCAGGTTTCGGGACTGCGGAGGGGAGTTCGCCGGGAGCGTGGAAACCCGGGCCGCGCACGAGGTCGTCGGCTGAGCGGCAGCAGGAGCTGGCGGTCCAGCCCGGTCGGCTACCGCTTCACCGCTTGCGCGCGGGGCGCGGTGCGTCGTGCTTGCCCTTGCGCTGCCCCGGGACGCCCACCGGCTCCCAGCCGCGGCGGGGGCGGGTGGCGGCCCGGCTGCGGTAGACGACGTACGGCCGGAACAGGTACCGCACCGCGGCGAACCCGCTCAGCGCGTGCACCAGGCGGGTGAACGGGAACAGCGCGAACAGCAGCATCCCGACCAGCACGTGCGCCTTGAACGACCAGGGCACGTCCACCATCAGCGCCACGTCCGGCTGCAGCGCGAAGATGCTGCGGAACCAGGGGGAGACGGTGGCCCGGTAGTCGTAGCCCTCGGTCACCCCGTTGGCCAGCACGGTCGTCAGCAGCCCGAGCAGGATCGCGCCGACCAGCACCAGGTACATCGCCTTGTCGTTCACCGTCGTCGCGGAGAACACCGGGCCGGTGCGGCGCCGCCGGTAGACCAGCAGCGCGACCCCGACCAGCGTGCACACCCCGGCCAGCGCGCCCAGCCCGACCGCGACCACGTGGTAGGCCTGCTCGGACACGCCCAGCGCCGCGGTCCACGACGCCGGGACCAGCAACCCGACGACGTGGCCGACGATCACCACCAGCAGGCCGAAGTGGAACAGCGGGCTGGCCAGTCGCAGCAGCCGTGACTCGTAGAGCTGCGACGAGCGGGTGGTCCAGCCGAACCGGTCGTAGCGCCAGCGCCACAGCGAGCCGAGGACCAGCACCGCGATCACCACGTACGGCGCGGCTCCCCACAGCAGCACGTCCCAGGTGCTCATCGCGGACCTCCGAACGGGTGCAGCGGACCGGTCATCCCCACCGCCTCCTGCGGGGGCCCGGTCGCGGCGATGCGCTTGGCCGAGCGCAGGACTTCCGGGGTCGGCGCAGGCAGTGTCGTCAGCACCGCCTCGACGCCGCGCGCGTAGACCGTGCCCTGGTCGCGCAGGGCCTCGGCGAGCAGGGTGAGCCCAGCGTGGTGGTCGACGAGCAGGGCGGTGCCGCGCTCCTGGTCGGTGGTGGCGGCGAACTCCAGCACGACGGTCAGGTGGTCCGGCAGCTCGTCCTCCGGTGGCAGCACGCCCGCCGCCCGGTAGATCCGCTTGAAGTCCACGATCGCCCGCCCGCGGTTGCGGGTGTCGCCGGTCGTCCAGTAGCTCAGGTACTGGCAGCAGCGGCGGCGCAGGTCGAAGGTCTCGACGTAGTGCTGCTGCGCGGCCAGCAGCGGCGTCACCTCCAGGTGGTGCACCAGCTCCAGCAGTGGATCTCGTTGCGCGGTGGGGAGTTCCGCGCACCCCGCGCGCAGCAGCGGCAGCCGTTCGAGCAGTTCCCCGTCGGGGTAGGCCAGCAGGAACGCGGCGATGCGGTGGGTGAGCGCGCGGGTCCGGTCGAAGGGCATCAGCGGTCCTCGCCATCGGGCGGGAACAGGCCTTCGGGGGTGCCGCGACCGTCCCAGTTGAGCAGGTTCACCCGGCGCGAGCCGTCCGGCGCGATGAAGTGCTCCCCGCTCTGCCGCTGCTTGAGCAGGTGGAAGTTCTCCACGGCCATCGGGACCGGTGCCCCGGAGGTCTCGCCGAACGGCCCGGACTCGTACATGCCCGGCCCGCCCTCGTAGTCCAGCGAGCAACCGGGTTCGTCCAGCTGCCCGGCGAGTTCAGGGTGCGCCTGCGGGATGACGTAGCGCTCCTCGTACTTGGCCAGCGCCAGCAGCCGGTACATCCGCTCCACCTGCGGCACGTCCAGCCCGGCGGCCTCCGGGATGGCCGGGTTCGGCGGCCGCCCGAGGTTGATGTCGCGCATGTAGGCGCGCATCGCGCCGAGCTTGCGCAGCGCTGCGGTGACCGGTCCGGTGTCCCCGGCGGTGAACAGCTCGGCCAGGTACTCCACCGGGATGCGCAGCGCGTCGATGGCGCCGAACAGGTTGCCCACGTCCTCGCCGTCGTGCCCGGTCTCGACCAGCTTGTCCACCACCGGCGACAGCGGCGGCACATACCAGACCATCGGCAGCGTGCGGAACTCCGGGTGCAGCGGCAGCGCGACCCGGAAGTCCTTGATCAGCGCGTGGATCGGGGAGCGCTGCGCGGCGTCGACCCAGTCCGCGGGGATCCCGGCGCGCCGCGCGGCGGTCAGCACCTCCGGGTCGTGGGGGTCGAGCAGCACGTCCAGCTGCGCCGGGTACAGGTCGTGCTCGTCCGGCACCGAGGCCGCCGCCAGCACGCGGTCGGCGTCGTAGAGCACCACGCCGAGGTAGCGCAGCCGCCCCACGCAGGTCTCCGAGCACACCGTCGGCAGCCCGACCTCCATCCGCGGGTAGCACAGCGTGCACTTCTCGGCCTTGCCGGTGCGGTGGTTGAAGTAGACCTTCTTGTAGGGGCAGCCGGTGACGCACATCCGCCAGCCGCGGCACTGGTCCTGGTCGACCAGCACGATGCCGTCCTCGGTGCGCTTGTACATCGCGCCGGACGGGCAGGACGCCACGCAGGACGGGTTGAGGCAGTGCTCGCAGATCCGCGGCAGGAAGAACATGAAGGTCTCTTCGAAGGACTGCCGGACCTCGTCGGACAACCGCCGCAGCACCGGGTCCTGCCGGGTCAGCTCGGGGGAGCCGGCCAGGCTGTCGTCCCAGTTCGCGCTCCAGGAGATCCGCACCGGCTCACCGGAGATCAGCGACCGCGGCCGGGCCACCGGGAACTCCTCGCCCGCGGGCGCGGAGATCAGGTTGTCGTAGTCGTAGGTCCAGGGCTCGTAGTAGTCCTGGATGGCGGGCAGCTTCGGGTTCGCGAACAGCGACAGCAGCCGCCTGAACCGGCTCCCGGAGCGCAACGTCAACCGGCCACCGCGCAGCCGCCACCCGCCGCGCCACCGCTCCTGGTCCTCGTAGGTGCGCGGATAACCCTGCCCGGGGCGGGTTTCCACGTTGTTGAACCACACGTACTCGACGCCGCCGCGGTTGGTCCACGCCTGCTTGCAGGTGACCGAGCAGGTGTGGCAGCCGATGCACTTGTCCAGGTTCATCACCATGGCGAGCTGGGCCATCACACGCATCAGTACTCGACCTCCTGGCTGCGGCGGCGGATCACGGTGACCTCGTCGCGCTGGTTGCCGGTCGGGCCCAGGTAGTTGAACGCGAACGACAGCTGGGCGTACCCGCCGACGAGGTGGGTGGGCTTGAGCAGCAACCGGGTCAACGAGTTGTGGATCCCGCCGCGCATCCCGGAGACCTCCGACTTCGGCACGTCCACCACGCGGTCCTTGGCGTGGTGCACGTAGACCGTGCCGGGCGGCATCTTCTGCGACACCACGGCGCGGGCCACCACCACGCCGTTGCGGTTGACCGCCTCGACCCAGTCGTTGTCGCGCACGCCGATGCGCTGCGCGTCGGCCGGGCTCAGCCACAGGTCCGGGCCGCCGCGCGAGAGCGCCAGCATCAGCAGGTTGTCCTGGTACTCGGAGTGGATCGACCACTTCGAGTGCGGGGTCAGGTAGCGGACCGAGACCGCCGCGCCGTCCGGGGACTCCGGCTCGCCGAAGAGGTGGTGGATGTTCAGCGGCGGCCGGTAGACCGGCAGGCCCTCACCGAGGTCGGCCACCCAGTCGTGGTCGAGGTAGAAGTGCTGGCGGCCGGTCAGGGTGTGCCAGGGCTTGAGGCGCTCGACGTTGACCACGAAGGCGTTGTAGCGCCGCCCGCCGTGCTCGCTGCCGCTCCACTCCGGCGAGGTGATCACCGGGACCGGACGGGCCTGGGTGTCGGCGAAGGTGATCTGCCTGCCCTCGGCGTCCTGCGCCAGGTCGGCCAACCGCACCCCGGTGCGCTGCTCCAGGTCCCGAAAGCCCGCGACCGCGATCCGGCCGTTGGTGGTGCCCGACAGCGCGAGGACCGCCTCGCAGGCGTGCACGTCGCGCGCCAGCGACGGCCGCCCGTCCGCCACCCCGCCGCGCACCACCCCGTTCTGCTGCCGCAGCCGCTCGACCTCCTGGTCGGGGACGACCTGCCAGCCCTTGTTCCCGACCCCGAGCTGCTCCACCAGCGGGCCGAGGGCGGCCATCTTCGCCGCCACCGCCGGGTAGTCGCGCTCGACGACCACCAGCTTCGGCATCGTCACGCCCGGCACCGGTTCGACCTCGTCGCGGGTCCAGTCGCGCACCACGCCGCCCGGGGTGGCCAGCTCGTCCGGGGTGTCGTGCAGCAGCGGCGCGGCGACCAGGTCCTCGCGCACGCCGAGGTGCTCCGCGGCGAGCTCGGAGAACTGCCGGGCGATCGCGTGGAAGGCGTCGAAGTCGCTGCGGGTTTCCCACGGCGGTGCGATGGCCGGGGTGAACGCGTGCACGAAGGGGTGCATGTCGGTGGACGACAGGTCGTGCTTCTCGTACCAGGTCGCGGCGGGCAGCAGCACGTCGCTGAACAGGCCGGTGCTGGTCATCCGGAAGTCCAGCGACAGCAGCAGGTCGAGCTTGCCCTCCGGGGCGCGCGGGTGCCAGCGAACGTCGTGCGGGCGCCGCTCCGGCGGGGCCTCCTCGGCCCGTAGCGCCGAGTCGGTGCCCAGCAGGTGCTTCAGGAAGTACTCGTTGCCCTTCGCCGAGGAACCCAGCAGGTTCGCCCGCCACACGGTGGCGATCCGCGGCCAGTTCGCCTCGTCGTCCGGGTCGGTGCAGGCGAACGCCAGCCGCCCGGCGCGGAGTTCGGCGATCACGTGCTCGGCCGGGTCCGCCCCGGTGGCGCGGGCGTCGTCGACCAGGTCCAGCGGGTTGCGGTCGAACGTCGGGTACGAGGGCATCCAGCCCAGCCGCGCCGACTGCGCGATGCAGTCGGCCATCGACATGCCCCACAGCTTCCCCGGGCCGAGCGGGTGGATCAGCTCCTCGGCGCCGAGCGCGTCGTAGCGCCACTGGTCGGTGGCCAGGTACCAGAACGCGGTGCCGATCATCTGGCGCGGTGGGCGCGACCAGTCCAGCGCCCCGGCCAGCTGCGCCCACCCGGTGACCGGGCGGCACTTCTCCTGCCCCACGTAGTGCGCCCAGCCGCCGCCGTTGACGCCCTGGCACCCGGTCAGCGCCACCAGCGCCAGGAACGCGCGGTAGATCGTGTCGGAGTGGAACCAGTGGTTGGTGCCCGCGCCCATCAGGATCATCGACCGGCCACCGGACTCCTCGGCGTTGCGGGCGAACTCGCGGGCCACCCGGACCGCCTGCGCCGCGGGCACCCCGGTGATCTCCTCCTGCCAGGCCGGGGTGTGCGGCTGCGGGTCGTCCAACCCGCGCGGCCAGTCGCCGGGCAACCCCGGCCGCCCCACCCCGTAGTTGGCCAGCACCAGGTCGAACACGGTGGTCACCAGCCGACCGCCGAGCCGGATCGCGGGCACGCCCCGGCGCAGCCGGGCGCGGCGGTCGCCGGGCACGTCGAAGCGCGGGAGCTCCACGGCGACGGGCTCGGCGGCGGGGTGGTCGAGCAGGCTCAGCTGCGGCCGGACCTCGCCGAGGTTGAGGTTCCACCGCCCGGCGCCCGCCGGGTCGAAGCGGAACCCGAGGCTGCCGCCCGGCACGTGCTCGCGACCGGTGCGCTCGTCCACCAGCACCGGTTTGAAGCGGTCGTGCTCCCCGGTCGCGCCGAGGTCGGCGGCGGTGGCGAACTTGTCCGGCACCAGCCCCTGCCCGGTGTCCCGCAGCGCGACCAGGAACGGCAGGTCGGTGAAGCGGCGGGCGTAGTCGGCGAAGCGCGGGGTCTGTCGCTGCACGTAGCAGTCCCGGAGAACCACGTGCCCCATCGCCATCGCCAGCGCGCCGTCGGTGCCCGGGTGCGGCGCGAGCCAGGTGTCGGCGAACTTGACGTTGTCGGCGTAGTCGGGGGAGACCACCACGACCTTCTGCCCCCGGTAGCGGGCCTCGGCCATGAAGTGCGCGTCCGGAGTGCGGGTGACCGGGACGTTGGACCCCCACATCACCAGGTAGGCCGCGTTCCACCAGTCGGCGGACTCGGGCACGTCGGTCTGGTCGCCGAACACCTGCGGCGAGGCCACCGGCAGGTCGGCGTACCAGTCGTAGAAGGACAGCATGGTGCCGCCGATCAGCGACAGGAACCGCGATCCGACGGCGTGCGAGACCATCGACATCGCCGGGATGGGGGAGAACCCGGCGATCCGGTCCGGCCCGTACCGCTTGATCGTGTGCACGTGGGCGGCGGCGACGAGCTCCACGGCCTCGTCCCAGCTGGCCCGCACCAGCCCGCCCTTGCCGCGCGCCCGCTGGTACCGCCGCCGCGCCTCCGGGTCGTCCACGATGGACGCCCAGGCGCGCACCGGGTCCCCGGTGGCGGCCTTGGCTCGGCGGTACATCTCCAGCAGCACCCCGCGCACGTACGGGTAGCGCAACCGGGTGGGCGAGTAGGTGTACCAGGAGAACGCGGCCCCGCGCGGGCAGCCGCGCGGCTCGTACTCCGGGGAGTCCGGCCCGACCGACGGGTAGCCGGTGTCCTGCGCCTCCCAGGTGATCACGCCGTCCTTGACGTAGACCTGCCACGAGCAGGAGCCGGTGCAGTTCACGCCGTGCGTGGAGCGCACCACCTTGTCGTGGCTCCACCGGTCCCGGTAGAAGACGTCGCCCTCGCGGCCGCCGACCAGCTCGAGGCTGCGCAGGTCGGCCGAGACCGCGCCGGGGGACAGCAGCTTGCGGGTGCGCAGCAGGAGCTCGGAGACCGGTCCGTCGAGTCCCGCGTCCGCTCGTTTCGCCATGGGGCCGGGCTCCTTCGCGAGTCGCCGGGGTGGTGACCGCTGGGCTCGCGCTCCGATTCGCCGTGCGCGACCGCGGCCCGCAAACTCGACCATTGGGCCGACCAGCGCAGCCCGCAACTCGGCGTCCGGCCCGGTCCCCGCGAAGTGATCGCCGGGCACGGCAGAGCTGAGGTGTTCGCAGTGGTCAGTCATCCCGCGCCCCTCGACCTCGGGCTGGCGGCGGCGACCGCCCGCAAGTGGGTCGTGCTGGGGGTCTGCACGACCGCGTTCGCGGTCAACTTCTGGGCCTGGGCGCTGCTCGCCCCGCTCGCGCCCGGCATCGGGCAGCGGCTCGGCCTTGCCCCGTTCACCCAGTCGGTGCTGGTGGCGCTGCCGGTGATCATCGGCTCGGTCGGCCGCATCCCGGTCGGCTCGCTGACCGACCGGTACGGCGCGCGGCCGATGTTCACCGCGCTGAGCCTGCTGACGATCATCCCGGTGTTGCTGGTCGGGCTGTTCCCGGACGCGCTGCCGGTGCTGATGCTCGGCGGAGTGCTGCTCGGGCTCGGCGGGACGACCTTCGCCGTCGGGGTCCCGGCGGTCAACAGCTGGTTCCCGCCCGCCCACCGCGGCATGGCGCTCGGCGTGTTCGGGGTCGGCACCGGGGGCACCGCCGTCGCGACCTTCACCACGTTGCCCCTGATCAGCGCCTACGGCGAGCTCACGCCGTTCCTGGTCGTGTCGGTGGCGCTGGTCGTGGTGGCCGCGCTGTCCTGGGCGCTGCTGCGCGATCCGGCCGACCGCACGCCGCCCGCGGGCTCGGCCTTCAGCCGCACCGTCGACACCCTGCGGTTGGGCGTCACCTGGCAGCTGTCGGTTCTCTACGCGCTGACCTTCGGCGGGTTCGTGGCGTTCAGCGTCTACCTGCCCACCTACCTGAAGACCGGCTACGACCTGACGGCGGCGGACGCCTCGACGCGCACCGCCGGGTTCGTGGTGCTGGCCGTGGTCGCCCGCCCCCTCGGCGGCTGGCTGTGCGACCGCGTGCACCCGGCCACCGTCCTCGGCGCCCTGTGCTCGCTGGCGACCGTGCTCGCCGGGCTCGCCGCCTTCGAGCTGCCTCTGGTGCCGGTCGGCACCACCGCCTTCCTCGGGCTGGCCGCGGTGCTCGGCGCCGGGGCCGGGGCGGTGTTCGCACTGGTCGCCAAGCTGGCCCCGGCCGACCAGGTGGGTGCGGTGACCGGGCTGGTCGGCGCCGCGGGCGGGCTCGGCGGCTTCTTCCCGCCGCTGGCGATGGGCGCGATCTACGGCGCCTCCGGGCAGTACACCTGGGGCTTCGTGCTGCTGGCGCTGGCCGCCCTGGGCTGCGCGGGGCTGGCGCTCACCGTCGTGCGCCGCGAGGCAGCCGCCTGACGGGTCGCGGATGCGGTCCGCGGCGGGGACCGACATGATCTCCGGGAAGCCCCTGCAAGGTAGCCTGATGGGGGAAGGGACATTGCGGCGGAATCGGGCTCGCCCACCACCGCAGCCCCGCCCTCGCCCAGCACGTTCCACGGAGGTGTCAGCGGTGTCCAACCCATTCACCGGCGCCAGCCGGCCGACGCCGGGCACACCCAACCTGCCCACGCCGCCCACGGGCTGGCCCATCGGCTCCTACAGCACTTACGAAGAGGCGCAGCGCGCCGTGGACTACCTCGCCGACACCGACTTCCCGGTGCAGGAGGTGACCATCGTCGGCGTCGACCTGATGCTCGTCGAGCGGGTCACCGGACGGCTCAGCTGGGGCCGGGTGCTGGGCGGCGGTGCCGCCTCCGGCGCGTGGTTCGGTCTGCTCGTCGGCCTGATCATGGGCATGTTCACCCCGCAGGGCAGCTGGCTCGGCCCGGTGCTGGCCGGTCTCGGCGCGGGGGTGCTGTTCGGACTGGTCTTCGCCGCGGTCGGCTACGCCTCGACCCGGGGCCGCCGCGACTTCTCCTCGGCGAGCCAGCTGGTCGCGGGCCGCTACGACGTCCTGGCCCAGCCCCGCCACGCGGAGCAGGGCCGGGACCTGCTCGCCAAGCTCGCGATGCGGCCCCCGCCAGCCCAGTGACCACGTCGACGCCCAGGCCCCGCCCCGGAGCCTGGGCGTCCTGCTCCCGCGGCTGCGTTGCGGTCCGATTTTCACGTGTTGGCAACATGCCTTGCCTTGACTGATCAAGAGGCCTAGCTTTCCAGCACCGGCCCATCGCCGGTGGTGGCAGGCGACGAAGCGTGGGCACCCCCGATGCTTGGTCGTGCCTGCGACCAGCAACTGGGAGGACTGACAGTGAGAGTTCGCCGCACTCGTCGCGCGGCGCTGCTGGGTGCGTCGCTGGTCTGCGCGTCCGCGCTGACCGCCTGCGCCCCGGCATCCAGCGCGAACACCGTGAACCTCTACAGCGCGCCCGAGGAGAACCTGCAGCAGAACGTGGACCGCTGCAACGCCGAGTCGGGCGGGCGCTACAACATCGTCTACCACAAGCTGCCCCGCGACGCCGACGGCCAGCGCGAGCAGATGGTGCGCCGCCTCGCCGCCGGTGACCGGGGGCTGGACATCCTGTACCTGGACGTCACCTGGGTCGCCGAGTTCGCCGAGGCCGGGTGGATCCGGGAGTGGACCGGGCAGCACAGGGCGGACGTGGAGCGCGGCACCCTGCAGGGCCCGCTGGAGACCGCCACCTGGAACGGCAAGCTCTACGCGGCGCCGAAGAACACCAACGTGCAGCTGCTCTGGTACCGCAAGGACCTGGTGCCCGAACCACCGGAGACCTGGGACGAGATGATCTCCACCGCCCAGCGGCTCGAGCAGGAGGGCAAGCCGCACTGGATCTCCTTCACCGGCGCCCAGTACGAAGGCGTGTACGTGCACTTCAACACGCTGGTCGAGTCGGCGGGCGGGCACGTGGTGTCCGACGACGGCCGCACCGCCGTGGTCGACGAGGGCGCGGTGCGCGCGCTGCAGGCGCTGCGCGACCTCGGCACGGCGGGGGTGACCAGCCCGTCGATGAACAACGCCAAGGAGGACGACGCCCGGCAGGAGTTCGAGACCGGGCAGGCCGCGTTCCAGCTGAACTGGCCGTTCGTCTACGCGTCGATGAAGGAGAAGGAACCGGAGCTGGCGGAGAAGGTGGGTTGGGCACGGCTGCCCGGCCTGCAGCCGGGAGTGCCGAGCAAGTCCACCATCGGCGGCGCCAACTACGCGGTGAGCAACTTCTCCACCAAGCCGGACCTGGCCTTCGAGGCGGCCAAGTGCCTGCGCAGCCCGGAGAGCCAGAAGTTCTCCGCGCTCAACGACGGCGTGCCGCCGACGATCGAGTCCGTCTACGCCGACCCCGAGATCGCCGCCGAGTACCCGATGCGGGACACCATCCTGGAGGCCCTCAAGGACCCGGGCGTGCGCCCGATCACCCCGGCCGCCCAGAACGTCTCCATGGTGCTGTCCAAGCTGCTGTCCCCGATCGGGGAGATCGACCCGCAGCCCACCGCGGAGCGGATGCGCACCGAGGTGCAGAACGCCCTGGAGTCCAAGGGAGTGATGCCGTGATGGTGCAGAAGCAGGACGCCCTGCCGGTGGCCAAGGCGATCAGCGAGGGCAAGAAGGCGGAGCGCAAGCTCGGCTGGCTGCTGTGCGCCCCGGCCGCGCTGGTGATGCTCGCCGTCACCGGCTACCCAATCCTCTACGCGCTCTGGCTGTCCTTTCAGCGCTTCGACCTGAAGTACCCGGACCAGCGCGAGTTCGTCGGGCTGGACAACTACGTCACGGTGCTGGGCAACGGCTACTGGTGGACCGCGTTCGGGGTGACCGTGCTGGTCACCGCGATCTCGGTGGTCATCGAGTTCGTGCTCGGCATGGGCTTGGCGCTGGTCATGCACCGGGCGCTGGTCGGCCGGGGCCTGATCCGCACCGTCACCCTCATCCCGTACGGCATCGTCACGGTGGTGGCGGCCTTCAGCTGGCGCTACGCGTGGACCCCGGACACCGGCTACCTGGCCAACGCGATCACCCCCGACGGCGCCCCGCTGACCGAGCACGCCAGCGCGCTGGCCATCGTGGTCCTCGCCGAGGTCTGGAAGACCACCCCGTTCATGGCGCTGCTGCTGATGGCCGGGCTGGCGCTGGTGCCCGACGACCTGCTCAAGGCGGCGGCGATGGACGGCGCCGGGGCGTGGCAGCGGTTCGTGAAGGTGATGCTGCCGGTGATGAAACCGGCCATCCTGGTCGCCCTGCTGTTCCGCACCCTCGACGCGTTCCGGGTGTTCGACAACATCGTGGTGCTCACCTCGGGCGCGCAGGACACCTCGTCGGTGTCGGTGCTGGCCTACAACAACCTGATCAAGGGACTGAACCTGGGGATCGGCTCCACCATGTCGGTGCTGATCTTCGTCGCGGTCGCGCTCATCGCGTGGATCTTCGTCAAGCTGTTCGGCACGGCCGCGCCCGGTAGCGACGACAAGGGGAGGCGCTGATGGCGGGCGTGGGCGGGGCGGAGACCCCCGCGCGGAAGGCCAAGTGGACGGTGCTCAACGTCATCGTCGTGGTCTACGCGCTGCTGCCGGTGCTGTGGATCGTGTCGCTGTCGTTCAAGACCCCGGACACGCTGTCGGACGGCAACCTGATCCCGCGCGAGTGGACGCTGGAGAACTACGCGGCGATCTTCAGCACCACCGAGTTCACCCGCGCGCTGCTGAACTCCATCGGCATCGCGCTGATCGCCACCCTGATCGCGGTGGTGCTGGGCACCATGGCCGCCTACGCCATCGCCCGGCTGGAGTTCCCCGGCAAGCGGCTGCTGGTCGGGGTCTCGCTGCTGATCGCGATGTTCCCGCAGGTGTCGCTGGTGTCCCCGCTGTTCGAGATCGAGCGGGTGCTGGGGCTGTTCGACACCTGGCCGGGGCTGATCCTGCCCTACATCACCTTCTCGCTGCCGCTGTCGATCTACACGCTGTCGGCGTTCTTCCGGGAGATCCCCTGGGAGCTGGAGAAGGCGGCCAAGATGGACGGCGCCACGCCGGGGCAGGCCTTCGCGAGGGTGATCGCGCCGCTGGCCGCGCCGGGCGTGTTCACCACCGCCATCCTGGTGTTCATCTTCTGCTGGAACGACTTCCTGTTCGCGATCTCGCTGACCTCCACGGAGAACTCCCGGACGGTGCCGGTGGCGCTGCAGTTCTTCACCGGCAGCTCGCAGTTCGAGGACCCGACCGGGTCGATCTCCGCCGCAGCGGTGGTGATCACCGTGCCGATCATCGTGTTCGTGCTGTTCTTCCAGCGACGCATCGTGTCCGGACTGACCTCCGGCGCAGTGAAGGGGTAACCGAAGTGGCCGAGATCGTGCTGGACAAGGTGACCAAGCGCTATCCGGACGGGGCGCTGGCGGTCGACGAGGTGGACCTGGAGATCGCGGACGGCGAGTTCGTGATCCTGGTCGGCCCGTCCGGCTGCGGGAAGTCCACCACGCTGAACATGATCGCCGGGCTGGAGGACATCAGCGCGGGCGAGCTGCGCATCGGCGGGGAGCGGATGAACGAGCGCGCGCCGAAGGACCGCGACATCGCGATGGTGTTCCAGTCCTACGCGCTGTACCCGCACATGACGGTGTTCGAGAACATGGCGTTCCCGCTGCGGCTGGCCAAGGTCGACGCGGCGACGGTGCGGGAGAAGGTCCAGGAGGCGGCCAAGGTCCTCGACCTGACCCAGCACCTGGAGCGCAAGCCCGCCAACCTCTCCGGCGGGCAGCGGCAACGGGTCGCGATGGGGCGGGCGATCGTGCGCAGCCCCAAGGCGTTCCTGATGGACGAGCCGCTGTCCAACCTGGACGCCAAGCTGCGGGTGCAGATGCGGACCTCGGTGTCGCGGCTGCAGAAGAAGTTGGGCACCACCACGGTCTACGTCACGCACGACCAGACCGAGGCGATGACCCTGGGCGACCGCGTGGTGGTCCTGCGCGGCGGCGTGGTGCAGCAGGTGGGCGCGCCGCAGCACCTCTACGAGCACCCGGCGAACCTGTTCGTGGCGGGCTTCATCGGCTCCCCGGCGATGAACTTCGTCCCGGGCGAGGTCGCCGACGGCGTGCTGCGCACCGCGCTCGGCGACGTGCCGCTGCGGGACCGGGTCCGCCGCTTGTTGGAGGCCGCGGACGCGCCGCGCGAACTGGTCATGGGAATCCGCCCGGAGCACTTCGAGGACGCCGCGCTGCTCGACGACGCGGTCCGCGCGGCGGGCGCGACGTTCCGGGGCGAGGTGGACGTGGTGGAGGAGATGGGCTCGGACAAGTACGTCTACTTCACCCTGAGCGGTGGGCGGGCCAGCACGGCGGAGCTCGACGAGCTGGCCGCCGACAGCGGCAGCAGCGAGGTCCCCTCCGACGAGGGCCAGGTGGTCACCCGGCTCTCGGTGGAGTCCACGGCCCGCGAGAACCAGCCGCTGGAGGTCTGGTTCGACCCGGACAAGATCCACCTGTTCAACCCGGCCACCGGCGCCACCCTCACCTGACCCCGACGGGCGTCCCTCCCCGGAGGGGCGCCCGTCACCTGCCCGTGGGGCGGCCCAGGTTCTGCGTCCAGTAGTCGCCGTAGCGGCTGCCGGGCACCTCCGCGTGGCCGACACCGACGTCGGTGAACTTGCAGTTGAGGATGTTGTCGCGGTGCGCGGTGGTCTCCATCCACTTCTGGAAGACGACCTCGATCGAGTCGTAGCCCGCGGCGATGTTCTCGCCGATGTAGTCGCCCGGGTAGCCGGCGGCCTTGGTGCGGTTCGCGGGTTCGCTGCCGTTGCTGCCGGTGTGGTCGTAGAAGTTCCGGTGCGCCATGTCGGCGCTGTGCCCGGCGGCTGCTTCGCTGAGGTCGGCGTTCAGCCGCAGCGGTGGGCAACCCGCACCAGCGCGGGCGTCGTTGGTCAGGTCCAGCAGCTGCTGCTCGACCGGTGGTGGCGCCTTCGCCGCCATGAGCAGCGGCCCGGCGCCGAGCACCACCAGAGCAGCAGCGGCTGCGCGCAAAGCTGACATCCTCGACCACCCCCGCCGTTAGAAAGCCTTGCCCGGTGGGAGTTATAACCGCGCCAGGACCACCCTGCGCGGCCACGTCGCTGAGTCCGGCTACCGTTCGTGGCTGCGGATTCAAGCCACAGTGGACGGTTGATCTTGCGCAGCCGGGCTTTCCGCGCGTCGCCAGGACAGGGCGAGCTCGGGGCAGTCCTTCAGGCTTGGTTGGAGATCAGCAGGAAGAGGGTGAAGATCCATCCGACGAGGACGGCCACGAGGATGGTGAGCTTGTTGGTCATCAAGCGAGTCATTGCGGTGCCTCCGGCGTGAACAACGAAGAGCTGCGAGAGATTCGTCCTCACGATGTGGCCCGCGGTCGTCCCGGCAGGCGTCAGCGCGCGGCGGGAACCGCGTCCCACATCGCGCCGGGTTTTCGCTGCACCCACGAGGTGTGCCGGAACAACTGCTCCGCGATCTGCCGGCGCGTCACCGGACTTCGCCGCGGCCGCGGCGAAGCGGGCTGCCGATGCCTGGCCGGACCTCGGTGCTGCAGCAACCGGTGCATGACAACCTCCTCACGCGCGGACACCACCCGAACGCGGCGGGTGGCGGAGAACGGCAGGTGGTGCGCCAGGCAGAAGACCGGGCGCGGAGTGACCCCACCCAGGGTATCGTCCGAGATCCGGACTTCGTTACCGAGTGCCATCACAACCACTTGTTCCGCCGGAAGATCTTGAACAGCACCAGGCAGGCACCCAGCATCACCACGAGGACCCCGGGGTAGCCGTAGGTCCAGTCGACCTCGGGCATGTTGGTGAAGTTCATGCCGTAGATCCCGGCGATCATGGTCGGTGTCGAGATGATCGCGACCCAGGCGGAGATCTTGCGCATGTCGGTGTTCTGCTGCAGCGTGATCTTGGCCAGCGTCGCGTCCACCAGCGTGGTCAGCAGCTCGTCGAAGGACCCCACCATCTCGGAGACCTTCGCCAGGTGGTCCTCGACGTTGCGGAAGTAGGAGCGCACGTCGTCGGCGACCATCGGCGTGTAGCCCTCGGCCAGCCGCTGCATCGGCTTGGTCAGCGGCAGCACCGCCCGGCGCAGCTCCAGCACCTCGCGCTTCATCAGGTAGATCTGCTCGGCGTCGACCTTGGTGCGCGGTTCGAAGACCTCGGCCTCGATCTCGTCGATGTCGTCCTGGATGGCCTCGGTGACCTCCAGGTAGGTGTCCACCACGTGGTCGGCGACGCCGTGCAGCACCGCGGACGGGCCGAGCGCCAGCTGCTCCGGGTCGGCCTCCAGCTGGCTGCGCACCTGGGCGAGCCCGGCGTGCTTGCCGTGCCGGACGGTGATCACGAAGTCGCGGCCGAGGAACACCATCAGCTCGCCGGTGTCGACGATCTCGCTGGTCGCCGACCGGCGCTCCGATGACAGGTAGCGGACGGTCTTGAGCACCATGAACAGCGTGGTGTCGTAGCGCTCCAGCTTCGGCCGTTGGTGGGCGTGCACGGCGTCCTCGACGGCCAGCTCGTGCAGCCCGAAGGTGTCGGCGAGCCCGTTGATCTGCTCCTCGGTGGGCTCGTGCAGCCCGATCCAGACGAACCCGGTGCCGCGGCGGCGCACCTCCTCGACGGCGTCGGTGTGGGTCCAGGTGCCCTCGACCCGGTGGCCGTCGACGTAGATCGCGCAGTCCACCACGTAGTCGGACGTCGGCGCGGGCGAACGCGGGGTGCTGCGGGGTGCGCGGTTGTTCCGGTTGCGCAGGCCGAGCGAAGGGAGGTTGGGCACGGCTGCCTCCAGAAGTCCGGGCGCGGTCCACCCGGGTGGGTCGTCCGGGGGACGCGGCGCTGAGCGGGAGTCTCGCTGCTCGCGCATCCCGGCCGGGCCCGGAGCGGGCGTGGGCCCGCGCTACTGGCGGACGGTCCCTCCGGCGGGGATGCGGTTGGTACTGCACGGAAGAGCGCTGTCGGCGCTACCGCCCACGATCCCTCACCTCCTCCGGTCATCCACCGATGCGGTGGTCCTCGCGTCAGCCAACCGGCAACGATACTCCGTCCGTGCATCGATGCAGCAACCGCTCTCGCGGAACGTCACAGCGCGCACCCGGACGTTGGGGGAAGCGGGTGAACTGGGCGGTGTGGGCGATTGCCCGCTGCCGGGTCCGGGCGCCCCTCGGGCTCCGGTTCGGACAATGCGGTCATCGGAGTGCGATTGCGGTAACCCGGACGAATTCCGGTGATCACTCGTTGCGGGGTAAACTACTCCAGGACCGCAGGCAGTCCGCCAAACCCGGCGTCAGGGCGCCTGCTTCGTCAAGTGTGGCGAAAGTCGCACCATCCGCCCAGATCGCGTCCGCGGCGTCATCACCAGCGCAAAGGGTGTGCTCATTCGTCCAACAGGAGTAGTCGAGGATCTCGTAGGTGCCCTTCGGGGCGGGTCGCAGGACGCGGCCGACGAGCTCCCCGACGGTGACGGAGAGTCCCGTTTCCTCGCGGACTTCGCGTTGTACCGCCGAACGGTCGGATTCCCCGTGCTCCACCCGGCCCCCGGGTAGCGACCACTTCCCGGATGCCGGTTCATGTGCGCGTTTGACCAGCAGCAACCGGCCGAGTGGGTCGTGGATCACGGCTCCGACGCAGCGAATCACCGGGTTCTCCGATACGATCATCAACACGGAGGGTAGTTGATCCGAGCCTGCTCGGAAACGACTGACCCAAGTGCGGTACAAAGCTGCCGTAAAGCGGCGAAGTGCGGTACAACGGATCAGCAAACGCCTGCGCTACTCAAGGGCATTTTCGGACGGGGTGCGTGACAGTGAACATGAAGAAAATCCTCACGTGGGCCGGAGTTGCTTTCCTCCTGTACTTCTTGTTCGCCGCGCCGGCGCAAGCCAGCGGCGTGGTGAACGGCATCCTGGACAGCCTGAAGGGCGCAGCCGAGGCCGTCATCACCTTCATGCAGAACCTCTTCACGTGAGGTCCTCCCAGCCTCGTCCTGCGCGGTGCGGGTAGCAACCCGGCCGTTCCCGGACAGCGGGTGCCCCTCCTCGGTGCGCGGCGGAGGGGCAGTTCCCCTGGGGAGCGGTTGAGAATCCCGTTGCGGTGCCGGATGCTGGGCTGGGACCGAAGGCGCTCGGCGACAGCTGCGGACCGGCCACCGCGGAGCGCTGACCAGGATGGCAAAGACCCAGTAAGCGCGAGCCGCGGGAGGCGGGTGCCTTGTTCGCTCCGAGGGATCCCGACGAGTACCTGCTGGACACCGAACGCCGGGTGATCCGCGTGCGGCGCCACTGGGCGTGCCTGGTGTGGGACCTCTTCGAGGCGGTCGGCCTGCTCGTCGGTCTGGTGATGGTGTCCTACCTGCTGCCGACGAACAACGCCTGGCTGTTCCAGAACATCCTCTGGTACGCCGGGCTGATCGTGCTGGTGCGCTTCACCTACCAGGTGCTCGACTGGTACGTGGAGCGCATCGTCGTCACCGACAAGCGGTTCCTGCTGACCACCGGCATCTTCACCACGAACGTGGCGATGATGCCGATCACCAAGGTCACCGACCTGACCTTCGCGCGCTCCCTGATGGGCCGCATCTTCGGGTACGGCACGCTCGTCGTGGAGTCGGCCGGTCAGATCCAGGCGCTCAACCGCATCGAGTACGTGCCGAACCCGACCGAGGTCGAGGACGCGATCTCCGGCCTGGTCTTCGGTGACAAGAAGGGCCAGCAACAGGACCGCTTCTCGATGCTCAAGGCGCGCCGCGCCGCGGTCGGCAAGCGCAAGGCCGCCAAGCTCTGAGTTCAGCACGGCCCGGCGGGTGGATCGCCCGCCGGGCCGTTCGCTGCGCGGACAGCGGTCGAACCGGTTCCCGGGGCATGGGTCACACTGGTGGGTGTGCGAATCGACCTGCACACGCATTCCACCGAGTCCGACGGCACCGACACCCCGGCTGAGCTGGTGGCGACCGCCGTCGCGGCCGGGCTGGACGCCATCGCGATCACCGACCACGACACCACCGCGGGCTGGGCCGAGGCCGAGCGCGCGGTGCGCGAGCTCGGGCAGCCGGGCCGGTTCCGGCTGGTGCCGGGGGCCGAGCTGTCCTGCTCGTGCCCGGACGGCAACGGCCGGACGATCACCGTGCACCTGCTGGCCTACCTGTTCGCGCCGGACTCGGCGGCGCTCGTCGCCGAGCAGTCGCGGCTGCGCGCGGAGCGGCGGGAGCGGTTGCACCAGATGGCCCGGCACATGGCCGCCGAGGGTTTCCCGATCGACCCGGACGGGCTGATGGCCGGGCTGCCGCCGGACTCGCCGGGCGGTCGCCCGCACCTGGCGCGGGCCCTGGTCGAGGCGGGCACGGTGGCCAGCGTGGACGAGGCGTTCGCCAAGTACCTCGGCGGCAGCGGGCGGTACTACCTGCCGCGCACCGACACCCCG
Organism: Saccharopolyspora sp. NPDC000359; assembly: GCF_040300525.1. Taxonomy (NCBI): domain Bacteria; kingdom Bacillati; phylum Actinomycetota; class Actinomycetes; order Pseudonocardiales; family Pseudonocardiaceae; genus Saccharopolyspora; species Saccharopolyspora sp. NPDC000359. Next base: position 154,470 of record NZ_JBEPDU010000005.1, on the reverse strand, counting down.
GTGCACCGCGCGATCGAGATGATCACCGCCGCGGGCGGGGTGACCGTGCTGGCGCACCCGTTCGCGACGGCCCGCGGACCGGTGGTGACCGCGGGGATCGTCGCGGAGCTGGCCGACCACGGGCTGGCGGGCATCGAGATCGACCACCCCGACCACGACGCCGCGACCCGCGAGCGGTTGCGCGTGCTGGCCGACGAGCTGGACCTGGTCCCCACCGGCAGCAGCGACTACCACGGCACCAACAAGACGATCCGGATCGGCCAGGAGACCACGCCGCCGGACTCGCTGGACCGGCTGGTCGACCGGTGCACCGGCAGCAAGGTGATCGGCTGAGCGGGGTCGTTCGAGGAGTAGCGGGAAAACTGCGTACTGTGGGGCGCGTGCAAGGGCAGCTGGGTCTCGAGGGCATTCCGAGCAAGTTGGTGCGGGTGACTCCCGCGCGTGTTTCGACCTGGCAGCAGTGCCCGCGCAAGTACCGCATGACCTACCTGGACCGGCCATCCCCGTCGCGCGCGGGCGCCCGGGCGAACGCCACCCTGGGCGCCGTGGTGCACAACGCGTTGAAGGCCTACTTCGACCTGCGGGTCGACCAGCGGACGCCGGAGCGGGCGTCGGCGCTGGTGCGGGAGCACTGGAAGTCCGACGGGTTCTCCGGCCCGGAGCAGGCCGCCGAGTACCGGGCGCGCGCGCAGGAGTGGGTCGGCGGGTACGTGGCCGAGCTGCCCGCGGCGGAAACCCCGCTCGCGGTCGAGCGGTGGGTGTCCGCGCCGGTCGGGTCGATCATCGCCGAGGGCCGGGTGGACCGCATCGACGAGCGGCACGGGGAGCTCGTGGTGGTCGACTACAAGACCGGTCGGTTCGGGCTGCAGGTCGCGGACGCGCGGGACTCGCTGGCGCTGGGCCTCTACGCCCTGGCCGTGCGCAAGCAGTTCCACCGGACCTGCCGCCGGGTCGAGCTACACCACCTGCCCAGCGGAACCGTGGCGAGCTGGGAGCACACCGAGGAGTCCCTGGCCGGGCTGCGGGACCGGGCCGAGCAGCTGGCCGCGGAGTTCCAGGGCGCCACCGACGAGCTGGAACTCGGCGGCGACCCGCAGTCGTTGTTCCCGGTGCGGACCGGGAAGCACTGCTCCTGGTGCGATTTCCGGGCCCACTGCGTCGAAGGTGCGCAGGCAGCACCGGATCTGCCGTCGTGGTCCGCGTTGGAAGTGTGATGAGCAGGCGAGCGGAGGAGAGGCGGCGCGACGCGCTGCCACGCCAGCACCGGACCCGGCCGGTCCCCGCCGGTGGCGGGCGCAGGCACGCGCACCGGCCGTCCGGCCGGAGCGGGGCCGCCGCCCGAGGGCTGAGCGGTGCGCTGGCAGCCGGTTCGCTGGTGCTCGCGCTGGTCCTCGTCGGCGTCCAGTTCTGGGCCACGGGGGAGGGGCAGCAGGGGCCCGGGGTGCCCGCGGTGATCGCTCAGCTGGTCACGTCGCTGGTGGCCCTGGCGGTGCAGGCGGTCGCCGACCGCCACCGCGGCTTGACCGGCGGGGTGGCGACGCTGGGCGTGTACGTGCTGGTGCTCGGTTCGCTGTGGTTCTGGTGGTGGGCCTGATCAGCGGAGCGCGACGAGGGTGTCGCCGCGCTGCTCGAGGATGACCGGGCCGACCGCGTTGAGCTGCACCGAGCCGGTGTGCCCGGCGCGGTCCACCGGGACCACCCGCTCCCGGTCACCGGTGGCGGGGTCGAGCACGGCGAGCCCGCCCGGCACCGGGACCAGCAGCTTGCCGCCGAACTCGACGCCCGGGCCGAGGGTGCCCGGGGCGGTCCACAACGGCATCAGGGTGGCCGGGTCGAGGGCGACGGTGTCCGCGCCGGTGTGCCAGTAGATCCGGTCCTTGGTGGTGGTGACCGCCTCGACCTGCACGTTCGCCCGGAAGTCCGGGTTCCCGATGCGGACCGGGTAGCGGGCCACCTCGCGGCCGCCGGTGTCTAGCACCGCCACCGCGGAGCGGTCGCGCTCGACCACCGCGACGTGCTGCTCGGTGACCGCGACGACCGCGGCCGAGCTGCTGCCGAGGCCGACGCTGAGGACTTCCTCCGGCTTCTCGTCGTCCTCCGGCTTGGTCTTGACGACGGTGATCCGGCCCAGCTCCCGCGGGCAGTTCTCCACGACCGCGGTGCGCTCGTCGCCGACCGCGGTGGAGGTGTACGTGCAGTCCGGGCGCTTCATGTTGTTGTCCGGGTTCTTGATGGCGGGCGGGATGCCGAACTGCTGGGTGCGCACCAGGTCGGAGCGCCACGACTCGAAGGTCCGCTGCCCGGTGGCGGTCACGTAGGTGCCGTCGGAGAGCAGCTGGGTGCCCAGCTCGGCATCGGAGTTGCGCTGCGGCCCGCGGACACCGGTCGGCCCGCGCAGCGAGGTGGTCTCGCTGCAGTTGAGCGACTTGCGGTAGACCGCGATCGCCCGGTCCCACTCGCCGCCGACCGTGCACAGTGGAATGTCGCGCGCGTAGCGCCAGGCGACCTCGCCGGTCACCGGATCGCGCCCGAGCACCTCGTTGCCCGCCCCGGTCACCGCCGCCGGACCGGCGACCACCGGCACTGGGGTGGCGGGGCTGGGTGCCCGCCACACCTCGGTCAGCGCCTCCGGGACGCGCTCCGCAGCGGGCAGGTCCGGCAGTGGTTGCGCGGCGACCTCGGAAACGGTGGCCCGGGCATCGCTGCCGAACCACAGCACGGTCCCGGTGACGACCACGGCCACCGCGATCAGCGCCACCACGACGAGGTCGGTACGCGTACGCCGCTCCGGCCGGACCACCATCACTCCTCAGCAAGGTGAGCTCTCCCCGCCGGAGAGCTTAGTGGCGCACCCGCCACCGGGGTGCCACCACCAGATGAGCAGCGAAGCCGCTCCCGGCAGTGGGAAGCGGCTTCGACAACAGCTCCGGCGGTGGTCGCCTGCGCCAGGCGACCACGGCTCCGGACTCCCTACGCGGCGCCGCCTTCGGCGTTGCCGCTGCGGGCCGAACCGCCGGCTTCGCCGGCCTGCTCGCTGCCGCCCGAGCGACGCCTGCGGCGTCGGCGGCGCGGCCGCTCGCCCGCGTCGGCTTCCCCGCCTGCGGCGGGCGCCTCCGGGGCCTGGGCGCTGGTGTCGGCCCCGCCGCGGGTGCGGCGTCGCTGGCGCGTGCGCGCGGGCCGGGTCTCGGCGTCGCTGTCCTGGCGGGCGCCTGCTTCGGCCTCGCGCGACTCCTTGCCACCGCGGGTGCGGCGGCGGTTGCGGCGCGGGCGCTTGGCCTCGCCCTCGCCCTGCGCCTCGGGCTCGGCGTCCAGGCCTTCCCGGGTGCGCTTGGACAGCGGCAGGCGGCCCGTCACGTCGGTCGGGATGTCGAGGTCAGTGAACAGGTGCGGCGAGGTGGAGTAGGTCTCCACCGGCTGCGGCTTGTCCAGGCCCAGCGTGTCGCTGATCAGCTTCCAGCGGGGCTCGTCGTCCCAGTCGACCAGCGTGATCGCGACGCCCTCGCGGCCCGCCCGGCCGGTGCGGCCGATGCGGTGCACGTAGGTCTTCTCGTCGTCCGGGCACTGCAGGTTGATCACGTGGGTGACCCCGGCGACGTCGATGCCGCGGGCCGCCACGTCGGTGGCGACCAGGATGTCGACCTTGCCGGAGCGGAACGCGCGCAGCGCCTTCTCGCGGGCGCCCTGGCCGAGGTCGCCGTGCACCGCCCCGGCCGCGAAGCCGCGCTCGGTGAGCTCGTCGGCCAGCTTCTGCGCCTGCCGCTTGGTGCGGCTGAAGATCATCGCCAGGCCGCGGCCCTCGGCCTGCAGGGCCTTGGCGATCAGCTCGGACTTGTCCATCGCGTGCGCCCGGTAGATGAACTGCCGGGTGCGCTCGTGGATCGCGCTCTCGTCGGCCTGCTCCGCGCGGATGTGCGTGGGCCGGGTCATGAAGGTGCGGGCCAGGGTCAGGATCGGGCCCGGCATGGTGGCCGAGAACAGCATGGTCTGCCGCTGCTCGGGGACCATCCGCAGGATGCGCTCGATGTCCGGCAGGAAGCCCAGGTCGAGCATCTCGTCGGCCTCGTCGAGCACCAGCCCGCGGACCTTGCCGAGCACCAGCTGCCGCTGCTCGGCCAGGTCGAGCAGGCGGCCCGGGGTGCCGACGACCACGTCGACGCCCTTGCGCAGCGCGGAGATCTGCTCCTCGTAGGGGCGGCCGCCGTAGATGGCGAGGGTGCGCACGCCCAGGTGCTTGCCCGCGTCGGTGAGGTCGCGGGTGACCTGCAGGCACAGCTCGCGGGTGGGGACCACGACGAGCGCCTGCGGGGTGCCGTCGCCGGGCAGCTGCAGGCGGTGCAGCAGCGGGACGCCGAAGCCCAGCGTCTTGCCGGTGCCGGTGCGGGCCTGGCCGATCAGGTCCTCGCCGCCCATCGCCAGCGGGAGGGTCAGCTCCTGGATGGCGAAGGTGCGCTCGATGCCGGACTCGCCCAGCGCCCGGACGATGTCCGGGTGGACGTCCAGCTCGGCGAAGGTCGGGGAGTCCGGGTTCGACTGGGCGGGGGTGGTGTCCGCGTCGGGGCTGCCGCCCCCGTTGGGATCGAGGCCTTCCGCGGCCTGGTCGTTGGTGAACGTCAGAATGATCGCCTCTCTCGGTACCTGCGCGCTCGCGTCCCGGTGTGGGCCGATCCGTGGCGACGTCCTCCCGGCACCGCGGCCTGCTGTTGCCAGCCGCTCGCTGTGCTCGTGGTCACCGACGTGATGATGCGCGCCTCTGTTCGCTCAGCGGGTTGACCGCTGTGGTTCGTTCCTCTCGGCGTCGCGTGCGCCAAAGCCAGCGTGCGATCTCACGTGGGCCGCGTTCGCGCCGGCAGTGGTCCGGGGGCCGTCCCGGTCGGGCGTTCGCGCCCGGATCGTGACGTTCGGGGAGCCAGCCCCGCGGTGATCGCACCGGTCCCGACCGGTACCCGCCCGCTGGACGCCGAAGCTCCTCCGCCCTTGAGGATACCTGTTCGCCCCTCGTTCTCGCCGTGGTGCGCGTAACTCGGGCGTGCCGCCGGTTAGGCTCACAGGCATGAGTGAGGCTGACCAGAGCACGGCGCTGCCCGGAGAAAGTGACGAGCGTTACTCGGAAGGCGTCGTGGATCTGCTGGCGGCGTTGGCCTACGGCGAGCTGACGGCGTTCGACCGCCTCGCTGAGGACGCGCGCACCGCCCCGACGCTGACCGGGCGCGCGGCGCTGGCCAGCATGGCGGCGGCGGAGATGGGGCACTACCGGCTGCTGGAGGAGCACCTGGCCGCGCGCGGGGTCTCGATCGGCGAGGTGATGCAACCCTTCGCAGAGCCGTTCGAGGCGTTCAACGAGTCCACCGCGCCGCACTCGTGGCTGGAATCACTCGTCAAGGCCTACGTGGGTGACGGGCTGGCGGCCGACTTCTACCGCGAGGTCGCGGAGTGGCTGGACCCGACGACGCGGGAGCTGGTGCTCGCGGTGCTGGCCGACACCGGCCACTCGGCCTTCGCCGAGCGCGAGGTGCAGGCGGCCTGCGAGAACGACCGCACGCTGCGCGACAAGCTGACGCTGTGGGGGCGGCGCCTGCTGGGCGAGGCGATCATGCAGGCGCAGCGGGTGGTCGCCGAGCGCGACGCGCTGGCCGAGCTGATCATCAAGGGCTCTGGCGACCTGACCGGCATCGGCGCGCTGTTCCGCCGCCTGCAGAGCAACCACTCCAAGCGGATGGGCCGGCTCGGCCTGGGCTGAGCCGCAGCTCTGCGGTCCCACGGGGGCGCTCGCTGGAATACCGGCGCGGCGGGCTTCGTTGCCCGTAGTCGGCGCGGGCTGGGATAGCCTGACCACACCCATCGGAATCGAGTGCCAACGGAGGTTCGGCGTGGAGGTCAAGATCGGCGTCGTGGACAGCCCGCGCGAGCTGACGGTCGCCAGCGGACAGTCCCCCGAAGAGGTCGAGTCGCTGGTCGCCGACGCGCTGAAGAACGCTGAAGGCGTGCTGGCGCTGACCGACGAGAAGGGGCGGCGCATCATCGTCCCCTCGACCAAGGTCGCCTACGTGGAGATCGGCCCAGCCGAACTGCCGCGAGTCGGCTTCGGCGTCGGCTGAGCTCCTCGGAGGGTTCCGAGCCCGCCCTTGGGTGGCGGTGCCGGAAGTCGAGGGCACTTCCCGGGTGACGGGGAGTGCCCTTTTCTCCTGCTGGTCAGCCGTCCGCTTCGGTGGGGAGCGGGAACGGTGGGCGACCGGTGCCGGTGATGCGGTAGCGGCCCCACGGGTCAGGGTCGGAGAGGGTGCCCCGGGCTTCGCCGGTGGGGGTGCTGAGCAACACCGGGGTCCTGCGGTTCGCGGCGAGCTCGGCCACCTCGTCGTGCGCGCTCACCCGGCCGTACCAGTGGAACCGGCCGTCGATCGGTTGGAAGTGGCCGCGCAGGACCACCTGGATCGCGACCTCGCGGTCCGCGGTGCGCACCGTGGCCGGGCCGCGGTAGTCGTCCTCGTCATCAGCCATGCTCTGCCTCCTCCTCATCGGCTTCGGCGACCAGCCGCAACCCGTGCTCGCCGATCTCCAGCGGCTCGTCGGGATCCACCACCAGCCCGGCCGAGCGCAGCACGCCGTCGATGGCGTGCCAGATGATCTGCGCCAGGTAGTCGGTGAGGTCGCTGCGGCTCATCGACTGCCGGTCCAGCCACCAGTCGCCGCTGGCCTGCACCATCCCCACCACGCCGTGGCTCCAGACCTCGACCCCGCCGGAGTCCAGGCCGAGCAGCCGCAGGTACTCGCCGAGGATGCGGGACAGCGAGTTCGCGATCACCGTTTTCTCCGCCGAGACCGGGTCGCTGCGCACCGGCCGGTCGGCGAAGTCGCGCTGCACGACGAACCGGTACAGCTCCGGGTACTGCTCGATCGTCCCGAGGTAGGCGTCGAGCAGGCGGCGGATCCGCTGGTTGGGGCTGCCGCCCTCGTGGAACAGCGGCCGCAGGCGCTGCATGAGCAGCTCCGCGCCCCATTCGCCGACGGCCACGTAGAGGTCGCTCTTGTCGTGGAAGTGCCGGTAGAGCACCGGCTTGCTGACGCCCGCCTCGGCCGCGATGTCGTCCATCCCGACCTCGGCGCCGTGCTTGCCGATCGCGCGGACCGTGGCCTCGACGAACTCCGCGCGCCTGGCCTGGCGGTGCTCCCGCCAGCGCTCCCGGCGGGCGTCGCCGCGTGTGCCGTCGCGCGGGACGGCCTTGACAGGTCGAGGGGTGTGGCTCACGCTACCCAAGGTAACTGTTACCTGAAGTAACACGCAATGCGGCGGGTGAAGAGGGTGATCCACGGATGAGCAGGGCCCTGCAGGTCAACGACCGGGAGAAGACGGCCGGGAGGCTGCTGAACTCGTCCGCGCGGAACAGCTACGACCCCGAGGTCGACGTGGACTGGGACGCGCCGCTGGACGAGGGCAAACCGTTCATCCCGCTGCACCGCAGCTCGCTCTACGGCACCGAGCTCTGGGACCGGCTCAGCGACGAGCAGCGCATCGAGCTCACCAAGCACGAGTTCGCCAGCATCGCCTCCAACGGCCTGTGGTTCGAGGTGCTGCTGATGCAGATGCTGCTCAAGGAGGTCTACGACACCGACCCGCGCACCAACCACGCCCAGTACGCGCTGACCGAGGTGGCCGACGAGTGCCGCCACTCGACGATGTTCGCCAAGGCCGTCGACCGGGTCGGCGCCCCCGCCTACGGGCCGCTGCCGCTGCTCAAACTCGGCGGCCGGATCCTGCCCGCGACCCTGCGCGGGCCGTCCGCGTACGCGTCCATCCTGGTCGCCGAGGAGATCCTGGACCGCTACCAGCGGGACCAGATGAACGACGAGGGCGTCCAGCCGCTGGTGCGCATGATCAACCGCATCCACGTGCTGGAGGAGGCCCGGCACGTGACCTTCGCGCGTGAGGAGGTGGTGCGCCGGATGGCCGAGTGCAACGCCGCGGAACGCGCCTACCACCAGTTCTGGACCGCGCTGGTGGCCTACTGCATCTGCTTCAGCCTGATCAACCCGCACGTCTACAAGTCGGTCGGGATCCGCCCCAGGGAGGGCATGGAGGCGGCCTGGCGGAACCCGCACTGGCAGGACACCCTGCACTGGGGCGGCGAGAAGATCATGGCGTTCCTGCGGGAGGCCGGGCTGGTCGGCGGACCAGGCATGCGCTGGTGGAAGAAGGCTCACCTGCTCCGGTGATGGTGCGGGACCAGGACGGAACGGTTCGAACGACGGGAGCGAACTTGCAGACCACGACCGCCGACGAGTTCACCACCAGCGACGGCGCCCGGCTGCGCGTCGTCGAGGAGGGCCCGGCCGACGCACCGGTCACCGCGGTGCTCGTGCACGGCTGGACGCTGACCATGCACACCTGGGACCGGGTGGCGACCGGGCTGCCGAAGGCGGCCGGGGTCGAGGTGCGCACGCTGCGGTACGACCTGCGCGGCCACGGCGGGAGCGACCCGGCGGAGCCGGGCAGCGCGACCATCCGGCGCTGCGCGGACGACCTGGCGGAGCTGGTCGAGCAGCGGGTGCCCACCGGGCCGGTGGTGCTGGCCGGGCACTCGATGGGCGGCATGACGATCATGGCGCTGGCCGAGCAGCACCCGGAGCTGGTCGAGCAGCGCGTCGCCGGGGTGGCCCTGGTGGCGACCTCCGGCGGCGGCCTGGCGGCGCCCACCCTCGGCCTGCCCGGGCCGGTCGCGGCGCTGGCCAACCGCGGGGAGCGGGTGGTGCGCAAACGGCTCGCGGCGGCTCGCGGGAAGCGCCTGGTCCCGCAGTCGTCCTGGCTGCGACCGGGCATGCGTTGGTTGCTGTTCGGGCGTGGCGCGGACGCCGCCGACGTGGCCGTCACCGCGGACTGGGTGGCGGCCTGCCACCCGGCGAACATGGCCGCCTACCGCGAGGCCCTGGCCGAGCACGAGCGGATCGGCGCGCTGACCGCCCTGCGGTCCATCCCGACCGTGGTGCTCTCCGGGTTGGCGGACCGACTCACCCCGCACACCCACTCGCGCCGCATCGCCGAAGCGCTCCCCGACGCGAGGCTGCTGATCTACGCGGGAGCGGGCCACATGCTCCCGCTGGAACGATCGGCCGAGGTCACCGCCCGGATCGCGGAGCTCGTCGCCCGAGCCGCCCGCTGACCCGGCGCCCGTCACCTCGCCCCGGGACCCGACGCCCCGGCCCCGGGGCTCGCGATTCCAATGAGGCGATCTCAGTGAAGGCGCCCGACGCGTCACCGGCGTGTCGGGTGCCCGACACACCGGTGGTTACAGTTTCAGTTGAAACTGTGAATCATCCGGCGACCCGCCTGTGCGGGCCGGTGAGATCACCTCGGTGGAAACCAGACATCTCATTTCCACCGAAGACGCGGGACGGTGCCGCAGTTGTCGGCGTGTCGGACGCCTGGCGCGCCGACACAGCGAGTGGGGCGCCCCCTGATCAGGGGTTCTGCAGGGGGAAGCCCGCGAGGCCCTTCCAAGCCAGGGTGGACATCAGGCCGACGGCCTCGTCGCGGGAGATCGTCTCCCGGGCGTCCAGCCAGTAGCGCGCGGTCACCTGGCTCAGGCCGACCAGGCCCACCGCCAGCAGGCGGGCTCGCTCGGCGTCCAGCCCGGCATCGGCCGTCACTGCTTCGGTGATCGCGTCGATGCACCCGTTCAGGGCGTCCTCCACGGCCTTCTCCACGACCGGCTCGCCGCGCAGGTCGGACTCGAACACCAGCCGGAACGCCTGGCCCTCGCCCGCCACGAACTCGTAGAGCGCGCCGATCGCCGCCCGCACCCGCAGCTTGTTGTCCGAGGTGGAGGCGATGGCCTCGCGGACGCGGCGCACCAGCTCGTTGCCGTGCGTCTCCAGCAGCGCCAGGTAGAGCTCCAGCTTGCCGGGGAAGTGCTGGTAGAGGACGGGCTTGCTGACCCCCGCGCGCTCCGCGATGTCGTCCATGGCCGCCGCGTGGTAGCCGTTGTTCACGAACACGTGCTGGGCAGCTTCGAGCAGCTGCGCTCGGCGTGCGTCGCGGGGCAACCGGACACCTCGGCTCGGCTGCGCGGTCTCGGTCATCCTCGCCTCCACCCGATTCCTTCCAAACGCGCCAGGCGGCCTCTCGGCCACCGGTGGGGACTGACTCTACTCGTCGGTAGTGGTAGGTCGCGAAACTCGGTGGTCGCCGGGCCATCATGCTGTAGCTGTGACGACGACGACATCCACCGCTGGGCGGCGCGGACGAGCGCGGTTGGGCTGGCGGGAGCTGACGCGGGTACCGCTGGCGGTCGACGGCGTTCCACCGGTCGACCTCGCCGCCAAGCCGCCACCCGGTCGGCACCTTCCGCTCGCGACCAGCTGGGGGCCGGTGCGCCTGCACGTGCGGGAGACGCCCGGTCCGGCGGAGACCGCGGTCCACCTGCACGGGCTGGCCGGTTCCTCGACGAACTGGACCGACCTCGCCGCGCTGCTGTCGGGGCGGCTGCGCAGCATCGCCGTCGACCTGCCCGGCTTCGGCCACACCGAACCGCCGCCCGGCTTCCCCTGCACCCGCGAGGCCAACGCCGAGGCGGTGATCGCGCTGCTGGCGCAGCTGCCCGGGCCGGTGCACCTGTCCGGCAACTCCTTCGGCGCGGCGGTGGCGGTCGAGGTGGCCGCCCAGCGCCCCGACCTGGTCTGCACGCTGACCCTGGTCTCCCCGGCCATGCCCGACCTGCGGTTGGACCCGCGGCGGCTGTCCGACCCGCGCATCGCGCTGGCGGTGGTGCCGGTGCTCGGGGCCCGGGCGCGGCGGCAGCTGGCCACCACGACCGCGGCCGAGCGGACCGCGCAGCTGCTGCGGCTCTGCTTCGCCGACCCGGGGCTGGTGCCGCCGCACCGCTTCGCCGAGGCGGTCGCGGAGTTCGAGGAGCGCGAGGGGCTGGCCTGGGCGGGGCCCGCCCTCGGGCGGACCACGGTGGAGCTGGTGCGGTCCTGGCTGGTGCCGCCCGCGCGGTCGCTGTGGCGGCGGCTGCCGGAGGTCAGCGCGCCGACGCTGGTGGTGTGGGGTGCTGAGGACCGGGTGGTCTCGGTGCGCAAGGCCCCGCGCACCGCGCTGCTGATCCCACGCGGAAAGCTGCTCGTGTTGCCACGAACGGGGCATGTCGCGCAGATGGAGCGGCCACGGATCGTCGCGCGGGCGCTGCTCGGCCTGGTGGATTCCGCGGACTGGTGTTGATCTGACCACCCCGCTCCGCCGGGGCGATCACCCCGAGTGGCCGGTGTGACCTGGGGTGCGGGATGGGCTGTGGCACGCTAGTGCGCGTGACCAGCCCGCCGCAGCGACCTCGTACCACCGCGAACGACCGCCGTCCGGCAGGTCGAACCAAGGCGCGCGCAGGTGCGGGGGAGCCACTCGCGGCGTCCTGGAACCCCACCGCCGAACCCGAGGTCGTGGGCGAGGCGGAGGACTTCGAGGACGAGCCGCGCCGCCCGCGCGCCGGGGTGGCGTCCCGGTACGGCTGGCGGATCTACGCCGTCCCGCTGCTGGTCGTGATCAGCGCGCTCGCCGTGTTCCAGACCGTGCGCCCCACCGACGGGGACGCCAGCACCGAGCAGCAGGCGGCGGGCGGGTCGGCAACCCCGGAGCAACCGCTGGTCACCGAAGCCGCACCGGGTCAGGAGTACGGGCCGGAGCTGTTCTCCGCGGACCTGCCGCCCGAGGGCGGCGCGATCCCGGAGACCGGCGCGCGCACCTTCCGGGTGCTGCCCGGCACCTCGGAGGTGGTCGGCACCGGCCAGTTGTACCGCTACACCGTCGAGATGGAGGTCGGGATCGAGAAGGCCGACCCCAACGCCGAGGTCGAGTTCGGCCACCTGGTGCAGTCGACGCTGTCCGACCCGCGCAGCTGGACCAACCCGCAGGGCGCCACCGGCTCCGGGACGATCTCGCTGCAGCGGGTGGACGCCAGCGGCCCGAGCCCGGACTTCCGGGTGATCCTGGTCAGCCAGCAGACCGCGCGCGAGGCCTGCGACTACAGCAACGGCGTGCCCTACGACAGCTCCTGCCGCAAGGGCGAGATGGTCTACCTGAACGCGGCCCGGTGGGTGCGGGGCGCGGTGTCGTTCGAGGGCGACCTGGGCAGCTACCGGCGCTACGCGATCAACCACGAGGTCGGGCACGTCTTCGGCAACAAGCACGTGGGCTGCCCCGCGCAGGGCGGGCTCGCGCCGGTGATGATGCAGCAGACCTTCAGCGTCTCGAACAACGAGCTGCACGAGCTGAACAAGATTGCCGACCAGGGCACCAAGATCCCGGCGGACGGCTTCGTCTGCAAGCCCAACGCGTGGCCGTTCCCGATCCCGTAGTCCCGCGCAAGTTCGTCCCGGAGTGTGGGAGCGGGTTGGGTTGCGGAAGACCATCGGGGACTCTTGCGTTGCAGATTCCGTGAGCCCCCGTTCCGGGCGCGCTCTCCGGGGACGCTTGAAGGTGCTGCCGACGTGCTCGCGCGCTGGTGGTGCTGACCATTGAGGAGGAGCTGGGAATGTCCGGCGCAACGTCGCTCCCGCCGCTGGTCGAACCGGCGGCGGAGCTGACCAAGGAAGAGGTCGCGCGCTACAGCCGCCACCTGATCATCCCGGACGTCGGGATGGACGGGCAGAAGCGGCTGAAGAACGCCAAGGTGCTGGTGGTCGGCGCGGGTGGCCTGGGCAGCCCGGCGCTGCTGTACCTGGCCGCGGCCGGGGTGGGCACGCTCGGCATCGTGGAGTTCGACGAGGTCGACGAGTCCAACCTGCACCGCCAGGTCATCCACGGGCAGTCCGACCTCGGGCGGCCCAAGGCCGAGTCGGCCCGCGACTCGATCGCCGAGGTCAACCCGTTCGTCGAGGTGGTGCTGCACCAGACCCACCTGACCTCGGACAACGCGCTCGACATCTTCCGCGGCTACGACCTGATCCTGGACGGCACGGACAACTTCGCCACCCGGTACCTGGTCAACGACGCGGCGGTGCTGCTCGGCAAGCCGTACGTGTGGGGCTCGATCTTCCGCTTCGAGGGCCAGGCCAGCGTGTTCTGGGACCAGCACGGCCCGAACTACCGCGACCTGTACCCCGAGCCGCCGCCGCCCGGCATGGTGCCCTCCTGCGCCGAGGGCGGTGTCCTCGGCGTCCTGTGCGCCTCCATCGGCTCGATCATGGTCAACGAGGCCATCAAGCTGATCACCGGCATCGGTGAGACGCTGCTCGGTCGGCTGATGATCTACGACGCGCTGGAGATGAGCTACCGCACCGTCAAGATCCGCAAGGACCCGAACGCCACCCCGATCACCGAGCTGATCGACTACGAGGCGTTCTGCGGCGTGGTCTCCGCCGACGCCCAGCAGGCCGCGGCGAGCAGCACCATCACCCCCGTCGAGCTCAAGGGGATGTTCGACCGGGGCGAGAAGTTCGAGCTGATCGACGTCCGGGAGCCGCACGAGTACGAGATCGTCAAGATCGAGGGCTCGAAGCTGATCCCGAAGGACCGCATCCTCTCCGGCGAGGCGCTGGCGGAGCTGCCGCAGGACCGCAAGATCGTCCTGCACTGCAAGTCCGGTGCCCGCTCGGCGGAAGCCCTGGCGGCGCTGCACAAGGCGGGTTTCGCGGACGCGGTGCACGTCGGTGGCGGCGTCCTCGGCTGGGCCAACGAGGTGGACCAGAGCCTGCCGACGTACTGACGCTGGTGGCGCAGCGGGCCGGCGGGTGCTCCGGGCACTCGCCGGCCCGCCGTCATTTGACGTGATGTGCGCACGGGTGTCGGAGTGCCTGCTGCGGATTCGGCGATCATCGATGTAGCGTCTGGCGCGTGAGTCCTACGCCGGAGCCGCCACCGCCGCACGTGCGCGCGGCATTCGGTGCGCGCGTCGAAGACCCCGAGCCGCTGGAAGGCGCGGTTGCCTGGCGGTGCGGGGACATCGTGCTGAAGCCCGCCGCGAACACCGCCGAGGCCGCTTGGGTCGCGCAGACGCTCGACCTGCTCGAACCGGACGAGGTGCGGGTGTCCCGCCCGGTCCGGTCCACCGACGGCCGGTGGGTGGTGTCCGGGTGGTCGGCCAGCCGCAACATCGCCGGTCGGGCCGAGCCGCGGCACGACGACGTGGTGGCCATGTCGCTGCGCCTGCACTCGGCCAGCCGGTTCCTGGCCCGGCCGCGGTTCCTGCAGGCGCGCCAGGACATCTACGCGCTCGCCGACCGGATGGCCTGGGGCGATGAGGAGTACTCGCTGCCGGAGGAGAAGGGCGGGCGGCTCTACGACGTGCTCGCCGGGTCGCGGCGCGAGGTGCAGCTGACCCCGCAGGTGGTGCACGGTGACCTGTTCGGCAACGTGTTGTTCACCGACGAGGCGGCGCCTGGGATCATCGACTTCAACCCGTACTGGCGGCCCGCGGAGTGGGCGGCGGCGGTCGTGGTGATCGACGCGCTGGCCTGGGGTGGTGCGGACGCGGCGATCGTGGAGCGCTGGTCGCACCTGCTGGACTGGCCGCAGGCGCTGCTGCGCGCGCTGCTCTTCCGTTTGGCGGTGCACGCCTTGCACCCGCGTTCGTCCGCGCAGACCCTGACCGGCCTCGAACGCGCCTCCCAGATGGTCCTCGAGGTGCTCTGAGCCTGTGTGACGGGAACCCTTCACCGGGCTTGTCGCGGGGTGTGAGGATGGGGTTGTGGATGAGGAGCAGCCGCTGCGCGGTTTCACGGTGGGTGTGACTGCCGAGCGCAAGGCCGAGGAGATCGGGGCGTTGCTCGCTCGGCGGGGTGCTCGGGTGGTGTTCGGTGCGGCCATGCACACCGTGCCCCTGCCCGAGGACGGTGAGCTCGCGGCGGCGACCGAGGCGGTGTTGGCGGCGCCGGTGGACCACGTCGTGGCGGTCACCGGGGTCGGGTTCCGGGGTTGGTTCGAGGCGGCCGAGCACGCTGGTGTCGCCGACCGCTTGCGGGAGCACCTGCGGTCGGCCGAGGTGGCGGCGCGGGGTGCGAAGGCCCGTGGTGCGGTGCGGGGTGCCGGGCTCGTGGAGTCCTTCACCTCGCCGTCGGAGGAGTCCGCCGAGGTGCTGGCCCACCTGCTCGAAGGGGACCTCGCCGGGAAGCGGGTCGTGCTGCAGGTGCACGGTGACCCGATGCTGTCGTTCCGCCGCGCGTTGCGCGATGCCGGTGCTGAGGTGGTGCCGGTGGCGGTCTACCGGTGGACGGACCCGGTGGACCTGGACGCGTTGGATGCCCTGATCGACGCGGTGCTGCGCGGTGAGGTCGATGCGCTGCCGTTCACCAGCGCTCCCGCGGCCACGAACTTCCTCGCCCGGGCAGACCGCACCGGTCGGGGCGAGCAGTTGCGGGAAGTCCTGCGCGACAGGGTCCTCATCGCCTGCGTCGGCCCGGTCACGGCGGTGCCGATCGCGGCGGCGGGACTGCCGTACTCGACACCGGACCGTTCTCGGACAGCGGCCTTGGTGCGCTTGGTCGCGGAGGCACTCCCGGCGCGCGCCCGCGGCTGAACGTCCACTGTGGAGTTTCTGGTCGGTCGCGGGAACCGGTTGGTGGCGTGGTGATCCGGTCGCCGCAGCGGTCGCGGCGGGGTGGGTCGGGTCAGTCGTCGTGCCGGAGCTTCCGTGTCTGGTGCCACACCGTTCGACGCCGAGGGCGGGATCAGGCCCCGGCGCCCCAGCGGTAGCGGCGCATGTTGATGCGGGCTCCGTCGGCGAGCACGCCTTCGGCGCGCAGCAGCTCCAGCTGGCGGTGCCGGAGGTGGTCGGCGACCGTGCCGTTGGAGCGCAGGACCCGGTACCACGGCAGGTCAGCGCTGTCCTCGGCCATGATGCGCCCCACGATGCGCGCCGAGCGCAGGCCCGCGATCTCGGCCACGTCGCCGTAGGAGAGCACCGACCCGGGCGGGATCGACGCCACGATCGCCCGCACCTGCTCCACGGTCTCGTCGTCCACGCACCGAAGCTACCGCACCCGGCTGACCGCCTCGGCCTCCCCGACGTCCCGTGCCCAGTCGTCCTCGGTGGGCACCAGGTCCGTGGGGATCGTGGGGCGAGCGGCGCGTCCTGCGCGTGGGAGGGCCGCTCGCCCCATGACGTGCTCAGCCCTGGAAGCCGGCGACGATCTTGGTGAACTCCCACTGCTGCTGGTCGATGCCGCTGCAGGAGTCAGCGCCGCCGCCACCCTCGCAGGAGCGGTCGCGGTTGAGCGACCAGAAGGTGAACCGGCCGAGGTTCTTCTCCTTGGCGTAGTCGGCCATCTTCTGGAAGTCGGCCGGGGTAACGACCTCGCCGACGTCGGTGTTGCCGTTCATCGAGGAGATCCCGGCGTGCGCGTAGGCCTCCGCGTCGGTGTAGCCGAAGGCGCTCTTGAGCTTCTCCTTCAGCGCCTCGGTGGAGGTGATGGTGTCGGCCGCCATGTCCTGCCCGCCGAAGTTGAACGGCATCTGCGTCCACACGTCGACACCCGCGCCGATCTCGGCGGCCTTGTCGATCAGCCGCTGGCCGTGCTCGTTCGGGCCGCTGATCAGCGTCGGGAAGGTGATCACGGTCCGCAGGCCGGGGTTGGCCTCCTTGACGATCTTCAGCGCTTCCAGGACCCGGTCCTGGACCGCGGGCGTCTCGAACTCGGAGGCCTCGATGTCGATGTCGATGGCCGTCAGCCCGTAGGCGTCGATCAGCTTCTGGTAGGCGGCGGCCAGCGACTGGGCGTCCTGGCAGGCCTCGCCGAGCTTGTTGCCCGCCCAGCCACCGATGGACGGGATGACGTCACCGCCGTTGGCGCGGACGTCCTCGATCACCGCCTTGTCCGGTCCGTCCAGCGGGCGGTTGCCGTCCCAGGCGGGGTTGCAGGTGCCGTCGGAGAGGATGAACGCCAGCGTGAAGTCCTTGATGCCGGTGGCGCTCATCACCTCGCCCACGGCGGGCGGGTTGCCCCAGCCGTTGTACAGGTAGGGCGAGGCGGAGACCGGAGAGGCGGCCTCAGCTGGGGCGTCGGTCGCTTCGGCGCTGAGCGCGGGGACGGCGCCGAGGGCCAGCGCTGCCGTCGCCGCGGCACAGGTAAGCAGGCTCTTGCGGACCTTGCTCACTGTTTCCTCCTTCGGGGGTCCATGCGTCTCGGGGGAGAGATTTCGCAGGTCACGGACGGGGGAGCCCGTGATGGTCCGGAACCTTGCCAGAGGAAAAAATTGGTTTGTACCACCAAAAGGCGGTCTTGAATTCACATTGAGTTGGCGCTAATCGTGCGTGACGATCTGGTGTCATCCGATCTTCCCGCGAGCACCACGCGCGGAGACCGCCTGCCGGTTCAGCGCCCTTCCCGGGGCAGGAGTGGCAGGGCCCTCACCTGTGAGGAGATCATCCCGGCGCACCGCGAGCCCTTCGCGACCTTGTCGTCGGCGCGTGGTTCCATCGGTGCGTGCCTTCCCCGACCGCGCCCGTGCTCGTGCGCCGCGCCGAACCCGCGCGGCGGCGCACCACGTGGGACGAGGCCGGGCAGCGGGTGCTCGCGCACACCTTCGGCTTCCTGCGCGTGCTCGGCGGCCCCGGGACCGGCAAGAGCACCCTCATCGCCGAGCTGGCCGCCGACCGGGTCCGCAACCGCGGGGTGTCGCCGGAGAACGTGCTGGTGCTCACCGCGAGCCGCCGCGCGGCGGCCTGGATGCGCACCGAGATCACCCGGCTGCTCACCGGCTCGACGTCCGACCTGCGCACCGCGCCCGAACCGCTGGTGCGAACCGTCCACTCCTACGCCTTCGCGGTGCTGCGGCTCCAGGCGGTCCGCGACGAGCTGCCGCCACCGCAGCTGCTGAACGGTCCCGACCAGGACGCGCTGGTGCGCGACCTGCTGGCCGGTGACGTGGAGGTCGGGGCCGACTACTGGCCGGAGCCGCTGCGCCCGGCGCTGACCGTCCCGGGTTTCGCCGAGGAGCTGCGAGACCTGCTGCTGCGCGCGGCGGAGCGCGGCGTCGGCCCGGAGCGGCTGGTGGCCCTCGGCCGCCAGCACGGCCGACCCGAATGGGTCGCCGCGGGCAAGTTCGCGCGGCAGTACGAGCAGGTCACGCTGCTGCGCGGGGCCGGTGGCGCGCAAGCGCCCGCGCTGGACGCCGCCGAGCTAGTCGGCTCGGCGCTGCTGGCCTTCGACACCGACCCGGGGCTGCTCGCCGCCGAGCAGGACCGGGTGCGCCACGTGTTCGTCGACGACGCGCAGCACCTCGACCCGCAGCAGTACTGGCTGATCAGGCGGCTCGGCGACACCGCAACCGAGTTCGTGCTGGCCGGTGACCCAGACCAGGCGGTGTACTCGTTCCGCGGCGCCGACCCGCGCTGCCTGCGGGACTCCGACCCCGACGGGGACAGCACCGCGGTGCTGACCGTCGACCACCGGATGTCCAAAGCGGTGCGCGAGGCGGTGCAGCGGCTGGCGCGGTACCTGCCCGGGGCGGGGCCGCAGCGCAAGCTGGTCGAGCCCGAAGCCGACCGCGAGGGGTCGGTGCAGGTGCGGTTGCTGGCCACCGAGGCGCAGGAGGCGGCGTGGGTCGCCGACCAGCTGCGCCGGGCGCACCTGCTCGACGAGGTCCCGTGGTCGGAGATGGCGGTCGTGGTGCGCTCGACCGGTCTTTCGCTGCCGGTGTTGCGGCGCGCCCTGCTCGCCGCCGGGGTGCCGATCGCGCTGCCGGTCGACGACATCCCGCTGGCGCAGCGGAACGCGGTCCGTCCACTGTTGACACTCCTGCGCTGCGCGGCGCGCCCGCAGGCGTTGGACCCGGACGCCGCCGCCGAGCTGCTGGCCTCGCCGCTCGGCGGGGCGGACCCGCTGGCGCTGCGGCGGCTCCGCCGCGGGCTCCGTCGCCTGGAACTCGCCGCGGGCGGTGCCCGGAGCAGCGGGGAGCTGCTGGTCGAGGTGCTGCAGGACGACGACCGGCTGGCCGCGCTCGAGAAATCCGCGGCCGAACCCGCCCGCCGCGTCGCGGGACTGCTGCGCAAGGCCACCGAGTCGGTCAACGCCGGGCACAGCGTCGAGGAAACCCTGTGGCGGGTCTGGAAGGCCAGCGGCCTGGAGAAGCGCTGGGTCGCGCAGACCGAGCGGTCCGGCGTCGTCGGCGCGCAGGCCGACCGCGACCTGGACGCCATCGTGTCGCTGTTCGACGCCGCCGCCCAGTACGTCGACCGGCTGCCCGGCGCCGACGCCGCCGGTTTCGCCGACTACCTGACCAGCCAGCAGATCGCGGGCAGCTCGCTGGCGCCGACCGCGCCCCGCGACAACGCCGTCCAGGTGCTCACCGCGCACGCCGCGAGCGGGCAGGAGTGGGAGGTCGTGGCGATCCCCGGCGTCCAGGAGGGCATTTGGCCGGACCTCCGGTTGCGCGGGTCGCTGCTCGGCGTGGAACGGCTGGTGGACGTGCTGTCCGGGATGGACTCCGAGCGGGTCTCGGCGACCGCCCCGCTGCTGGCCGAGGAACGCCGGTTGCTGCGCGTCGCGGCCAGCCGGGCGCGGCGGAACCTGCTGGTCAGCGCGGTGCGCGGGGAGGACGACCAGCCGTCGCGGTTCCTCGACGAGTTGGAGGGCGTGGACAACGACCCCGACGTGGTGGAGCGGCCCATCGCGCGGCCGGAGCGCGGACTGGCGCTGGCCGACCTCGTCGGCGAGCTGCGCCGCGTGGTGTGCGACGCGGAGGCGGTGCCGCAGCGGCGCCGGCGGGCGGCGCAGCAGCTCGCGCGGCTGGCCGCAGCGGGCGTTCCGGGCGCCAGCCCGGAGAGCTGGTACGGGCTGCCGGAGAGCTCGACGGACGAGCCGCTGGTGACCGACGACGAACCGGTGCGCGTCTCTCCGTCCACTGTGGACATCCTGACCAAGTGCCCGCTGCGCTGGCTGGCGGAGCGGCACGGCGGTCAGGACACCGCCGAACTCGCCTCGATCACCGGGACCCTGGTGCACGCGCTGGTCCAGGCCGCCGCTGGCGGTGCGGACACCGAGCAGCTGCACAAGGCGCTCGACGACGCGTGGAAGTCGGTGGACGCCGGTGCGCCGTGGTTCTCCCGCAAGGAGCGCAAGCGCGTGGAGAACATGCTCGACGCCTTCGTGAACTGGCTGGTGCAGTCGCGGGCCGAACTCACCCAGGTCGCCGTGGAGGAGGACCTCGACGTCACGGTGCCGGCGCGCGAGGGCGGCCCGTGGCTGCGCCTGCGCGGACGTGTCGACCGCCTGGAGGTCGACGGCGACGGCCGCCCCGTCGTCGTCGACGTCAAGACCGGGAAGAACCCGGTCAGCAAGGGCGACGCCGAAGAGCACCCGCAGCTGGCGGTGTACCAGCTCGCCGCCGCGCTGGGCGCGTTCGGCGAGCACGACGGCCCGGGCGGGGCCCGGCTGCTCTACGTGGCGAAGTCCGACCGCAAGGGCGCGGCCACCGAGCGCGCCCAGCCAGCGCTGGACGAGGAGCGGATCAAGGTGTGGCTCGACGTGGTGCACAAGGCCGCCGCCGACAGCCTCGGCCCGGCCTACGTGGCGGCGGAGAACTCCGACTGCGCTCGCTGCCCGGCCCGCACCAGCTGCCCGGTCCACCCAGCCGGAAGACAGGTCCCCCAGTGACCGGTGAGGCAACTCGTCCCGCCACTTCCAGTGAAGTCGTGCCGGGAGCGGGGCGGTGGTCGTGGGAGGAGGGGTGCTGGTGAGCAAGCCGACGGTCAGTCCACACCGGATCGCGCAGGCGTTGGGCCTGCACCCGCCGACGCCGGAGCAGGCCGCGGTCATCGCCGCGCCCGCCGAGCCTGCGCTGGTCGTCGCGGGCGCCGGGGCGGGCAAGACCGAGACGATGGCCGCGCGGGTCGTCTGGCTGGTGGCCAACCAGCTGGTCACGCCGGAGCGAATCCTCGGCCTGACCTTCACCCGCAAGGCCGCGCGCCAGCTCGCCGACCGGGTGCGCGCGCGGCTGCGGCGGCTCGCCGGATCGGGTCTGCTCGACGAGGTCGACCCGAGCGGACAGCTGCGCTCCACGGTGCTCACCGAAGAACCGACCGTGCTGACCTACCACGCCTACGCTGGGCGGATCGTCGGCGAGCACGGGCTGCGCGTTCCGGTCGAACCGGGCGCGCGGCTGCTGTCCGAGACGGCGTCGTGGCAGCTCGCGCACCGCGTCGTCGGCACCTGGACCGAAGACCTGGACACCGACAAGGTGCCCGCCACGGTGACCGGGTACGTGCTCTCGCTGGCCGGGGAACTCGCCGAGCACCTGGTGCGCCCGGACGACCTGCGCGAGCACGCCGAGCAGCTCTGCCAGGTCATCGAGAACGCGCCCCGCGCCAAGGGGCAGCGCGCGAACCTGCCGCAGGACCTGGTGAAGGTCATGGCCGCGCAGCAGCTGCGGGTCGCACTACTGCCGCTGGTCGAGGAGTACGCGCAGAGCAAGCGGCGGGAAGGCGCGATGGACTTCGCCGACCAGATGTCGCTCGCCGCGCTGCTGGCCGCCGAGCACCCCGAGGTGGTCGAGGGCGAACGGGCCCGCTACGGCGCGGTGCTGTTGGACGAGTACCAGGACACCGGGCACGCGCAGCGGGTGCTGCTGCGGTCGTTGTTCGGGCAGGGCGACCCGCTGCCCGTCACCTCGGTGGGCGACCCGGCGCAGGCGATCTACGGCTGGCGCGGCGCGAGCGCGGCGAACCTGCCCCGCTTCACCACCGACTTCCCCCGCGTCGAGGACGGGCGGAAGGCCCCGGCGCGCCGCTACGGCCTGCTGACCAGCTTCCGGAACCCGGAGGAGGTCCTGCGGGTCGCCAACGCGGTGTCCGAGCCGCTGCGCCGCACCGGGCTCGAAGTGGACGAGCTGCGCGCCAGGGACGGCGCGGAACCCGGTGACATCCGGCTGGCCCTGGCCGGGGACGTCCGCGAGGAGCTCGACTGGGTCGCCGACCAGATCGCCGCCCGCTGGCACGCCGCGGCCGACATGGGCGACCCGCCGCCCACCACGGCGGTGCTGGTCCGGCGCCGCGCGGACATGGCCGACATCGCCGCCGTGCTGCGCGAACGCGGGCTGCCGGTGGAGGTCGTCGGCCTCGGCGGGCTGCTCGACGAGGCCGAGGTGCGCGACCTGGTCAGCGCCCTGCGCGTACTGGTCGACCCGCTCGCCGGGACGGCCGCGATGCGGCTGCTCACCGGCTCGCGCTGGCGGCTCGGCGCCGCCGACATCGCCGCCCTGTGGGACCGGGCGCGCGAACTCGGCGCGCAGGCCTTCCAGGAACCGGCGTCCGACGATCCGTCCGCAGTGGTCACCGCGGCGCTGCCGGGGGAGAACGCCGAGCAGGCTGGGCTGGTCGACGCCCTCGACGACCCCGGCGACCCCGGTCGCTACTCCGCGGCGGGCTACCAGCGGATCCGCAAGCTCGGTGGCGAGCTGGCCAACCTGCGCCGCCGCCTCGACCAGCCGCTGCCGGAACTGGTCGCCGACGTCGAGCGGACCCTGCTGCTGGACATCGAGAGCATCGCGCGGTCGGTGGGACCGGGCCGCATCCACCTGGACGCCTTCGCCGACGTGGTCACCAGCTTCGCCCTGACCAGCCCCTCCGCCACGCTGCCGTCGCTGCTGGACTACCTGTCCGCCGCCGAGCGCGCCGAGGACGGGCTGGAACCGGGCGAGGTCGAGGTCGCGGAGGACCGGGTGCAGGTGCTGACCGTGCACGCGGCCAAGGGCCTGGAGTGGCAGGTGGTCGCCGTCCCGCACCTGGTGAACGAGGTCTTCCCCGGCAAGCGCAAGTCGTCGTCCTGGCTGCGCTCGGTCACCGAGCTGCCCGCCGAACTGCGCGGTGACGCCGCGGACCTGCCGCGGCTGGACATCGGCCGCTTGTCCGGGATGGACCGCAAGGAGATCACCGAAGCGCTGGGCATCCACGACGAGGAGTTCGAGGAGCGGCGCATCGCCGAGGAACGTCGGCTGCTCTACGTCGCGGTCACGCGCTCGGAGCGCACGCTGCTGCTCTCCGGGCACTGGTGGGGCGAGAACGGCGACCGGCCGAAGGGGCCGTCGGTCTTCCTCCAGGAGCTGGCGGCGGTGCTCAACGGCACCGGGGTCGGCGTGCTCGACCGCGTGGCACCGGAACCGGCCGAGGACGACCCGAACCCGCTGGCCGAAGCGGTGCGCAGCGCGGAGTGGCCGGTCGACCCGCTGGGCCCGCGCCGCGCGGCGGTCGCCGAAGGCGCGGACCTGGTCCGCGCCGCGCTGTCCGATGTGGATTCACTGGATCCGGACGAGGAGGACGAGGACGGCTGGGCCCGCGACGTCGACGTGCTGCTCGCCGAGCGCGCTGCGGCCGCGCAGCGCCGCGAACAGGTCCGGCTGCCCGAGCACCTGTCGGTGAGCCAGCTCGTCGAACTGGCCGGGGACACCGACGGCCTGGCCCGCCGCCTCCGCCGCCCGCTGCCGTTCCCGCCGAACCCGATGACCCGGCGCGGCACCGCCTTCCACGCCTGGCTGGAGCACCGCTTCACCTCCTCCGCGCTGCTGGAACCCGACGAACTCCCCGGCGCGGCCGACGATTCCGCGCCGGTGCAGGAGGACCTCGCCGACCTGCAGCAGGCCTTCCTCGCCGGGTCCTGGGCCGACCGCACCCCGCACCGCGTCGAGGTGCCGTTCGAGACCCAGGTCGAGGGAATCGTCCTGCGCGGCCGGATGGACGCGGTGTTCCGCGACCCCGACGGCGGCTGGACCGTGGTGGACTGGAAGACCGGCGCGGTGCCCGGCGCCGACCAGGTGCCCGCGCTGTCGGTGCAGCTGGCGGCCTACCGGCTGGCGTGGGCGGAGCTGTCCCGCACCCCGCTGGAGAAGGTCCGCGCAGCCTTCCACTACGTCCGCCACGACCACACCCTGCGCCCCGCGGACCTCCTCGACGCCGACGGGATCCGCGACCTCATCACCGCGATCCCCGAAGCCCAGTAACACGTTCGGGTGGCGGAGCTTGAGATGGCGCAGCGCGGCGGAACAGGATGCCCGCGATGAACACGCACTGGAAGCTCAACGCCCCACCCGAATCCGAAGTGCACGTGGACGCCGACGTCCTCGCGATGCGCGCCCCACTGGTGCGGGTGCACCGGGACGACACCGGCACCTGGTCCTTCGACGGCCCCGGCAAGGAACCGCGCCCCTCGAAGAAGACCCTGCTCAGCGCCGTCGTCGGCGCCTGGCCGCACGTCGCCGCGCTGACCGACCTGGGCACCGGGGCCGCCGCCGTGTGGTCCTGGAAGCAGCACGGCTGGGCCAGCGAGTTCGAGTGCCAGTGCGGCTCCTGCGACCAACCGGTCGCCTCCGACATCGACCGCCGCAGCTGGCCCGAAGAGCTGCAGCCGCACACCATCCTCAGCGTTGAGCAGGCCGCGCTGTCCGGCCAGACCGCGCTCACCGACATCGTCTCCACGCCCGGCGGAACCGCGCTCCTCGGACCAGGCGACCACCGCCGCACCGCCGACCTGATGACCCCGGTCGCCCTGGCCAACGTGATCCGCCGCTGGCCGCACACCATGCAGGCGCTGCGGATGTTGAAGGAGGGGCGGGGGATGCGGTGGAACCCGGAGGGGTTGAACTGGCACGAGTACGTGTTGGCTTGAGGGTTCGGGGGCTGTGGTGGTTTTGGGGGATGCTTGGGGGTTGGTGGTGGTACTGGGGAGGACGAGTCCCGTTGCGTTCGGGGTTGGTGGGGTTCGAAGCGGTGGGTGGTTGCGTTGTGGCTCGTAGCAATTTCAATCGAAGTTGCCGTCGTTCCCGACGGAGGCTGCGGTGGTGAGGTGAGGCAATTTCAATCGAAATTGCGTGAGGTTCGCCGCTGACCCGCAGGTTGTGGTGCCGCCGCGCTTGGGGGTGGGGTTAGGCGTTCTCGGTTAGTTGAGGATGTTCCAGGAGGCGGGAGTAGAGGACTTCCAGGAGCCAGCGGCCGAACAGGGAGGAGCCGAACTCCGCTGTTCGGTCTTCGGGGGTGATCACCAGTTCTGCTGGGCCCCCGGTGGGGGTGTTCACCGCGCCTACTCCGTAGTAGTCGAGTTCGAGCATGCGGAGCGGGCGGTAGGGCTGGTTCGCCGGGAGGACCACCGCGCACGGGGCCAGGGTCAGCAGCGTTCCGCAGGCTCGGAGGGCGAAGCGGGGGTGGGCCACCGGGACCAGGGCGCCGAGGAGGTCCACCGCGGGTACCGGCACGTGGTCGTGGGCGGTGGGCTCGGACCAGGAGCGGAACCAGGCGGGGTTGAGCTCCGGGGCCCAGCCGTGGTGGGTGCGCCACTGGTGGACGTCCTGGCGGATGCGCACCACGGCGGCGAACTTCGCGCCGAGGACCTCCACGTCCGGGATCAGCTGGCCGTCCCACCCCAGGGCGCGGGCCGCGTGCTGAAGCTGCTGCACCGCTGCATGGTAGAACGTCGACCCCCCGGTCCGGGGACAGGTCTCTTCCGTCCTGCAGGAAAAGTTGTCGACCCGGGGTGCCGAACCGCCCCGGACCCCGCGCGGCGTTACTGTTCTGCGCCGTGAGTGGTCGCGAAGTCGGGGAGCACGGTTCATGATGCGGCACGGTCCCAAGTCGCTGGCGCACCCCCTGATGGGCGGGCGCCCCGACAAGGAGGAGCTGACCAACCGGCCGGACCACGCCCTGGTCGGCGTGATCCGGATGCCCGGCACCACGACCAGCCCGGTCCGGTCCATCATCCGCCGCATCATCGGCGCCACCCTCGCGCTGGCGGCCACGGTGCTGCTGGTCTACATCGGCCGCGACGGCTACCGGGACACCGCGGGCGGCGAGCTCAGCCTGCTCGACGTCGTCTACTACGCGACGGTCTCGCTGTCCACCACCGGCTACGGCGACATCACCCCGGTCAGCGACCTCGCGCGGCTGGTGAACGTGCTGGTCATCACCCCGCTGCGGGTCCTGTTCCTGATCGTGCTGGTCGGTACCACACTGGAAGTGCTCACCGAGCGCTCGCGACAGGCGTTCAAGATCCAACGCTGGAGGTCCAAGGTGCGCGACCACGTGGTCGTCATCGGATACGGAACCAAGGGCCGGTCGGCGGTCACCGCACTGCTCGGCGAAGGCGCCGAGCCCGGCCGCATCGTGGTGGTCGACACCAACCACACCGCGCTCGAGGCGGCCTCCGCGCAAGGGCTGGTCACGGTCAACGGGTCCGGCACCCGCTCGGACGTGCTGCGGGTGGCCGGTGTGACGCGGGCGCAGGCCATCGTCGTCGCCCCGGCCCGCGACGACACCGCGGTGCTGGTCACGCTGACCGCGCGGGAGCTGGCGCCCAAGGCGCAGATCGTCGCGGCGGTGCGGGAGGCCGAGAACGTCCACCTGCTGCGGCAGTCCGGGGCGGACTCCGTGGTGGTGTCCAGCGAGACCGCCGGGCGGCTGCTCGGCATGGCGACCTCCACGCCGTCCGTGGTGGAGATGTTCGAGGACCTGCTCACCCCGGACGCCGGGCTGGCGATCGCCGAGCGCGAGGTCGAGGAGCAGGAGGTCGGCGGCTCGCCGCGGCACCTGTCCGACATAGTGCTCGGCGTGGTGCGCGGAGGGCACCTGTACCGGGTGGACGCGCCGGAAGCCGACGCGATCGAATCCGGCGACCGGCTGCTGTACGTGAAGAAGGTGACTCCCGCCGAACCGTGACCTGCTCGACGGGCGGTGATCACGCGACTGCCGGTGGTCACCCGCCGGGGTCCTGGCACTATCGGGGGCGTGGTTAGGCAGCGTGGTTCGGCGTCGGTCGCGCCGATCCTGCTCGTCCTGGGGCTGCTCGGTGCCGTCCTGACCGCCGCGGCGGTGTGGCCGCTGGTGGCGGCGGCCGATCGGGAGCGCGTGGAGCTGCGCCCGGCGACGGCGACCGTCGTCGAGTCGCGCCCGTGCGGGGCCCAGGGCGCGGGTGACCTGGTCGAGGTCGAGATCGGTGGTGAGCTCCGCCGTGCGCAGTTCGACGGCTGCGGGCACAGCCGCGGCCAGCAGCTGCCGGTGCTGGTCCCAGCCGACCCGGCCGGTCCGCTCGTGGTGCGCCCGGCCACCGCGAACGAGTCGCAGCTCGACGACCTGGCCACCCGGGCCAACTGGATCCTGCTCACCCTCGCCGGGGTCGCGGGCGGCGGCTACGCCCTGATGCTCGGCCGCCGCTGACGCACGCGCGTCAGTTGACGTCCGAGGCGGCGGCCAGCCAGGTGTTGCACTGGGTGATCTCGTTCTTGTAGAAGCCCTGGTCCACCCAGGCGGTGTTGTTCTTCGTGGTGCCGTGGTCGCGGACGTTGGAGTGCTCGTCACCGCGACCGCGGGAGTCGTACAGCGCCGGGAAGATGTAGTCGTTGCTGACCCCGCCGTTCTGCAGCGCGGCCAACGTCATCCCGCCGAAGCAGGTCGCCTGCAGCTCGGACCGGCGGGTCAGCTCCAGGCCCGTCGGGGTGTCCCGGCCGCCCGCGTCGTAGGCCGCGTCGCCGAAGGCGGTGCTGATCCCGGACATGCCCTGCACCGCGTGGCCGAACTCGTGCGCGAACTGGCCGAGGTAGGCGCCCGGTTCCACGAGCTGCTCCTCCTCGGCGTAGTACCGCGCGGTCATGTAGATGGTGTGCGTCCCGGGGCAGTACATCGCGGTCTGGTTCCACTTCCGCGTGCCGCAGGGGGTTTCGAAGTCGCTGCCGCTGGTGACCACCTTCGGCGTGCGCACCGGCAGGTCCGCCTCCTCCAGCAGCGGCGTCCACGCCGCCATCAGGCAGGGCAGCGCGGCCTGGTAGAAGCGGTCCTGCGAGGCCACGTCGGTACGGAAGGTGGGCAGCTGGCACGACGTGTTCACGGCGCCGTTGTTCGGGATGTTGATCGGGTGGTCGCCCAGCCGCGCCACCGGCCGGATCTGGTCCTCGGCGTCGTAGCTGCTGGTCGCCGAGGACGTGGTGGTCTTCGAGCTGCTGGTCTCCGAGCTCGTGCTGGAGGTCTCGGAGCTGGTGGTGGTCTGGCTGCTGGTGGGGCTGCTGCCGTAGTCCGAGGCCTGGTCGGAGGTGATCGCGGCGGCGACCGCGCCGATCATGGTGATGCCGAACAGCGTGACGCCGACCAGCACCAGCGTGACGATGACCCCGGCGTTGCTCTTGCGCCGAGGCGGCCGCACCGGTGGCATCGGCGGCGGTGGCGGGCCCATCGGTGCGCCACCCCTCGGTGGCGGGCCCATGGGTGCGCCACCCCTCGGTGGCATCGGGCGCGCGGTCGGCGGTGGTGCGACCGGCCGAACGCCGGGCGGGGGTAACGGTGGGCGTGGTGGTTGCGCGCCGGGGCGTTGCGGTGGCGGCCCCTGGCGCGGCGGCTGCGGGCGGGCTCCGCGAGGTTGCTGCGGCCACGGCTGCTGCGGGGGTTGTGGTCCGTTCGGCGGCCGAGGCGGCTGGGTCATGCGGTCTTCCTCGCGGTGTGTCGAATGTGGACGATCGAGCGGAGTTCGGCGGTCCGACACCGGCCCGTCAGCTCCCCAACTTCCTCGAATCGATCTCGCCGGTTGCGCCCTGGAGAATAACTTCGGGCCGCTATGGTTCGGGCCGTGTTGACCAAACGGGGACTGCTGATCGCGCTGGCCGGGCTGCTGCTGGGGGCGCCGACCGCAGCCGCTGCGCAGGAGGAACCGGTCGACGCGCTGCCCGGCTCGGTGTCCAGCGAGGTGCACCTCAAGCTGGAGCGCGACGGAGTGGTGTCGGTCACCGAGCAGGTCGCCGTTCCCGAAGGTCGCCCCGTCACCCGCAGCCTGCCGCTGCGCCAGCCGAGCGGTCCCGGCGCGGCCCGGGTGTTCAGCGTCGCGGACGCCTCGGTCGACGGCGGTGGCGCGGTGCGCGTCGACGCCGACGAGATGCGGGTGACCCTGCAGCCCGGGGTCTCGACGCTGGAGTACGCGGTGCGCGGCGCGGTTTCGGACGCCGGTGACCTGCAGGAGGTGCGCTGGCAGGTCACCGGTGGCTGGGACGTGCCGGTGGACCGCGTCGAGGTGTCGCTGCTGGCGCCGAAGGTCCCGCAGGCGATCATGTGCCTGGCCGGACCGGTGGGCAGCACGCACCGCTGCGACCAGTACGAGATCTCCCACACCCAGGAGATGCGGGCGCTGACCTACGGTCTCGAACCCGGCGACCGGGTGGACATCACGTTCAAGCTGCCCGCCGGGACGGTCCCGGCGACGGCGGTGACCGAGGAGCACTTCAGCCTGGCGAAGGCGTTCTCGCTGACCCCGGCCACCGGTGCGGGGCTGGCGGCCATCGGGCTGGTCCTGATCGGCGGCCTCGGCCTGGTCTGGTACGCCCGCGGCCGGGACGTCCGCGCGTTCGGCGAGGACGTGGGCCGCGTCGAGGTGCTGATGCGCGATCCGGGCGGCGGCGTCATCTTCGCCTCCCCGGACGGCGTGCTGCCGGGCCAGATCGGCGTGGTCGTCGACGAGCGGGTCGATCCGGTCGACGTCACCGCGACCGTGGTCGACCTCGCGGTCCGCAACTACCTGCGGATCGAGGAGCTGCCCGAGCAGGACTGGCGCCTGGTCCGGATCAACCCGGCCGACGACGCCCTGCGACCGTTCGAGCGCGCGGTGCACGAGCTGCTGGTGGGCGAGTCGGCGGAGGTGCGCCTGTCGCAGCTACGCGGACTGGAGCTGGATCGGGTGCGCGACGCGCTGTACGCGGACGTGGTGGACAAGGAGTGGTTTGCCCGCCGCCCGGACGCGGACCGGAACCTGTTCTGGTGGGCCGGGATCGGCGTCACACTGGGTGGTGCGGCGCTCACCGCGTTGCTGGCGCTGACGAGCTCCGCTGCGCTGCTCGGGCTGGGCGTGGTGCTCGGCGGCGTCGCGATGGTGGCCAGCGCCCGCCTGATGCCCGCCCGGACGCGCCGCGGCAGCGCGCTGGTCATGCAGGTCCGCGGCCTGCGCAGCTACCTCCACGACGTCTCGGCGAACGCCCTGCCAGCGGCCGACCGCGAGCTGGTGTTCTCCCGCGCCCTCCCGTACGCGGTGGTGCTGGGTGAAACCGACCGCTGGCTGGCGGAATTCGCCGAACTCGACCCGGCCGCGGACGGCGCCCCGGGCCTGTACTGGTACGCGGCGCTGGAACCGGCGGCGGACCTGCGGAACTTCCGCCACGTCTTCCCGAAGCTGGTGCAGGGGTTCAACACGGTTCTGAAATCCTGATCCGCGTTACACCTCGCGCCTTCTGTGATGATCCCGTGATCTGCGGCCAGAAGAGTGATGCACATCGGCAACATTGCTGGTGGGAACCGTTCCGACCCGGCGTGCGTCAAGCTAGAGTAACCACACTTCGTGGGGGAGATCGCAGAATCCAGAGGGGTCTGGGATGGCAGACGATGCGGGTTTCGCCAAGGCCAAAGCGGGCCTGGCGGCGGTGAGCGGGCAGACGCAGTGGATCAGCAGTCAGGTCGGTGCGGGCAAGCTGTCGCTGGACCCGGAGGTGGCCGAGCGCGCCGCCAAGCGCTGCGACGACGAGGTCGAGGCGTTGCAGGACCTGTGGCGAACAGCCCAGGCCCTCCGCACGGTGAAGGGCCTCGGTGACTACCCGGACGGCCAGCAGCTCGCGAAGCGGTTCCAGGACAAGGCGGCGGACGGCGATTCCGGGGCGCTCAAGCTGATTCGCGACATGCAGGACGAGCTGAAGAAGCAGGCGCAGGCGTTTCGGGACGCGGCCAAGGACTACCGTGCCACCGACGAGCAGAACGCCGACGACCTGAGGCGAGGTATTCAGTGAGCACGTTTTCCCGGTCCCTGATCGCGACGACTGCCGGACTGGCGCTGTTCGGGCTTTCCGCGTGCGGCGGCGGAACCAGCGGTGGCGCTGAGGAGACGACCGCTGCGGCACCGACCTCGGCCACCTCGGGCGGCGGGTTGGCCGACTTCGACCCGTGCACGTTCTTCAAGCCCGACGAGCTGCAGTCCTGGGGGCTGTCCACGCAGGCCGAGGAGTTCACGCAGGTCAGCTTCCAGCCGGGATGCGCGTGGGAGGGCGAAAAGATGGACCTCGCCCTGCAGAAGAACGCCGACGAGACGGTGCAGAGCATCCAGGAGAGCGGCAGCTACGACAAGTTCGAGCCGATCACCGTCGGTGGTCGCGAAGCCGGGCGGATGATCGTCTCCGGTGCGACCGACCAGGGCGGCTGCGTCACCGTCGTCAACACGGGTGGCGGCATCGTGCTCTACCAGATCACCGGGTACCTGCGCGACTCCTTGGCGGACCCGTGCGCCGAGGCGGAGAAGATCGCGGACCAGACGGCTTCGCGGTTGCCGGAATGACTGAGGGGGAGTGATGGGGCTTCTCGACACACTCGACAACGCGGGTTCCCGGGTCTTCGGCTGGGAGAGCGCGGCTGAGGAGCAGCGCAAGGAGCAGGAGGCCAAGGCCTCCCAGGTCGCTCAGCAACAGCAGAACCAGTTGGCGCAGCAGAACGCCGGGCTGGACATCAACGGCTACGACTCGCCGGCGATCACGCAGTGCGTCAACTGGTCCGGGTTCAGCCACGCCGACATCTACAAGACCAACCAGGAGTCGATCAACGCGGGTCACGTCGGCGAGGTCGCCGATGCCTGGCGCAAGCTGGCCGAAGGACTGCGCGCCCGCGGCGAGAAGTACTCCACGGACCTGGCCGACATCATCAAGAGCGGTTGGGAGGGCGAGGCCGCCGAGAACGCCAAGGAGGTCGGCAAGCCCGCCTCCGACTGGATGATCGCCAGCGCCGACGCCTTCGAGGCGACCGGGAACAACCTCCGGACCGCTGGTGAGGCCGCTGAGCAGGCGGCCAGCATGGTGCCGGCGCCGGAGGGCTTCAGCTGGGGCGAGGCCGCGGCCAGCGCCGTCCCGTTCGGCGTGGTCGGCGGCGGCATCAACGCGCTCAGCCAGATGGAGGAGCAGGAGCAGGCGGAGAAGGCCGCGCAGGAGACGATGGCGCGCGTCTACAGCCCCACGCTCACCCAGGTCGACGCGAAGATGCCGAGCTACACGGCGCCGGACGGCAACATCAAGGAACCGCCGCCCGTGCCGCCCCCGCCGCCGACCGACTGGGGCGGTGGCCCCGGGGACCCCGGCCCCGGCGGCCCCGGTGGCGGCGGCATCCCCGGCGGTGGTGGCATCCCCGGCGGTGGCGGTCCCGGTGGTGGCATCCCGGGTGGTGGCGGTCCTGGCGGCGGTTACCCGGGTGGTGGCGGTCCTGGCGGTGGCTACCCGGGTGGTGGCATCCCCGGTGGCGGTGGCCCCGGCGGTGGCTACCCCGGCGGTGGCATCCCAGGTGGGGGCATTCCCGGTGGCGGCTACACCCCGCCCTCCGGAACCGGCAGCCAGTGGGCCGATCCGCCCAGCACCGGCCTCCCGGGAGCCGGTGGCCCCGGCATCCCCGGTGGTGGCGGCCCAGGTCTCCCCGGTGGTGGCGGTACCGGTGTCGGCGGCGGTGCTGGCGCCGGGGGCGCGGGCATGGTCGGCGGCCTGGGCCCCGGTGGCGCCGGAGCTGCTGGGCTGGGTGCTGGCGGCAGGGCCGGTGTCGGCGGGCTCGGCGCAGGTGCCGGAGCGGGCGCGGGCGCAGTCGGTGGCGGTGCCGCCGGAGCCCGTGGTGCGGGCGCTGGCCGGGGCATGATGGGCGCTGGCATGGGTGGCGCCGGTCGACGCGGCCAGGGCGGCGAGGACGACGAGCACGACCGCCCGTCCTGGCTCGAGGAGCAGGACGACGTCTGGATGAACGACATGCCGAAGACCGCGCCGCCGGTCCTCGGGGAGTGACGAGCAGTGCTGACCGGCGGTGCCGCGCGGCGGCGCCGCCGGTCAGCCGTTTCGCGGCAGGTGATCTCACAAGAGGAGAAGCGCAGTGGGCGTGTTGGGGCGGTGGCAGCTTCAGCCGGTGCACCTGGACATCGTGCTCAAGTACCTGGGGATCGGCGGCCTGACGCTGCCGCTGAGCAGCCGGTCGTTCGGGCACACTGCTGACCAGTTCCGGCAGATCGGGCTCGCCGAGCTGGACCGGATGGTGGCCGCGGGTTTGGTGGCCGACGACGAGGTGGTGCCGCAGCTGGCCGAGGCGCTCAAGACCCTCGCCACCCCGTACCTGTGGGTCGATTCGCTGTGGTTCCCGCAGGTCGGCAGCGACCACTGCTGGCGCGCGCTGGCGGTGCCCACCGAGGGCAACCGGGTGGTGCTCGGGGTGCAGGCGCCGAGCGAGGACCCGAAGCGCGGCGGGCTGCTGACCGTCGAGGTGCACGAGAACGTCCCGTTGCCGCAGGTGCTGCTGGCCACCCTGCCGCCCACCAGGCCGGGCTCGCAGGGCCCGGTGCGCGTGCCGCAGAGCTCACTGGCGCCGCGGCAGCCCGACGACTACGACCAGGGCAGCCTGATGCAGTCGGCCACCCCGGACCGGGGCAGCAGCGGTGACCAGCAGGTGGCGCTGTACGAGCGGATCGGGAAGGCGCCGCACCAGCGCCTCGGCCAGATCGGGGCCAACGCCCGCGACCAGTACGGCCGCCGGAAGCGCTCCGAGGTTGTGTCCTGGTTCGACAACGAGCCCGAGGGCCGCTACCTGAACCGGGTCGAGCGCGGCAGCACCGGCGAACCGGTGTTCGCGATCCTGCCCGCCGAGGCGCGCACCATCGGGGCGGAGATCGACCGGCTGATCGCCCAGGTGCGCTGATGCGCTCCGCGCACGCCTGATTCCGGGGAGTGGCGAAGGGGGCAGGCGCCGCTGCTGGCAGCGCACGTAGGCTGCATGGCATGGTCGAACCCCAGCTGCATCGCGTTACGTTGCCCAACGGGCTGCGCGTGGTGCTGGCACCGGACTCGGCAGCGGGCCAAGCGTCAGGGCAGGCTCCTGTGGTCGGTGTCAGCGTGCACTACGACGTGGGCTTCCGTTCCGAGCCGGAGGGGCGCACCGGTTTCGCGCACCTCTTCGAACACCTGATGTTCCAAGGCAGTGAGAGCCTGGAGAAGCTCGCGCACTTCCGCCACGTGCAGGGGTCCGGCGGCACCTTCAACGGTTCGACGCACCAGGACTACACCGACTACTACCAGGTGCTGCCGTCGGCCGCCCTGGAGCGGGCGTTGTTCCTCGAGGCGGACCGGATGCGGGCGCCGAAGATCACCGAGGAGAACCTGCGCAACCAGGTGGACGTGGTCAAGGAGGAGATCCGGCTCAACGTCCTCAACCGGCCCTACGGCGGGTTCCCGTGGATCCTGCTGCCCCCGGTGCTGTACTCGACCTTCGCCAACGCGCACAACGGCTACGGCGACTTCACCGACCTGGAGCAGGCGACGGTCGACGACTGCGCCGCCTTCTTCGACACCTACTACGCGCCCGGCAACGCGGTGCTCACGGTGGCCGGGGACATCGACGTGGAGCGCACCACCGAGCTGGTGCACAAGCACTTCGGCGACGTCCCGGCCCGCGAGGTCGCGCCGCGGCCGTCGTTCGGCGAGCCGTTCCCGTCCGGCGAGCTGCGCGGCAAGCACGCGGACCCGCACGCGCCGCTGCCCGCGGTCGCCCTGGGCTACCGGCTGCCCGACCCGGTCGGCGAGCTGGACGCCTACCTGGCCGACGTGGTGCTGGCCGCGGTCCTGAGCGACGGCGACGCCTCCCGCCTGCAGCAGCGCCTGCTGCACCAGGACTCGCTGGTGGTCGACGTGCACGCCGGGTGCGGTCTGATGGGGGCTCCGCTGGACGCTCGCGACCCGGACACCTTCACCGTCACTGCTATCCACACGCCGGAGGTCGGGCTGGACCGGGTGGTCGGCGCGGTCGACGAGGAGCTGGAGAAGCTGGCCAGCGACGGCCCGACCGCCGACGAGCTGGCCCGGGTCACCGCCCGCTGGGCGGCCAGCCTCCACCGGGAACACGACCGGGTGATTTCCCGGACCCTGGACCTGGGCAGCGCCGAGCTGCTGCACGGCCGGGCGGAGCTGATCTCCGAGCTGCCGACGCGGATCAGCCAGGTCAGCGCCGAGGACGTCGCGGCGGCGGCCAAGGCGCTGCGCTCCGACGCCCGCGCGGTCCTGGAGCTCGAACCCGCTGGCGACGAGAACGGAGGTGCGGCATGACCCGCGCTACGCACCGCAGCGCCGAGGAGATCGGCCGCACCGAGCTGGGCCCGCGGCCGCTGCCGCCGCTCGGCGAACCCCGCCCGGGCCGCCCGCCGGTCACCGTGGACACCGTGCTCAGCAACGGCCTGCGCGTGATCGCCGCCCGCCACGGCGTGGTGCCGATGGTCGAGCTGCGCCTGCGGATCCCGTTCGCCGGTGCGGACGCCAAGCACCCGGCGGTCGCCGAGGTGCTGGCCGAGACGCTGCTGACGGGCACCGAGCGCCGCGACCGCGTGCAGATGGACACCGACCTTGCCGCGGTCGGCGGTGACCTGCACGCCGGCGTCGACCCCGAGCGGCTCAGCGTCCACGGCAACGCCCTGGCCAGCGGCCTCGACACGCTGCTCGACGTGCTCGCCGACGCGCTGACCGGTGCTGCCTACCGCGAGGAGGAGATCACCGGGGAGCGCGCCCGGCTGGTCGAGCGGATCGCCGTCGCGCGCTCGCAGCCGCGGGTGATCGCGCGGGAGGAGCTGCAGCGCCACCGCTACGGCGACCACCCGTTCGTCCGCGAGGTGCCGCAAGCCGAGGACGTCGCCGCCGTCACCGCGGAGGAGGTCCGCGCCCTGCACCCGGAGGCGGTCCTGCCGCGCGGGTCGGTCCTGGTGCTGGTGGGTGACATCGACCCGGAGCAGGCCGTCGCGGCGGTCGAGCGGAGCCTGGGCGGCTGGGAGTCCGAGCACAGCGCCCGCGAGCTGCCGTCGCTGCCGGTCGTGCGGGGCGGCGACGTGAAGCTGGTGCACCGGCCCGGCGCGGTGCAGTCGCAGCTGCGGTTCTCCGCGCAGGCGCTGCCGCGCACCGACCCGCAGTACCCGGCGCTGCAGATCGCGAACCTGACCTTCGGCGGGTACTTCTCGTCGCGGCTGGTGGAGAACATCCGCGAGGACAAGGGCTACACCTACGGTGCGCACTCCTCGTTCGAGTTCACCCCAGGCAACGGCACGCTGCTGGTGGACGCCGACACGGCCAGCGAGGTGACCGCGGCCGCCCTGCTGGAGACCCGCTACGAGCTGGCGCGGCTGGCGCTGGTGCCGCCGACCGAGTCCGAGGTCGAGTCCGCCCGGCAGTACGCCATCGGCGGCCTGCTCACCTCCACCGCGTCGCAGTCCGGGATGGCCTCCACGCTGGTCGCGCTGGCGGTGTCCGGGCTCACCCAGGACTGGCTGGTGGAGCACCCGGAGCGGCTGCGCGAGGTGACCGTCGAGCAGGTGGCCCGGGCTGCGGAGCGGTTCGCCCCGACCGCGTTCACCGGCGTGGTCGTCGGCGACGCCGACCAGCTCGCTGACCAGCTGCGACTGCTCGGTGGTGTGGTGCTGCCGTGATCTCGTTAGTCGGTGAGGCGGGAGAATGACCTCCAACGTGTTCGTGGGGACCGGTTTCCAGCTGGACTCCGCCCCGCTGCTGTCCAGGTCCACCGTGGATCGCCGCGAGCAGCTGCGGGACGCCCCGGACGGCGGTGCCGAGCTGTGGGCGACCGGGAAGGTGGTGCTGGTCGACGCCAAGGGCCGCACCCGCATCCAGGAGGGTGCGGGCCTGGTGACCCACCCGGCGGGTGACTTCGGTGAGCGCCCGGCCCCCGGGGCGGTGCTGCTCGGCATCGAAGGCGAGGTCAGCTACTGGGCGCTGCGCAGCGACCACGACGGTGACCAGGACGGCTGGCTCGACCTGCGCCGCGGCGGCGGGCTGCTCGACGACACGGGCGCCGGGCTGTTCACCACCGCGGTCGGCCTGCTCGGCTGGCACGACAGCGCCCGCTACTGCGCGGTGTGCGGAGCGGCCACCACGCGCGTGCGCGCCGGGTGGGCGCGGCGCTGCACTGGCTGCGACCGCGAGGAGTACCCGCGGACCGATCCCGCGGTGATCTGCCTGGTGCACGACGGGGCGGACCGCGTGCTGCTGGCCCGCCAGCCGGGCTGGCCGCCGGAGCGGTACTCGGTGCTGGCCGGGTTCGTCGAGGTCGGCGAGTCGCTGGAGGCCTGCGTCGCGCGCGAGGTGGCGGAGGAGGTGGGCGTGGCCGTGGCCGACGTCCGCTACCTGGGCAGCCAGCCGTGGCCGTTCCCGCGGTCGCTGATGCTGGGCTTCGCCGCGGTCGCCGACCCCGAGTCGCCGCTGGTCCCGGCCGACGGCGAGATCGAGGAAGCGCGCTGGGTGCACCGGGACACCGTGCTGGCGGCCCTGGAGTCGGAGGGCGGCGCGGTCGACGGCCTCCGCCTGCCGCCGGGCGTCTCCATCGCCTACCGCATGATCCGCGGCTGGGCCACCTGGCAGTCCTGACCCGGGGGGCCGGTCGACACGCCCAACCGGCCCCGCGCAGGTCGTCCGGCCACGGGGCCGCGACACGCGGTCCGATCTCCGGGGTGTGACCCCGATCGGGCGAGCAGGTCTGCGAAGATGCCGGGCATGGCCGAACAACCGCGACTCCTGGAAGGTCTCGACCCGGAGCAGCGGCAGGCGGTCATCGCACCACGCGGACCCGTGTGCGTCCTCGCCGGTGCGGGCACCGGCAAGACCCGCACCATCACCCACCGCATCGCCTACCTCGTGCAGCGCGGGCTCGTCGCGCCGCAGCAGGTCCTCGCGGTGACCTTCACCGCCCGCGCGGCGGGGGAGATGCGCACCCGGTTGCGCGGGCTGGGCGCGGCGGGCGTGCAGGCCCAGACCTTCCACGCCGCGGCCTTCCGGCAGCTGCGGTACTTCTGGCCACGGGTGCACGAGACCCAGATGTGGCAGCTCACCGACAACAAGTTCCGGCTGGTGGTGCAGGCGGCGAACAAGGTCGGGCTGTCCACCGAGAAGGAGGACGTCCGGGACCTGGCCGGGGAGATCGAGTGGGCCAAGTCCTCGCTGATCGGCCCGGAGCAGTACCCGGCCGCGGCGGCCGCTGCCGGGCGCGACGTCCCGGTGCCCCCGGAGCAGCTCAGCAAGGCCTTCGCCGCCTACGAGCAGCTCAAGAACCGCGCGCAGGCCCTCGACTTCGACGACCTGCTGCTGCACATCGCGGCGATCCTCGAAGACCGCTCGGACATCGCTGAGGAGTTCCGCAGCCGCTACCGGTCCTTCGTGGTGGACGAGTACCAGGACGTCAACCCGCTGCAGCAGCGGGTGCTGGACGCCTGGCTCGGCAACCGCGACGACATCACGGTGGTGGGCGACGCGAACCAGACGATCTACTCCTTCGCCGGCGCCTCGCCGAAGTGGCTGATCGCGTTCCCGCGCCGCTTCCCGGAGGCCACCGTGGTCCGGTTGGAGCGGGACTACCGCAGCACCCCGCAGGTGGTGTCGCTGGCGAACCAGGTCATCGGCGCGGCCCGGGAGCGCCCGGCGGGCACCCGGCTGAAGCTGGTCGGCCAGCGCCCGGACGGTCCGCGCCCGGACTTCGCCGAGTACGACGACGAGACCGTCGAGGCGGAGGCGATCGCGCGCAAGATCGCCCAGCTGGCCAAGCGCGGCGTCGCGCTGTCGGAGATCGCGGTGCTGTTCCGGGTCAACGCGCAGTCGGAGGTCTACGAGAAGGCGCTGGCCGACGCCGAGATCCCGTACCAGGTGCGGGGCGGGGAGCGCTTCTTCGCGCGGGCCGAGGTGCGGCAGGCGATGGTCTCGCTGCGGACGGCCGTCGCCCGCGACGACGGTGCGCAGGACCTGCCGGCGACGGTGCGCGACGTGCTGCGCGAGGTCGGCCTGACCGACGAGCCGCCAGCCGGTGGCGCCGCCCGCGAGCGGTGGGAGTCGTTGATCGCGCTCGTGGAGCTCGCCGAGGAGCTCGCGGCCTCGGCGCCCGAGGCGGACCTGGCCCGCTACGTCGCCGAGCTGGACGCGCGCGCCGAGTCCCAGCACCCGCCGACGGTCGAGGGCGTCACGCTGGCCTCGCTGCACGCGGCGAAGGGCCTGGAGTGGGACGCGGTGTTCCTCGCCGGGCTGGTCGAGGGGACATTGCCGATCCAGCACGCCGACACCGATGCGGCCGTCGAGGAGGAGCGCCGCCTGCTCTACGTCGGGGTCACCCGGGCCCGCGAGCACCTGCACCTGTCGTGGGCGCTGGCGCGCGCTGGTGGGCGGCGGTTCCGCAGGCGCAGCCGGTTCCTGTACAACCTGGTCCCGGACGAGCACCCGGCTGCGCTGCCAGGCCGGGCCAAGCCCCGCGAGCCGCTGCAGCGGTTGTCGAAACCGGTCAAACCGCGTTGCCGCATCTGCAACGCCCAGCTGGTGAGCACCATGGACATCAAGCTGGGGCGCTGCGCGGACTGCCCGTCCGATGTGGATGAGGACCTGCTCTCCCAGCTGAAGGCGTGGCGCAGCGAGCGGGCCCGCCAGCTGAAGGTGCCCGCCTACGTGGTGTTCACCGACGCCACGTTGACCGCGATCGCCGAGCAGCGCCCGCTCGACGAGGGCGCGCTGGTGGGCATCTCCGGGATCGGGGCGTCGAAGGTGCAGAAGTTTGGCTCCGACGTCCTCGCGCTGATCCAGGGCGAGCGCCCCGATCAGCGGTGAAATGCCTGGTGACGGAGGTTTTTCAGGCCTTCGGGCGGATTCTTTGAAAAATACGTTGCGACCGGCACGGCAGTGCCAATAACCTGCAAGAGCGCGAGTCGTGGTCGGCAGGACCACGATCTGAAGTCCTGAAAGGGAGGTGGCTCCGGTGACGACGATTTCGATGTACCGCACCCCCAGCCGCCTCATGGCCGGGGCCATCGCGCTGTTCAACACCACTTTCGCGCCACTGCCAGCTGACGTCCACGCGGGCTATGGCCGAGAGTTCCAGCCGCAGTGGTTCCGCGCGCTCCCGCTGAGCGCGGTGGCCCCGCGTCGGTCCGTTCGTTGGCGAAACCCTGATCCTCTGATCTAGGGGCGCCTCTCAGGCTTGTTCAAGGCCGCGGACCAGCGATTGGGTCCGCGGCCTTTTTGGCGTCGCCAACTTTTCCCAGCTGCATCCACAACCACGACCTGTTACCGATCGACTACAGGAGGACGTCGCATGTTGACCGCGAGTGTGCCGATAACCAGCTCGGGCACCGACTTGCAGCCAGCTGCCGACACCGTCGCCGGACTTCTCGACAGCTCACCCGGCCTGGACGACAAGCTGCCCTGCCGCCAGGACCCGGACCTGTGGTTCGCCGAGAACCCCCGGGAACTGGACCAGGCCAAGGCGCTGTGCGCCGACTGCCCGATCCGGGCCGAGTGCCTGGCCGGGGCGCTGTCCCGGGGCGAGCCCTGGGGCGTCTGGGGCGGCGAGATCTTCGAACGCGGAGCGGTGGTCGCCCGCAAGCGGCCGCGTGGCCGCCCGCGCAAGCACCCGCTGCCAGCGGACCAGCCGGCGGCCGCGCAGGGCCGTCGCCAGGAGCAGGCGGCGTGAGCAGTTCCGAACACCAACCGTGCTGCGGCATCCGAACGACTACGAGGTGAGGACCATGTTCCCGGAGCAGATGACCCTGTTGCGCATGAACGAACTGCGCGAGGAAGCGCATCGACAACGGCTGACTCGCGACCTGTCCGCCGGTCGCTGGTGGCGGTGGCTGGCCGCCTACGCGACGCGGCGGGCCTCGGCCGCCTCCCGATGTTGTTGAGCTCTTGAAACACGTTGCCCTGCAACGGGTTCCGGTCGCCGCCGGGCAGTCCCCGGCGGCGACCGGGCCGCGCGCACCTTGACAACTCCAGCGTAAAAACGCGCCGTAAGCTGGTCGTTCGTGGCTACGCATTCGCACGACAACATCGACTGGGACGCGCACCTGAACCGGTTGCGGGAGGCCGACGAGCTGACCGCGCCGGAGACCGCGGAGCTGGTCGCCCGCCTGCTGGGCCCGGACGACCGCACCGTGCTGGAGGTCGGTTCCGGCGCGGGCGGCACGGCAGCGGCCTTCGCCGCGGCGCTGGCGGAGCCCGGCGGCGAGGTGGTCGTGGTGGACACCGCGCAGGAGCTGCTCACGGCGGCCGCCGACCGGGCCGGAACGGTGTCGGACCGGGTGACCGTGCACGCGGTCCAGGCCGACGCCGCGGAGGACGGGCTGGTCGGGGCGGTGGCGCGGGCCGGTGCGCCGACGCCGGTCGACCTGGTCTTCGCCGCGTTCGTGGTGCACCACCTCCCGGACCAGCTGGCCGGGTTGCGGCGGCTCGCGGAGCTGGTGCGCCCGGGCGGCCGGTTGGCCATCGTCGAGTTCGGGCTGCAGACCAAGGTGCTGCCCGATGACGTCGGGGTGGGCGACCCGGGCCTGGAGGGGCGGCTGATCGCCGGGCGGGAGCAGTGGTTCCAGCGGATGCGCGCGGAGATGACCGGGACGACCCGGCTCCGGATGGGCTGGGGCGCGGCGCTGGCCGAGGCGGGGTTGACCGACGTGCGCTCGTGGAGCTACCTGGTGGACCGACCGGCGCCGCTGGCCGACACCGGCCGCCGCGCGGTGCTGCGGCGCCTGGAACTGCTGCGCAGGCACGCCGAGGAGTTCCTGGCCCAGGCTGACGTGGCGGCGCTCGACCAGCTGCTGGACGAGACCGGCGAGCACTACGTCGGCAACCGCGACGACGTCTACTTCCTCACCGCCAACACGGTGCACGTCGCAACCCGGTGACGCCGGACAGTCACCCGGTGAAGCCGGGCTGCCACCGGGTGAGGACGTCGTGGGCGTCGACCTCCGCGTCGAGCTGGCACAGGATCCCGGTCGCGCCCAGCGTCACCCGGTGGATCAGCAGGTAGTCCGGGGGCAGGTTCAGCGAGCGGCCGGTGCGGAAGTCGGGGCTGCGCAGGTCGCCGACCCGCTCGGCCTGCTGCTGCAACCAGCGCCGGGTGAAGTGGAACGGCGAGCTGCGGATCGGGTCGACGAACGGCGCCAGGTAGGCCAGCACGTCCTCGGCCTGTACCTCCCGGTCGACCTGCACGAACCGCTCGGCGCGCAGCAGCTCCAGCAGCTCGGCGGGCTTGTCCTCCAGCGCCAGCCGGATCATCCGGCCGAAGGTGGCGGGCAGGCCGTGGGGCAGCCGGGCCACTGCGCCGAAGTCGATCACGGCGAGCCGCCCGTCCGGCAGCAGCATGAAGTTGCCGGGGTGCGGGTCGGCGTGCAGCAGGCCGACCCGGGCCGGGGCGGAGTAGTGGAACTCCGCGAGCAGCTGACCGGCGGTGTTGCGCTGCTCGCGGTCGCCGTCGGCGATGATCTGCGAGTACGGGGTGCCGGAGACCCACTCCGTGACGACCACCTTGGGGGCGCTGGCCACCACCGCGGGCACCCGGACCCCCGCGTCGTCCTGGAAGACCTTGGCGAAGGCCCGCTGGTTGTCCGCCTCGGTGCGGTAGTCCAGCTCCTCGACCATCCGGTCCTGCAGCTCGGCGAGCAGCGGCTTGACCTCGGCGCCGGGGGCCAGCGACTGGAACAGCCGGGAGAACCGCGTCAGCTGGCGCAGGTCGGAGCGCAGGGCCTCGTCCGCGCCGGGGTACTGCACCTTCACCGCGACCTCGCGGCCGTCGTGCCAGGTGGCCCGGTGCACCTGGCCGATGCTGGCCGCGGCGGCGGGGGTGTCGTCGAACTCGCTGAACCGCGTGCGCCACGCCCGGCCCAGCTGCTCGTCGAGCACCCGGTGCACGCTGCTCGCGGCCATCGGCGGGGCGGCGGCCTGCAGCTTGGTGAGCGCCTCGCGGTAGGGACCGGCCATCTCGTCGGGCACGGCGGCCTCGAAGACGCTCAGCGCCTGGCCGAACTTCATCGCGCCGCCCTTGAGCTGCCCCAGCACGGAGAACAGCTGCTCCGCGGTCCTGGCCGACATCTCGGCGCTGATCTCGGCCGCGTCCTGACCGGTGAGCCGCTTGCCCCAACCGGCCGCCAGCCGACCGGCGACGCCGAGCGGCAGGCTGGCGAGCTTGGCGGTGCGGTGCGCTGCCCGGCGGGGGATGTCGGCCACGAATTCTCCTTGGTACGCGCAGGAAAACCCACTCGGCGTTCGGACGCGTCCGAAGACGCATTCGAAATCGGGGAACCCAATCCCAT
The DNA here is from genome assembly GCF_040300525.1 of Saccharopolyspora sp. NPDC000359. Taxonomy (NCBI): domain Bacteria; kingdom Bacillati; phylum Actinomycetota; class Actinomycetes; order Pseudonocardiales; family Pseudonocardiaceae; genus Saccharopolyspora; species Saccharopolyspora sp. NPDC000359. Next base: position 111,441 of record NZ_JBEPDU010000005.1, on the reverse strand, counting down.
GCTAGAGGTTTCCAGGCGTGCCTTGGGCAGCGTTGGCGAGGATGGCACGGACATTGCACCGCCAGGCGGATTGCGCTACTCCGCCGAACCGCCGAAAGCGGGGCGAATCGCACTTTCCGCCGCGTGGCGGGGAAACGTGCCGGAAAGCGGTCGGGGCGGCGGGCGCGGTCCGCGCATTCCGCCTGGTGCGGACCACTGCGGGGCGGGGAGGCGCGTGAGTTCCCCCCTGCGCACCGGCGCGCGGCCGCTGCGGTGTCCGACGCGCTGGCGGACTGGCGGGTGGGCCAGCGGCGGCCCACCCGGGACCGGTCACGCCTTGCCGAGGATCCGGGTCATCTTGGTGCCGCAGACCGGGCATGTGCCCTTGGCCATCCGGCGACCGTTGGTCTCCGAGACCTCGCCGGAGAAGTCGCGCTTCTCCCGGCACTTGACGCAGTAGCCGTTGTACGTCTCGGCCACGGCTCCCCTCCTTCGTGTCATGACCCAGCCCACCGGCTGGATCGTGTGCGGCCCTTCCTCCGGGCGGCTGGGGGAACGGTACATGTGGGCTATTCAACATGCATGCATTAGGAGCATCGCATGTTCGACTCAAATGAGTAATCCCTCTAGCGGACGCGGCGGGTGCGGGCTGTGGTGCGGCTCACCGGGGGAACCGATTGTCGGCTCTTCTCGCTAGGGTCCAGATTCGTGGCTGAACCCCAGGTCGAGGTGCGCCGCAGCAAGCGCCGCCGACAGACGGTGAGCGCCTATCGCGACGGCGACAAGATCGTGGTGCTGCTCCCTGCGCGGATGAGCCGCGCGGAGGAAAAGCGCTGGGTGGCGGACATGCTCAGCCGCCTGCAGCGGAGCGAGACGCGGCGGCGCTCGCCCGCGCGCGAGTCGGACGAGGCGCTGCTCCAGCGCTGCCGCGAGCTGTCCGAGCGGTACCTGGACGGGCGGGCCGAACCGAGCGGTGTCCGGTGGGTCCCGCCGATGCGCACCCGATGGGCCTCCTGCACCCCGAGCGAGGCCACCATCCGGGTGAGTCGACGCCTCCGAGATGTACCCGGATGGGTGCTCGATTACGTGCTCGTCCACGAGCTGGCGCACCTGCTGGTGCCGGGGCACGGCGCCGACTTCTGGAAGTGGGTGCGGCGCTACCCGAAGACCGAGCGGGCCATCGGCTTCCTGGAGGGGCTGTCCGCGGCCGCGCAGCTCGGCATCAGCCAGGACGACGACGCCGAGGAGGGCCAGGCGGGCTGAGGAGTACCGCTGCTGGCCCGACCGGGGAACGGCAGGGCTGGTGCGTGTGCCTGCCGCGGACGGTCCCGACCTCGTGCTGTCAGGTCCGCCTGCGGCAGGCGCTGCGCTCGGCTACCGGTCCCGCCTCGCGAGGTGGGACCGGTAGGCCCAGGTCAGGACTGGTCGTCCCGCTTCTGGTCGTCCTCGTCGGTGCCGTCCTGCTCGGCCTTTGCGGCCTCGTCGGCCTCGGCCCGGCGGATCGCGGCGATCGGGTCGTCCAGGTCGGCCGGGGCGGCGCCCCAGCGGTCGGCGAAGTCCAGCGGCTCGTCCAGGTCGGAGCTGTCCGGCAGCAGGTCGGGGTGGTCCCACACCTGGTCCCGGCTCTCGGCGCCGTGCCGCTCGGTCAGCAACCGCCACAGGTTCGCCGCGTCGCGCATCCGGCGCGGCCGGAGCTCCAGGCCGATCAGGGTGGCGAAGGTCTGCTCGGCGGGACCACCGGTCGCCCGGCGGCGCCGCACCATCTCGCCCAGCGCGTCGGCGCCCGGCAGCCGCTCGCCGACCGCCTCGGCGACGACCACGTCGACCCAGCCCTCGACGAGCGCGAGCAGGGTCTCCAACCGCTTCAGGGCGGCTTCCTGCTCCGGGGTGGTCTTGGGCTCGAGCATCCCGGAGCCCATCAGCTCCTGCATCGAGCTCGGGTTGGACGGGTCGATCTTCCCGGCCAGGTCCTCCAGCGCCGAGGTGTCGATGTGGATGCCCCGCGCGTACTCCTCGACGGTGGCCAGCAGCCGCTGCGCCAGCCACGGCACGTGGCTGAACAGGCGGTGGTGCGCGGCCTCGCGGGCGGCCAGGAAGACGGTCGCCTCGCTGATCGGCCGGTCCAGGCCCTCCACGAAGCGCTGGATGTTGGCCGGCAGCAGCGCGGCGGTGCCCGTCGGGGCGAGCGGCAGGCCGACGTCGGTGGAGGTCAGCACCTCGCCACCGAGCTGGGCCAGGCCGTTGCCGAGCTGCGAGCCGAAGGTCATGCCGCCCATCTGGCCGAGCATGGACAGCAGCGGGCCCGCGGCCTGCTTGGCCTCCTCCGGCAGCGCCTCCAGCCAGGCGCTGGACATCCGCTGCGCCACCGGATCGCACAGCCGCTGCCAGGTGGGCAGCGTCTTCTCCACCCAGTCCACCGACGACCAGGTCTGCACCGAGAGCACCCCGGCGGGCAGCGAGGTGGCGGCGTCGAGCCAGAGCTCGGCCAACCGCACCGCGTCGTCGATCGCCTTGACCTGCTCCTGGCTGGGGCGTTCGGTGCGCTGGTTGTTGTGCAGCTGCTGCACCGCGAGCTGCTTGGCGAGGTCGTAGTTGACCGGCCCGGAGCTGCCACCACCGGAGTGGCTCAGCGCCTGGCCGAGCTGGGTCAACATCTGGCCGAGCTGGCCGATGTCGAAGTTGGGCATGCCGCCCGGACCGGGCATGCCGGCGAACCCGAAGGGGTTGTCCCCCTGGTTCCCGGCGCCACCCTCAGAGCGGCCTTTCGACGAGTCGCCCTTGTCGGGGTCGTCTGGGTCCTGCGAGCCGAACCCGAACGGCAAGTTGGTCATAGTTCCACGGTACGCGGCCTGCGCCACCGGGTAGAAGCCGTCCGGCGCTCGCCGGGCGTGAGGACCGCTCACATCGCCAACAGCGAACACGTACGCTGTCGCCTCGTGAACCGCCGTACCTGGACGCTGCTGACGAGCGTCGTGCTGGTTGTCGCCTTCGGCCTGCTCGGTGCGTTCGTCCGGGTGCCGTACGTGGCGCTCGGCCCGGGGCCGACGTACGACACCCTCGGCCTGGACGGGGACCAGCCCGTCATCAGCATCGAGGGCCAGCAGACGTTCCCCACCGGCGGTCACCTGAACATGACAACGGTGTCGGTGACCGACCAGCTGTCCATGTTCGGCGCGCTCGGCCTGTGGGCCAGCGGGCGCTACGCGCTGGCGCCGCGCGACCTGTACTTCCCGCCGGACAAGAGCGAGCAGGAGATCGAGCAGGAGAACACCGAGGCGTTCAACGACTCGCAGACCACCGCGGAGACCGCGGCCCTGCGCTACCTCGGCTACCCGATGAAGGTGCTGGTCGGGCAGATCGTCAAGGGCAGCCCGGCGGACGGCGTCCTGGAGCCGGGGGACCGGCTGCGGGCGGCCAACGGCCAGCCGGTGACCGATCCGCAGTCGCTGCGGGCGGCGCTGACCGGCACCAAGCCCGGTGACCGGGTGGAGATCCGGTTCCAGCGCGGCGACGAGCCGGAGCAGGTCGCCGCCGTGCAGCTCGCCGCGGGCCCCGCCGACCAGCCGCAGGGCTTCCTCGGGGTGGCCGCGATCGAGCGGCCGGACGTCGACTTCGACATCAAGATCAGCCTGGCGGACGTGGGCGGCCCGTCGGCGGGGCTGATGTTCACCCTGGCGATCATCGACAAGCTCACCCCGGGCGAGCTCAACGGCGGCCAGTTCGTGGCCGGGACCGGCGAGATCACCCCGCAGGGCGAGGTCAACCCGATCGGCGGCATCCCGTTCAAGATGGTGAAGGCGCGCGAGGCGGGCGCGACCACCTTCCTGGTGCCCGCCGACAACTGCGCGGAGGCGAAGGCGCAGGCCCCGGAGGGCTTGCAGCTGGCCAAGGTGGGCAACCTCCAGGAAGCCACCAAGGCGCTCGACGACCTCCGCGCGGGCAAGGCCCCGGCCAGCTGCTGACCCGCCCGGGGTGCGAGACCACCTGCTGACCCGGGGGCGGCCCTCGAATTCACCCGAAAGTGTGGCGCTCGCGGAGGTCAGTCCGCGAAGGTGGCGTGCAACGCGGTGACCAGGTTCGGGGCGAGCGTCCGGTCCTCGATCAACTCGCCCTGCTCGTCGCCTCCGGCGCGTAGGCGCATCACGCACGCCTCGCCCCCGTCGCGCAGCACCGCCGCGACCAGTCGCGCCTCCTGGCGCTCCGGGTGCTCGGCGGCCGCCTTCCGCGCCGCCTCCACGTCGCTCGGCAACCCGGCCTCCGCCTCCGGCGGCAACACCACGATCTCCTGCACCAGTGCGCACCCGGCCACCTGCTCCGGCCACTCGATCTGCCCGAGCGCTTCGGCGAGGTCCTCGGCGGGCAGCGACTCCTGGGCGATCGGGGTGAGCGCCGAACCCGGGTCGAGCTGGTCGGCCAGCCCCGGCTCGGCCGCCAGCAGGAGCTGGGTGGGCACCAGGGCGAACACCTGGGTGGGCTGGTCCCACCCGGCGGCGGCGACGAACTCCTCGATCTCGCGGGCGGCCGGGGGCAGCGCTGCGGTCAGGTCCTGCTCGGGGGTCTGCGGCATGCCGCTCATGGTCGCACCGCCGGACCACCCCTCACCCGACCGGGCAGGATGTCGGATAGGTCCAATTCGCGAAGGCCCTTCCAGGAACTTCACACCGGGGTCGTAGAGTTGAACATCACGAGGGCGGTCGGTGGTGGACACCGGCGCCGTCCCACCTGCCTGCTGATCGTCACCAGGAGCGTGCGCTGTGGCCATGCGGCCCCCGGTTGGAATGCCGAAACTGTCCCGGCGAAGCCGGATACTGCTGATCCTGGGCGGCATCGTGCTGGTCGCCCTGATCGCTGGATCGCGGGTGCTGGGCACCTACGTGGACTGGCTCTGGTACGGCGAGGTCGGCTACCGGGGCGTCTTCACCACCCAGCTGTTCTCCCGCGCCGGGCTCGGCGTGGCCGCCGCGGTCTTCCTCGGGGTCGTGCTCGGCCTGAACCTGTGGCTGGCCTACCGCAACCGGCCGGTGTTCGTCCCGGTCAGCGGCCCGGACGACCCGCTGGCGCGGTACCGGACGGTGGCCTCCGAGCGGTCGCGGCTGTTCGGACTGGGCATCCCGATCGTGGTCGGGGTGATCGGCGGGCTGGCCGCGCAGGCCGACTGGCAGACCCTCCAGCTGTTCCTGCACAGCGTGCCGTTCGGCCAGGTCGACCCGGAGTTCGGCAACGACATCAGCTTCTACACCTTCGAGCTGCCGTTCTGGCGGCTCCTGCTGTCGTGGGCGTTCATCGCGGTCACCGTGTCGTTCATCGGCGCGCTGATCACGCACTACATCTTCGGCGGCATCCGGCTGGCCGGTCGCTCCGGACAGCTGTCCATGCCGGCGCGGGTCCAGCTCGCGGTGCTGGCCGGGCTGTTCGTGCTGCTCAAGGCGGTCGACTACTTCCTGGACCGCTACGACCTGCTGCTGTCCCAGCGCAACTCGCTGTTCACCGGTGCCAGCTACACCGACCTGAACGCGGTGATGCCCGCCAAGCTGATCCTGATGTGCATCGCGGTGTTCTGCGCGCTGGCGTTCTTCGCGGTGATCTTCCTGAAGAACCTGCAGATCCCGGCGCTGGCCGCGGTGCTGCTGGTGCTGTCCAGCGTGGTGGTCGGGGCGGTGTGGCCCGCCCTGCTGGAGCAGTTCTCGGTCCGCCCGAACGCCAACCAGCGCGAGGCGCAGTCCATCGAGCGCAACCTGGCGGCCACCAAGGCGGCGTTCGGCATCGGCCCGGACAACGTCGAGATCACCGACTACCCCGGCCGCACCCAGCTGCAGCCCCGCGAGGTGGCCGAGGACAAGGGCACCATCCCCAACATCCGGCTGCTGGACCCGAACGTGCTCGCCCCGACGTTCACCCAGCTGACCCAGCAGTACAACTTCTACGGCTTCACCGACAAGCTGGACGTCGACCGCTACCGGGACGAGGACGGCAAGCTCCGCGACTACCTGGTGGCGCTGCGCGAGCTCAACACCGACGGCCTGGCGGTCAACCAGCAGAACTGGATCAACCGGCACACCGTCTACACGCACGGCAACGGCTTCGTCGCCGCGCCCGCCGACCGGGTCGACTCGACCTTCCGCGAGGGTGCCACCCAGGGCGGCTACCCGGTCTTCCAGATCAGCGACGTGGCCAACGACGGCAAGGGCGGCATCCCGGTCGAGCAACCGCGCGTCTACTACGGCGAGCTGGTGGGCCGCAACGACTACGTGATCGTCGGCGGCAACCCGGGCGAGCCGCCGCGCGAGTACGACACCGACCAGCAGCAGTACACCTACACCGGCATGGGTGGCGTCCCGGTCGGGAACCTGTTCCAGCGGATGGTCTTCGCGGCCTACTACGGTGAGCGGAACTTCCTGTTCAGCGGCGTGATCGGCAGCGAGTCGAAGATCATCTACGAGCGGAACCCGCGGGACCGCGTGCAGAAGGTCGCGCCCTGGCTCAAGCTCGACGGCGACCCGTACCCGGCGGTGGTCGACGGCCGCATCAAGTGGATCGTCGACGGCTACACCACGCTGAACAACTACCCGTACTCGCAGCTGACCGAGCTGGGCGAGGCCACCAACGACACCCTCAACGGCGTCGAGCGGCAGCCCAACCAGCAGATCAACTACATCCGCAACTCGGTCAAGGCCACCGTCGACGCCTACGACGGCAACGTCGAGCTCTACTCCGTCGACGAGCAGGACCCGGTGCTCAAGGCCTGGGAAAGCGTGTTCCCGGGCGTGGTCAAGCCGTCCAGCGAGATCAGCCCCGAGCTGCGCGAGCACTTCCGGTACCCGGAGGACATCTTCAAGGTCCAGCGCAAGCTGCTCACCGAGTACCACGTGGACAACCCCGGCGACTTCTTCTCCACCCAGACGTTCTGGGAGGTGCCGTCGGACCCGACCAGCCGCGGCAACGTCGCGGGCAACGAGGGGCAGCAGCCCCCGTACTACGTGCTGGCGCAGGTCGGCGACCAGGACGCACCGACCTTCCAGCTGACCAGCGCGCTCACCGCGCTGCGGCGGCAGAACATGTCGGCCTGGGTGTCGGCGTCCTCGGACCCGCAGGACTACGGGAAGCTGCGCGTCCTGAGGCTGCCGACCAACACGCTCACCCCGGGCCCGAACCAGGTGCAGAACCAGATGGAGTCCACTCCTGAGGTCACCGAGAACCGCACCCTGTTCAACAACCCGAACGTGAACGCGATCTTCGGCAACCTGCTGACGCTGCCGGTCGCGGGCGGTCTGCTCTACATCGAACCGATCTACATCCAGCGCAACGAGCAGGAGTCCTACCCGCAGCTGGCCAGGGTCCTGGTGTCCTTCGGCGGCAAGGTCGGCTTCTCCGAGACGCTGCAGGGCGCGCTGGACCAGGTGTTCGGCTCCGGCGCGGGCCAGGCCACCCAGACCGGCGAGCAGGAGCCCCAGCGGCCACCGGCCGAGGGCCAGCAGCCGCCGTCCGGGCAGGACAACACCGCCAGCCCGGAGATGGGCAAGGCCGTCACCGACATCCGGAACGCCCTGGAGCACGTCCGGCAGGCCCAGCAGTCCGGCAACTTCGGTGACCTGGGCACGGCGTACCAGGAGCTCGACGACGCGATCAAGCGCTTCGAGCAGGCGCAGGGCAACGGCGGCTGACCAGCACAGGAGCACCGCGGGGCGAGGACTGGCAACGGTCCTCGCCCCGCGGTGCTTTCCGGCCCCCGATCGGGTGCAGGATGGCCTGCGTCACTTTTCCGGCCTCGCGATTTGCACTAAGCTTCGCCGGTCCGTAAGGTTGGGGACACACGACGCGGGGTGGAGCAGTTCGGTAGCTCGCTGGGCTCATAACCCAGAGGTCGCAGGTTCAAATCCTGTCCCCGCTACGATTCGGATGTTTCAGGGCCCCCGACTTTGTCGGGGGCCCTTTCCCGTTGTCATCATTCCTCTACGGGAGCCGAGCCCCCGTAAGCCCCCAGGGTGCGGTGGTTTCTTTTGCGTCGGCTCCTCGCGTGGGGTGTGTTCCCGGCCTGGGTGTTGACCAGCTCGTCGTTTTGTCGTCCGTGGCGGGGACGGCTTGGCTTGGCGGTGCTGGGTGGCTCCTGGCCGGGGCCTGTGGGGTGTTGGTCGGGGTGGTGTGGATTTTTGCTGGGGTCGGGTTGTGTGTGGTGTTTTGGCTGGTCAGCGGGTTGCGTTTTGGTTTGGGGACCCCCCTTCGAGAGGGGTGTTTCGGGGGTGTAGAGTTACAGGCACAACAGAAGAACGCAGCCGGATATTCGGTTGCTGGCGCGGGGTGGAGCAGTTCGGTAGCTCGCTGGGCTCATAACCCAGAGGTCGCAGGTTCAAATCCTGTCCCCGCTACGATCCGGATGTTTCAGGGCCCCCGACTTTGTCGGGGGCCCTTTCCCGTGGTTCTTATTCCAATACGGGGGCCGAGCCCCCGTAGACCCCCACGGTGCGGTGGTGGCGTTTTCGTCGGTTCCTTGTGGTGCTCCGGGCTCAGAGGCCTTGGGCCCACTGACGGGCGCAGGTGGGGGAGCAGACCCTGCCCTCGCCCCGGACCACGCCTGTCGGGCGCATCGACCGGCCGCAGATCATGCAGGAGTCGGGTTCGCCGTCGCGTGGCCTGGGCACCAGCGACTTCGCCCGCTCCGCGACCTTGGTGGTCACCTTCGTCCTGCTCTCGTTGACCTTGGTTCGCAACCAACTGCGATGCACTTCCCCGCACCTCCTGCTCGGTCGCTGACGGCCGCCGGCTGGTCGGCCCAGAGCCACAGTGCTGGTGACCAGACGTAGTTGGGCAGCTCCAGAACGTGATAACACCTCATTGCGCCGCCAAGAACCCCCATCCAGGCGAACCGGCGTCGTGCTCGTCGCAATGCGTGCAGGCAGCGGCCGGGATCCGGCTGCGCACCGTGCCCGGTGCCGCCGGACGGCAGTCGTCCGGCGCTGCGCCGATGGCGCAACCGTTCGTCCACTTGGACCAGTCCACTGCAACCACAGTGGACAGAACTGGCGACCATTGTGGACAGCGTCGCGCGGGCATGGCACCGTGGCAGTGTGACCGAGCTGAATGCGACATCCGCTGCCCTGTTGGGACTACTGCACGAAGGTCCGAAGACCGGTGGCCAGCTGGTTGCTGCCGCCACCGAGCGCTTCGGAGGGTTCTTCAGCGTGACCCGTAGCCAGGTTTACCGCGAGCTGCCCGCGCTGACCGACGCGGGCCTGCTCCGCCTCGGCAAGCAGGGGCCGCGCTCCAGCCAGCAGTACGCGATCACCGCGGCCGGCAAGCGCGCCTTCAAGTCCTGGCTGAACACCGAGCCGGGTCCGGACAACGTCCGCAGCCCGCTGATCCTGCGGCTGGTCTACTCCGGCTCGCTGACGCCGAAGCAGCGGGCCAACCTGGTCGACTCGGCCCGCGCGCAGTACGCGGTGAAGATGGACGAGGCGAAGAACGCCGCCAAGACCGCGGGCGACCCGTACGAGAAGGCCGCCGCCGACTTCACCGTGGCCTACAACCGGGCGATCATCAAGCTGCTCGACGCCATCCCGGACTGACCCCCGGCCACCGGTCCGCGCCGCGCTGCGGCGCGGGTGGCCGGGCAGAACCGGTCAACGGGCCGTCCTCGTGGGCGGCCCGTGCCCGGTGAAGTACGCTGAGCACTGTGAATCCCGACGTCGCAGCTTCGCTGAAGGAACTGTCCAACACCCTCGAGGGCATCGAGAGCGTGATGGATTTGGATGCTCTGCGCGCGAACATCGCGGAGCTGGAGACCGAGGCCGCCAAGCCCGACCTCTGGGACGACGTCGAGCACGCGCAGCGGGTCAGCAGCCAGCTCGTGCACCGGCAGGCGGAGCTGCGCAGGATCACCGAGCTGCGGCAGCGGCTCGAGGACCTCGAGGTGCTCTACGAGCTCAGCGAGGACGAGGGCGACTCCTCCGGGCTGGAGGAGGCCGACGAGGAGCGCGAGTCGCTCAAGAAGGACCTCGAAGCGCTCGAGGTGCGCACCCTGCTGTCGGGCGAGTACGACCCGCGCGGGGCGATGGTCACCATCCGCGCCGAGGCCGGTGGCGTCGACGCCGCCGACTTCGCCGAGATGCTCATGCGGATGTACCTGCGCTGGGCCGAGCGGCACTCCTACCCGGCCGAGGTCTACGACACCTCCTACGCCGAGGAGGCGGGCCTGAAGTCCGCCACCTTCCGGATCGACGCCCCCTACGCCTACGGCACCCTCTCGGTCGAGCAGGGCACGCACCGCCTGGTGCGCATCTCGCCGTTCGACAACCAGGGGCGCCGCCAGACCTCCTTCGTCGGGGTCGAGGTGCTGCCGGTGGTGGAGGAGACCGACCACGTCGAGATCCCGGAGAAGGACATCCGGGTCGACGTCTTCCGGTCCTCCGGCCCCGGCGGGCAGAGCGTCAACACCACCGACTCGGCGGTGCGCATCACGCACATCCCGACCGGCATCGTGGTGTCCTGCCAGAACGAGAAGTCGCAGCTGCAGAACAAGGCGGCCGCGATGCGGGTGCTGCAGGCCAAGCTGCTGGCCCGCAAGAAGGAGGAGGAGCGCGCCGAGCTGGACGCCCTCAAGGACAGCGGCTCCAGCTGGGGCAACCAGATGCGCTCCTACGTCCTGCACCCGTACCAGATGGTCAAGGACCTGCGCACCGAGCACGAGGTCGGCAACCCGGACGCGGTCCTCGACGGTGACATCGACGGCTTCCTGGAGGCGGGCATCCGCTGGCGCCGCCAGCAGCAGACCGTGTCCTGACGAGCACACCGGGTCCGGGCTCGGCTCCCGCTCAGCCGCCGGTCACCGCCTGCGGCAGGAGTGCCCTCCTGAGGTCCACGTGGCGGCCACCGGAGTCGCTGGGCGAGTCGTGCCCGCTGGACTGGCGTCACGGTGATCTGGGGTACCACCGCCGGTCCGGGTGAGTCGTTATCCCCCTGATGGACGCAGGTAAACTCACGCCCCGTGATCCGCCTTGAGCACGTGTCCAAGACGTACAAGACGTCGACCAGGCCCGCTCTCGACGATGTCTCGGTGGGCATCGAGAAGGGCGAGTTCGTCTTCCTCATCGGGCCGTCCGGGTCCGGCAAGTCGACGTTCATGCGCTTGCTGCTGCGCGAGGACGTGCCCAGCCGCGGTCGGGTCTTCGTCGCCGACTGGAACGTCGCCAAGCTGCCGCGCCGCCGCGTCCCCCGGCTGCGCCAGCGCATCGGCTGCGTCTTCCAGGACTTCCGGCTGCTGAACAACAAGACCGTCGCGGAGAACGTCGCATTCGCGCTGGAAGTGATCGGCAAGCCCCGCAACGACATCCGCCGCGTGGTGCCCCAGGTGCTGCAGCTGGTCGGGCTGGACGGCAAGGCCGACCGGATGCCCCACGAGCTCTCCGGTGGTGAGCAGCAGCGCGTCGCGATCGCCCGGGCCTTCGTCAACCGCCCGCTGGTGCTGCTCTGCGACGAGCCGACCGGGAACCTCGACCCGGACACCAGCCAGGACATCATGCTGCTGCTGGAGCGCATCAACCGCACCGGCACCACCGTGGTGATGGCGACCCACGACCACTCGATCGTCGACTCGATGCGGCGCCGCGTGGTCGAGCTGAGCCTCGGGCGCGTCATCCGCGACGACGCCCGCGGCGTCTACGGCGTCGGCCGCTGACCCCCGAACCCCCGCGGCCCTGAGCACACCACCCCCGACCGGCTAGGAAAGCTGACACAAGATGCGCGCGAGCTTCGTATTCAGCGAGGTCGTCAACGGCCTTCGGCGCAACGTGACGATGACCATCGCGATGATCCTGACGACCGCCATTTCGGTCGGTCTGCTCGGCGGCGGTCTCCTCGTGGTCCGGATGATCGACAAGATGCAGGAGACCTACCAGGACCGCGTCGAGGTCGTGGTGTTCATGACCGACGACGTCAGCGCCAACGACGACGACTGCTCCCAGCAGCCCTGCGCGAGCATCATGTCCGAGCTCAAGCGCGTGCCCGGCGTCGAGACGGTCAAGTACGAGAACCGCCAGCAGGCGTTCGAGAGCTTCAACAAGGTCTTCGAGTCCCAGCCCGAGCTGCGCGACGTCGCCCGCGCCGAGGCGATGCCCGCCTCGCTGCGCGTCAAGCTGAGCGACCCGGAACGCTTCGGCGTGGTCCAGCAGGAGTTCACCGGCCGCCCCGGCGTGGACAACGTGGTCAACCAGGCCGAGTACCTCGACCGGATGTTCGACGTGCTCAACGGCTTCCGGAACGCCACCTTCGCCATCGCGCTGGTGCAGGCGCTGGCCGCCCTGCTGCTGATCTCCAACACCATCCAGCTCTCGGCGTTCACCCGGCGCACCGAGACCGGCATCATGCGCCTGGTCGGCGCCACCCGCTGGTACACCCAGCTGCCGTTCCTGCTGGAGGCGGTGGTCTCCGGTCTGATCGGCGCGGTGCTGGCGATCGGTGGTCTGCTGATCGCGAAGGCGGCCTTCATCGACCGGGTGATGGCCCCGGTGTTCGGCACCGGCATCATCCCGAACATCGAGTGGGGTGACATCGCCGTGGTCTCGCCGATCCTGCTGCTGGTGGCGGCGGCCGTCTCGGCGATCACGGGTTACGTCACGCTCCGCCTCTACGTGCGGCTGTGAGGTCCGGGCTGCGGCTCCAGGCGGGTCGCAGCCCGCGAAACCCGGGTGACACGGCAGCTAGAGTTGATGACATGGTGAAGGAACGCGGCCGCAAGGTCATCGCGCAGAACCGCAGGGCGCGGCACGACTGGGCGGTGCTGGACACCTACGAGGCCGGCATCGCGCTGACCGGCACCGAGGTGAAGAGCCTCCGGCAGGGCAAGGCCCAGCTGGTCGACGGCTTCGCCACCGTCGACGACGGTGAAGTCTGGCTGCGCAACGTGCACATCCCCGAGTACACCGAGGGGACGTGGACCAACCACGAGCCGCGTCGTTCCCGCAAGCTGCTGCTGCACAAGCACGAGATCATCCGGCTGGTCGGCAAGATCAAGGAGAGCGGGTTGAGCCTGATCCCGATGTCGCTGTACTTCAGCGACGGCCGGGCGAAGGTCGAGCTCGCGCTGGCCCGCGGCAAGAAGGCCCACGACAAGCGGCAGGACCTGGCCAAGCGGGACGCCCAGCGGGAGATGCAGCGCGCCATCGGCCGAGCCCGCAAGGGCATGCGTTGACGGCGCCGAGCAGCGACGCCGAGGTCCCGGCCTGGCTGGCCGACCTGGGGCTGCCCGGCCTGGTCGACATCCACACCCACTTCCTGCCCGAGCGCGTGCTGCGCAAGGTGTGGGCCTACTTCGACCAGGCTGGCGCGCACTACGGCGTGGAGTGGCCGATCTTCTACCGGCATCCCGAGGAAGAGCGCTTGCGGGTGCTGCGCGAGCTCGGCGTGACGACGTTCGCCCCGCTGGTATACGCGCACAAGCCGGGCATGGCGGAGTGGCTGACGGACTGGGCGGTGGACTTCGGTCGGCGCACCCCGGGCGCGGTGCCGACGGCGACGATCTTCCCGGAGCCCGAGGTCACCACCTATCTCACCAAGGCGCTCGACGCGGGCGCCCGGTGCGTGAAGGTGCACGTCCAGGTCGGCGCCTTCGACCCGCGCGACGACCTGCTCGACCCGGCGTGGGGGCTGCTCGCCGAGGCCGGGGTGCCGGTCGTCGTGCACTGCGGCCACCGACCGCGTCCGGGCCCGTACACCGGTCTGGACGTGTTCGAGGAGGTGCTGCGCCGCCACCCCGCGCTGGTCGCGGTGCTGGCGCACGCCGGAATGCCCGACCACGGCGCCGCGTTGGACCTGGTGGGCAAGTACCCGGGCGTGCACATCGACACCACCATGGTCGGGGTCGCGTTCAGCGAGAACTTCGCGGCGCTGCCCGCGGACTGGTCGGCCCGGCTGGCCGAGCACGCCGACCGGGTGGTGCTGGGAACCGACTTCCCGAACATCCCGTACCCGTACGCCGAGCAGCTGGCGGCGATCGCGGGGTGGGCGGCGGCCGACGACCGGCTGGGGTCGGAGTTCCTGCGAGCGGTGCTGCACGACACCCCGGTGCGCCTGCTGGACGGCTCGTCGTGATCGTTCCAGGGATATGGGAATGATCGCCGGGACGGCACGCGTTATGCTGGGGTACACCGGTTCGAAGGTCGAGCCGGGAGCAAGGGGGTGAACGGTTTCGACTCCGTACGTTGATCCGAGGGAAGCGTGCCGGTGCAGGCAGGAGACCACCGCAAGCGTCGCTGCAAACCAATAAGCGCCGACAAGAGTCAGCGCGAGTTCGCCCTCGCCGCCTGAGCGAGGAGCGACTCTGTCGGACCGGGACAGCCTCCGACCCGGAATCCGGCATCAGCTAGGAGGCTCTCACCGCCAGGCCCGGTCGCGGGGCCTGGTGGGACATCGAACAGCGACTGGGCTCGTCACACCGGCTGGTTCGCGTGACCGGTGGAGCCGAGTAGAGGCATAGCGAACTGCGCACGGAGAAGTCTCGGTGAGGCGACGGAGGACCCGGGTTCGATTCCCGGCACCTCCACGAGATGGGTGGCGAGTGCTCGTGCTTTGGGCACTCGCCTTTTCTCGTTTCGGGGTGTTTGTCGCGGGGGCCGAGCCCCCGCGGGCCCCCACGGTGCGGGGGTTGTGTTTCGTTGGCTCCTTGCGTGGGTGGTGTTGTCGGCCTGCTCGTGGACCAGCTTTGGTGTGGGTGTCTTGGTGGTGCGGGGTCGGGTGGTTGCGGTCTGTCGTGGGGTTGGTTGGTGGCGGGTGTTCGTGGTTTGGGCACTCGCCTTTTCTCGTTTCGGGGTGTTTGTCGCGGGGGCCGAGCCCCCGCGGGCCCCCACGGTGCGGGGGTTGTGTTTCGTTGGCTCCTTGCGTGGGTGGTGTTGTCGGCCTGCTCGTGGACCAGCTTTGGTGTGGGTGTCTTGGTGGTGCGGGGTCGGGTGGTTGCGGTCTGTCGTGGGGTTGGTTGGTGGCGGGTGTTCGTGGTTTGGGCACTCGCCTTTTTTCGTTTCGGGGTGTTTGTCGCGGGGGCCGAGCCCCCGCGGGCCCCCACGGTGCGGGGGTTCTCGCCTTTTCTGTCAGGCTTGGTCGCGGTACTGGTGCAGTAGGTTGGTGAACCTTCGCAGCTTTTCGACGGCGTCTGCGGGTACCGGGTCAGGGTGGAAGTGCATGACCTTGTTGCGGATGTGCCGGATCTCCTCCAGGCGGGCGATGAAGGATGACCGGTCCAGTGGCCAACCCAACTTCCCCCAGAAGTCCTTGTTCTCCAGGATGCGCTGGTAGTCGCCCATCGAGAGCTTGTCGAAGCTGGCGACCGGCCTGGCGCAGAGGGACTGGACGGCTTCGATGTGGAAGGTGCGGCGCAGGATCCAGCGGAGCGTCTGATCCAGCTCGCCCAGCTGGAAGTAGGGAGTGGCCATCGCGCCGAAGTGATGTGCCACATCCGCTGTCGTGACGATTCCCTTGATCGCCTTGCTGTGGTCCAGGACGAAGACGAAGTCGCGCTGCTGCAGAACGGGTAGGACTTCGAAGAGGTCGCGATCGTAGGGCACGACCTCCACGTGCGGGCTGATCGCGTCGGCAACGCTCGCGGCAGCTTTCTGCTGAAGCGCTTGCGCGATCGAGCGCCACGTCACGGCGCCGCGCAAGTTGCGTGGCCCGCTGAGGACGGCGAGTTGGGAGAAGTCGTTGAGAAGCATCTTCGTGGTCGCTTCTTCGAGAGTGCTGTTGGGGCCGACGGACTCCACGCCATTGAGAGGTGACAGGTTCCCCACTGTGAGGCGGACGTTCAGGTCGTCGTCCCCCTCGTCGTTCTCGACGACTTGGAGGTCACCGGCCTCGGTCTCCTGCGCTGCCCCCGCCCCTTCCCCGTCGTCGGGGGGAATGGTCAACGAAACCACCGAGTCGAGCGTCACTGCTCGGAAGCTGGGCCGCGTCACCAACCCGTGGTTCGCCAGGTCCGCTTCGATCTGACTGACCTGATCACCACGTTCCTCCGCTCCCCAGAACCGGAGGAGTTCGCGGACGGTGATGCGGTCGGGGTTGCGAGCATCGGCACGGCTGCGCGCTTGGCGCAATCGTTCATGCACGCGCTGGCGTGCTGTGTCCTCGTCCTGCTGGGGAGCTTCGGCAGCCGCTTTCGACACAGCTTGGTCGAGCAATTGCTGGCGGACCGCGTCCAGCAGCCGCTCCTGACCGACCACCAGCCAAGCCCGCCAGCCGTCAACAGCCCGCATACCTGCTGCGACCATGGCTGCTCGTGAGGGCGAACGGAACTCCTCGCCGCTGGGTTCGAGTCGGATGCGCCCGTTGTCGGTCACTGTGGCGTAGAAGGTGACACCGATGCGGCTCCGAGCGAACTTCAGCTTCGTGCCAGCTTCAATCAGACCCGCGTCCAGCAGGTCCGACACCGTGACCCGGCGACCGCCGATCAGGTACATCGAGCGACCACCGTTCTTCGCCGGCGCCTGCTCAGACATCGGAGCTCACCACTTCCGCAGGCCGGCGAACTTGCGACGAGCACCGATCGCTTGTTGGAGCACCCTTCGCTTCAGCTCCTTCTGGCTCAAGCGGTCCACGCGGGTGAGCTGCAACTCGGCTGCGACCGCGAGCAGACCACCCCGGGCGAGGTGCAGGGAATCGAGGTAGGCGTCGCCCTGCTCAACGGTGTCCGTCTCGCGAAGTCGCAAGGCGATGGCTGCCGCGTCGACGTCAGGGGGCGGCGCACCGGTTGAGGGAGTCGGGGGCGGTGGAGGAGCGTCGTGGGCGACGGGTTCGGAGTCGTCGGTGGGATGCGAGGACGTTGTACTTGCTGCCTGCTCCGAGATGTGGCGGACGAGGAGATCCACGAGCTCTTCCCGGGTGAGTCTGCTGTACCCGGTCAGACCGCGCAGCTTTGCTGCTTCCCGCAGCTTCTTCACCGTGAACCCGGCTGTGTTCAGGTAGGTCCGGCGTTCATCTGCCGACGTCAGTCCTGAGAGGTGCTGGAGAGCCGACGAAGGGGCGTGGAGAGGAGTTCCGGGAGCAGCCGTCCCACGCGGGGAAGGGGTGCGGGCGTCTGCGCGTGCGGGGACGGCAGGTGTGTTGTCGCCGTGAACAACGGTCAACCGAGCTGTTCCGTCGGAAATCGCTCGCAGGGTGCGCTCGTCCTGCTCTTCCAGGAACTGGTAGACCCGGGCCTGCAAGGCCGCGAAGCTCCTCAGCGGGTTCATCAGTCATCTCCTGGGGAAATCGCGAGCGAGCTCAGAACCTCGTCGACCAGTTGGTTGAATTCCTTCACGACTTCGTCCTTGCTGCTGGCGCGCAGCATTGCGGGGACACCGCTCTCCCCTGAGGAACCGAAGTGGCGAGGGCTGTTGCGAACGCTGCTCTTCAGCACGGGTACTCGCGAGTTCAACTGGACCTCTTGGATGTAGGCGTGCTGAGCAGCGGTCACCTGCTGCGAGTAGATCTGCACCATGGTGAACACCACGCCGAGGACGCTGGGGTTGATCGGGCGGTGGTCGCCGATCCCGCCCTTGTGGTTGACAAACTCGTTGAACTGCTGGACCAAGCCATCGCAGTTGCCCACGAGGTAGTCCAAGCCCAGCGTGGAGAGGTAGTCCGCCTTGGCTGGTACGAGGATCTGCTCGCTGGCCACGATCGCGGTCTTGGTCACCAGGCCGAAGTTCGGCGCGCAGTCGATGAGCACCAGGTCGTACTCGCTGAAACGGGTGTCGCGCAGTGCGTGCCGAAGGCAGCTGTGCAGGTCGAGGAACTTCCGCTTCGATCCGGCCAGGGTGGTGGTCCCACCGAGCCGGGCGGCGAGCTCGAGATCGATGTCGATCAGTCCCAGATGGGAGCAGATCACGTCAAGCCTGCCCGCAGCGTTGTTGAGCGCCCTGTTGACCGGCTCCGGGGTGAGGACCAAGTCCGCCAGCGGGACGTCCCGGCCTGGCATTTCACCGTCGTACCACTGCTTGATCGTGTGATCGTCCTTGATCCGGTCGTGCCACTCATCGATCGAGAAGAAGGAGAAGGTCAAATTCGTTTGCGGATCGAGGTCGATGAGGAGCACGCGTAGGCCGCGGCTGGCGGCGACCGCGCCCAGGTTCGCGGTGAGGGTCGTCTTTCCCACGCCGCCCTTGTAGTTCATCACGGCCACAACCCGCATGGATCCCCCACGCTCGCGCGCCCGCCGGGACGGCGAGCAAACCTCGGGATTGATCATCGATCTCGGCTCGACGACCCTTGCAGAAGCCGTGTGCCGAAGGCAACCGAAGAGGGGCTGCATCGACACGAACGTACGCAGCGCGATAACCCGTTTGCCGCATCCAATCGTCCTTGATTGGCGAACTGGTCAAAGCGAGCTGCGGCTGAGCAGGACCACCGCAGCGGGAGCCGGATCCTTTCGGGGTTGGCGACTAGTTCTGGGCGGGCGGCTTGTCTGTTTCTGGTGCAGGTTCCAGTACTTGGACGGTGGAGGGTGTCTTGAGCACTTCTGGTGATGGAGCGGGGCGGCCTGTTGTGGTGGACATGGGGGCTTGGCAGGTTGCTCGGGATGAGCTCTTGGCTCGGGAGAAGGCCCACACTCGGGAGGGGGATGCCATTGCCGCTGCTCGGCGGCGGTTGCCGATGGTTGAGTTCGACGGGACCGTTGAGGTCGTCGGGGCCGATGGGGCCGTTGCGTTCCTGGAGTTGTTCCAGGGGCGGGAGGAGCTCGTCGTCTACAAGCACATGTGGCACGACGGGGCGCCGCACCAGGGGCAGTGCGAGGGGTGCACCACCACCGCTTGGCACCTGCGGGACTCCGCCTACCTCAACGCCCGGGGCGTTTCGTTCGCCATCCTGACCGAGGGGCCGTGGGACGAGGTCGCTCCGTACCTCGAGTTCATGGGGTACACCCAGCCCTGGTACTCGGTGCGGGGGTTGGACGAGCCCGTTGGGGGGAGCATGGGGTACCTCACCTGCTTCCTGCGCGACGGGGACCGGACGTTCCTCACCTACTCCACGACCAGTCGCGGCAACGAGGTGGCCAGCCCCTTCTTCGGGTTGCTCGACATGACGCCCTACGGCCGTCGGGAGGCGTGGGAGGACAACCCCGAGGGGTGGCCCGAGGCGCCCCAGGTGGGTTCGCCGCTCGGCGGGCGTGGGGCGCCGATCTGCTGGTACTGGCGCACGGACGTGGACGGGAACGCCACCTGGGGGCCGACCAGCCGCCCCGTGCCGCAGTGGACCCGCCCCGGCGTGACTCCCGAGGAAACCCTCGGGCGGCAGGGGGAGTGCCACTGAGGGGAGTCAGCTCCACTGCTGGGTCTTGCGGTCGTAGCGGGGTGGCCGGTCCGCTGCCAGCTCGGTGCGCAGGGCTGCCTTGGCCACGCGTTCCGAGGGGGTCAGGGGCACCGCGGTTCGGAAGGTCCAGTAGCGGGGGACCTTGAAGTACGCCAGCTGTTGCCCGCAGAATTCCGCCAGGTCGTCCGGGGTGCAGTCCTCCCGGAGGACCAGGACCGCGTGCACCTCCTCGCCGCGCAGGTCGTCCGGTTCGGGGAGGACCGCGGCCACGTCGACCGCGGGGTGCAGCTGCAGGACCCGTTCCACCTCGCCCGCGGTGATGTTCTCACCGCTGCGGCGGATCATGTCCTTGGTGCGGCCCGCGTAGTAGATGCGGCCGCGCTCGTCCATCCTGGCCAGGTCTCCGGTGTGGAACCAGCCGGAGCGGAACGCGCGCTCGGTGGCCTCCGCGTCGCGGAAGTAGCCGTGCATCAGGCCGACGCCCCGGATCGCCAGCTCACCGGTCTCGCCCCGGGGCAGCGGTGCACCGGTGGTGTCGAGGATCGCGACCTCCCGCCCGGCGATGGCTCGGCCGAGGCAGCCGGTCCCCACGGTGTCGTCGTGGTCCGCGGGCGTCATCCGGATGTCGCTGCCGGTCTCGGTCATGCCGAAGGCCTCGAACCACGGGACGCCCCAGCGCTCCTCCAGCGCCGCGTGCAGGTCAGGTGGGATCGCCGACGCGCTGATCGCGCGGACGCGGTGGTCCCGATCGTGCGGCGACGGCGGCATGTCCAGCAGCAGCTTCGGCATCAGCCCGAGGCAGTAGAGCCAGGTGACCTGGTGCTCGTGGACCTTGGACCAGAACGTGGTGGGGTGGAAGCGGTCCAGCACCACCAGCCGCGCGCCGGAGGCCAGGCCGAGCGCGGTGTTCCACTGCGGATCGACGTAGTGGAACGGCTGTGCGGTCAGGATCGTGTCCTGGTCGCTGATCCGCGGGAAGCCCTCGACCAGCCCGGTGGCCAGCGAAACCCAGTAGCGGTGGGGCAGCACGCACCCCTTCGGGGCGCCGGTGGTGCCCGACGTGTACTGGATGTTGGCGACCGTCTCGGGTACTGGTGCGGGGCACTCCGGCGCTGGTGAGCTGGGGGTCGGGACCGCGTCGACGTCCAGGACGTGCTGCAGCGACGTGGAACTCCTGATCCGGCCGAGCAGGTCGGTGTGCTCCGCAGAGGTCAGCACGACGCGTGCGCCGGAGTGGGCGAGCACGTGCTTGGCGTCGTAGTCCTGGTAGCGGACGTTGACCGGGACCACCGCCGCGCCCAGCTTGGCCGCGCCCAGCCACGCGAGCGGGAACTCCGGCCGGTTGTCCAGCATCACCGCCACGCGGTCGCCCGCGGTGACCCCGTGCTCGGCGAGCAGCGCGGCGAAGGCGTCGCTGCGCCGGTCGACGTCGGCGAAGGTGAGTTCCTGGTCGAGCGCGTCGAACGTCCACGCCACCCGCTGCGGCCACTGTTCGGCGGCCCGGCGGACGAGGTCGGCCAGGGACTGCTCGCTCATCGGTCGCTCCTTGCGGTGCTCAGCTCGTCGGTGCGGATCGCGTGCCGGACCTCCAGCGACAGCGCCGATTCCAGCTCCCGGTCGGTGCTGGCGTCGATGCCCTCCTTGGCCATCGCCAGCGGTGCCGGGGGGAGGTCGGCCAGCCGCCGTGCCCAGCTCATCGCGGTCGGCAGCAGCTCGTCGGCGGGCAGGACCCGGTTGACCAAGCCGAGTCGGTGCGCGGCCGCGGCATCGAGGGGTTCGCCGAACATCACCAGCTCCTTCGCCCGGATCGGGCCGACCAGCCTCGGCAGCAGCGCCGACAGCCCGCCGGTGGCGCTGAGCCCGAGGCCCACCTCCGGGAAGCGGAACTGCGCGTCCTCGGCGGCGAGCACCAGGTCGCAGCCCAGGGCGAACTCCGCGCCCGCGCCGATGGCGTGGCCCTGCACCACCGCGATCACCGGTGCCGGGCAGCTGCGGATCCGGCGCGTGACGTCCTGGATGCGGTCCAGCCGGGCCCGCACGGTCGCGGGGTCCTCGGGCGGTGCCTTCAGGTCGTGACCGGCGCAGAACGTGCGGCCGCGACCGGTGAGCAGCACGGCCCGCGCCGCGCGCACGGCGTCGAACGCGTCGACCAGCTGCTCCACCAGCGCGGTGTTCACCGCGTTCAGGGACTTCGGTCGGTTCAGCCGGATCACGCCGATGTCGTCGGTGAACTCGGTTTCGACCAGCGACCCGGTCTGGGGTGCGGACATGCTTGCCTCCTCGGGGCTGGTGCTCATCCCTGGTGCTGCTCGGACATCCGCGGGGACCAGGGCTGTGGTCGGCCCGCGGCGTCGACCTTGACGATCGTGCGCGTCCCGGTGGCGTTCGGCGCCTCGGCCGGGCCGCAGCGGAACGTCCAGGTCGCGCTGGTCCGGCCGAGCTTGGCCAGGTGCAGCGACACCAGCAGGTTTCCGACTTCGTCAACGGGGGAGTGGAACTCGATCTCGAACCGGCGCACCACGTAGTGCAGGTCGGGGTGCCGGTCCAGCACGGCCGCGGTGTCGAATCCGGCTGCCGCGAACGCCGCGGTCTGGGCGCGTTCGACGTGCAGTGCGAAGCGCGCGTTGTGCAGGTGGCCGTTGGGGTCCAGTTCGTCGAAGTGGACCGGCGACCAGAAGTCGATCATTTGCGGTTCGCCCCCGGACTGAGGTGTTCGATCGATCGATCGACAGAGTAGGGTCGCGGTCGTCCGGGGCGCAAGAGCCGTCCCGGCCCACCGCCTGCACCGGCAGTCGAAGGATCACTCATGCACCTGGACGTCCTGTTCACCCACGGCGACATCACGACCCTGGACCCCGAGCGGCCCACCGCGCGCAGGATGGGCGTGCTCGGCGGTGTGCTCGTCGGCCTGGACGACGACCTCGATGGCTGCACCGCCGCCGAGGTGATCGACCTCGGCGGCGCACCCGTGGTCCCGGGCTTCCACGACGCCCACCACCACCTGAGCATGCGCGGGCAGCGACTCACCCAGCTCGACCTGCGCCCGAGCGCGGTGACCAGCATGGACGCGCTGCACGCCGCAGTGCGCGAGCACGCCGAGCGGTTGCCGGAGGATGCTTGGGTGCGCGGCCACGGCTACGACCAGAACCGCCTCGGTGGCGCGCACCCGACCCGGCAGGAGCTGGACGCGCTGACCGGCGGTCGGCCGGTGTGGCTCGCGCACAACTCCGCGCACATGGGCGTGGTCAACACCGCGGCGATCCGGCTCATGGGGTTCGCCGATCCCCGCGACCTGCCCGACGTCCCGGGCGGCACGGTCGAGCGCGACGCCACCGGCGCGCCCACCGGGCTGCTCACCGAGCAGGCGCAGGCCCTGGTCTACGGGCTGATCCGGCCGCAACCGGTCGAGGACTACGTGCGCGCCATCGAACTCGGCTCGCAGGCCGCCCTGGCCGAGGGGCTGACCAGCATCACCGAGCCCGGCATCGCCGGACGGCTCACCGGCAACGGTCCAGCCGACCTGCACGCCTTCCTCGTCGCGCGGGAGCGCGGCCTGCTCGGCGTGCGCGCCACCGTGATGCCGGAGATGGCCGCGCTACACGACATCGACGGCGAACCGGGGTCCGCTGGCTTCGGGCTCGACCTGGGGCTGCGCACCGGACTGGGCGATGACACCCTGCGCGTCGGCGCGGTCAAGCTGTTCTCCGACGGGTCGCTGATCGGCCGGACAGCCTCGATGTGCTGCGACTACGCCGACGCCACGGGCAACCGCGGGTTCACCCAGGACGAACCGGAGCGGCTGCGCGAGCAGATCCTGCGGGCGCACCGGGCGGGTTGGCAGATCGCCACGCACGCCATCGGCGACGCGGCCGTGCAGCTGGTCCTGGACGCCTACGCCCGGGCCCAGCGGCAGCTGCCCCGCGCCAACGCTCGGCACCGGATCGAGCACTGCGGGGTGACCAGCGTCGCCCAGATCGCCGAGATCGCCCGGCTGGGCGTGGTCCCGGTGCCGCAGGCCAAGTTCGTCGACGAGCTCGGGGACGGGATCATCGCCGCGCTCGGCGCGGACCGGGCGCGGCTCGCCTACCGGCAGCTCAGCTTCCTGCGCGCGGGCGTCGAAGTGCCGGGCAGCTCGGACTGCCCGGTCGTGGAAGGCGCCCCGCTGCGGGGGATCCACGCGTTGGTCAACCGGGAAACCGCGGCCGGGCAGGTGCTGAACGCCGACGAACGGCTGACCCCGCTGCAAGCCCTCCGCGCCTACACCCGCGGTTCGGCGTACGCCGACCACCAGGAGCACCGCAAGGGGCGGCTCGCGCGCGGCATGCTCGCGGACTTCACGGTGCTTTCCGACGACCTCACCCGCGTCGACCCCCGAGCGATCAAGGACATCGAGGTCACGGCCACCGTCGTCGGCGGCGAGGTCAAGCACGACCGGATGGGCCTGTCCGGCTGAGGTGCGGGACCACAGTTCCAACTGGACCTGTGGACGGTGCACCGAGGACGGCTCCACGCTGCCGCTGCCCGACGGCCTCCCGCGAGTCCAATGCGGTGATCTCAGTGAGGGCGCCCGACGCATCACCGGTGTGTCGGGGCCCGACACACCGGTGGTTACAGTTTCAATTGAAACTGTAACCGTCCCCCGCCCCTCCGGCGACGCGTCACCACTCTTGCGCGCCCGAAGTGGAGGCACCCTTCACCGGCCAGCCGGAGAAGGGCGCCCTTCATCAGCGCCCGCGATCGGCGTTGGGTGCTGGTGGAAGCGGTTTCGGCGCTCACCAGGGGTTACAGTTTCAGTTGAAACTGTGAATCATCCGGCGACTCGCCTGTGCGGGTCCGGTGGGATCACCTCATTGGGATCCGATGTGCGGTTGCCATCGGAATCACGGGGGTGGGGTGGTCAGCGGGGGGTTCGGGCGCGCATGGACGGTAGTTGGATGTGCCAGATCTCCTCGACCAGGCCGTGGACGTCGGCCGCTTCGGGGAGGGCTGTCGCGGCGAGGCGGGGGGCTGGGACGCCGAGGAGTTGCAGCGCCAGTTGCGCGTGGGCCGTGGCGATCGCGTCCAGATCCTCCTCGCCTTCGGGGGAGTACCACTTGGCCACGCCGGAGCACATCTCCAGGACCGCCATGCGGGCGAAGCGCTGGTCGGGGACCGCGAAGGCGCCGCGCTCGCAGCCGTCCGCGACCGCGCGGCGCCAGAACTCCTCGTAGCGGTCGCGGATCTGCACGACCGTCGCCCGGCGCTCGGCGTCGAGGACCCCGAGCTCGTTGTCCACCACCGTCGTCTCGTCGCGGTGCAGCGCGTGCGTGAGCACGTGGACGTGGACCAGGCTGGCGATGACCGCCTGCGGCTGGGCGGCGTCCGCGGCCACCCGTTCGGCCGCCAACACCAGGCGGTCCAGGCAGGTCCGCATGATCGAGAACAGCAGGTCCTGCTTGGTGCCCATGTAGTGGTAGAGGGTCGCCGGGGAGAGCTGCGCGGCGTCGGCGAGTTCGCGGATGCCGGTGCCGTGGAAGCCCTGCGCGGCGAACAGCCGGACGGCCGCCTCCCACACCTGCTGCTGCGTGTCGTCCCCCGAGCGTCCTCGTGCGCTCATCGCTCCGCGCTCCCCCTGGAATACCGGTCGACTGATCGATTCGAGCACCCGCCACGGTACCGGCGGCGGGGCGCGCACTTCGAGTTCGGGCCGCGAGTCCGCTATTGACCTCCTGATTTCCGGCACCTATCGTGCATGGATCTCTCGATCGATCGATCGGTTGAGGCATCTTGGAGGCAAGATGAACGATCAGTCGACATCCGCTCCCACGGCCCAGTCGACCGGTGAGCGCGGCCTGCGACCAGCGCTGCGGGACCGGCAGATGAGCATGATCGCGATCGGCGGCGTGATCGGTGCCGGGCTGTTCGTCGGCAGCGGTGCCGTCATCAACAAGGCCGGGCCCGCGGCGCTGGTGGCCTACGCGGTCGCCGGTCTGCTGGTCGTCCTGATCATGCGGATGCTCGCCGAGCTCTCCGTCGCCGCGCCGAGGACCGGCTCCTTCGCCACCTACGCCTCGCGCGAGCTGGGCAGCTGGGCGGGGTTGGCCATCGGCTGGCTCTACGCCTACTCGTGGAGCGTCACCGTCGGCGTGGAAGCCGTCATCGGGGGCGCGCTGCTGCACGGGCTCGTGCCAGCGGTGCCGGACTGGGCCGCCGCGCTGGTGTTCATGCTGGTGCTGACCGGCTCGAACCTGGCGGCGGTGCGCGCCTTCGGCGAGGTGGAGTTCTGGTTCGCGCTGATCAAGGTGGTCGCGATCGTCGCGTTCATCGGGCTCGGCCTGCTGGCGATCTTCGGCCTGCTGCCCGGTGTGCCCGCGCCCGGTGGGGCGAACCTGTTCGAGCACGGCGGGTTCGCGCCCAACGGCTGGTACGCGGTGCTGCCCGCGCTGCTCGTGGTGTCCTTCGCGTTCAGCGGCGCCGAGGTCGTCACGATCGCGGCCGGTGAGGCGGTGCGCCCGGCGGAGGCGGTGCGCCGGGCCGTGCGCACCACGATGGTGCGCATCCTGGTCTTCTACATCGGTTCGATCGCGGTGATCGCCACGCTGCTGCCCTACGACGACGCCGGGATCACCGAGAGCCCGTACTCGGCGGTGCTGAACCGGTTGGGGATCCCGCACGCCGGGCTGATCATGGACCTGGTGGTCCTCGTCGCGGTGCTGTCCTGCCTCAACTCGGGCATCTACACCGCGTCCCGGATGCTGTTCGCGCTCGCCTCCAACGGCGAGGGGCCGCGGGTGCTGGCCCGGTCCAACAGCGCCGGGGTCCCGGTCCCGGCGGTGCTCGTGGTGTCGCTGGCGGGGCTGACGACCGTCGGGGCGAACTACTTCGTCAGCACCACGGCGATCTTCGACTTCCTGGTGGACTCCAGCGGGTCGGTGATCGTCCTGCTCTACCTGACCATCGCGGTCACCCAGCTGCGCGGCCGGGCCCGCGCGGAGCGCGCCGGTCAACACCTGCCGGTGCGGATGTGGGGCTACCCGTACCTGTCGTGGCTGGTGGTCGTCGCCCTGGTGGCGTTCCTCGCGCTCATGGTCGCCGATCCGTCCACCCGGCACTCGCTGTTCCTGACGCTGTCCGTGGCCGCGGTCGCCGTGACCGTCGGGCTGCTGCGGCAGCGGCGGCGCTGACTGTCCGCGGTGGACTCAACGCAGGGACTGGACGAGGTCGCTCAGCTGGGCGAGGTTGCGGCACTCGGCCATCTCCACCAGCTCCTGGTAGGTGGGCGTGGCGGAGTCCCCGGTGCCCCACCGGTCGCGGGGCTCCGGGTTCAGCCAGAGGGTCCGCCGACAGCGCTGGGTCAGGCTGGCCAGGACTTCCGGGGCCGGGTCGTAGTTGTTGTTGCGGGCGTCGCCGAGGATGACCAGGACCGTCCGGGGCGTGAGCAGGTGGGCGTGGTCGGCGGCGAAGTCGGTGAACACGCGCCCGTGGTCGGTGCCGGTGCCCGGAAGCTGGAGGGTGGCGCGACGGACCTCGGCGAGGGCTTCGGCGGCGTCCCGGCCCCGGTGGAGGTGGTCGGTCACCTCGTGGACCTCGCGGACGAAGGCGAACACCCGGGTCCGGGAGAACACCTCGTGCAGCGCGTGCACCAGCAGCAGGGCGAAGTGGGCGAAGTTCGCCACCGAGGAGGAGACGTCGCACAGGACGACGAGCTCCGGCTTGTGCGGGCGGTGCGGCCGGTGCCGGGGCGTGATCGGGACGCCGCCGGTGGCCAGCGCGGACCGCAGGGTGCGGCGGAAGTCCAGGGTCGTGCTGCGGGTGCCGTGGCGGCGCTCGCGGTGGATGCGGGTGGCCAGCTGTCGGGCGAGGGGGCGGATCGCCCGGCGGATCGCCGCCAGCTCGGTCTGCGAGGCGGCCAGGAACGGCACCTGGTCCAGCGCGGGCGCGGTCAGGTTGTCGGCGGCGTACCGCTCGCCCTTGCGCTTGGCGATGCGCCGCCGTGCCTCGTCGGAGACGAGCTGCTCGAACCGGGCGATGCGGCGGGTGAAGCGGGACCGGGTCGCGGTGCCGGTGGTGGTGCGCGGTCGCGCCTGCCCCTCCGCGGTGCGCATCAGACCAGCCAGCAGCGTGGTCGGGTCCAGCTGTTCCAGAGCGGCGCGCGGTGACCACGAGCCGGGGGTGCTGCCGTAGCGCGAGAGGGCCTGGCGGGCGAGCTGGAGCAGCGCGGAGTCGTTGCCGGTGTACAGCGCTTGGGCGAGTTCGGTGCGCATGGAGTGGAGCTCGGGGGAGGTGCCATGGGCACCGGTGACCTCGACGTCGATGTCGACGGCGGGTCCGTCGGTGGTGCTGGCGTCGCCGAGCGCGGGCGGGAACCACAGGTCGAACAGGGCGTTGAAGACCGCGATGTCGTGGTGGCGCTTGACCAGCGTGGCCGCGTAGGCGACCCGCACCGCCTCGCGGTCGAGGAGGTCGACGGCGGTCAGCGCGCGGGCCGCGTCGATGCCCTCGGCGGTGGAGACCGCGATGCCGCGCTCGCGCAGCGCGGCGAGGAAGTCGGTGTGCCGGTCCAGCAGGCTCATCGCGCCGGGCCGCGCAGTTCGAGCCCGGCGAGGGCGCGCTCGTGGTCGCCGGGGTGCTTGAGGACCACGCCGAGCGTGGACTCCAGCGCCGGGTCGTTCAGGTCGTCGATGCCCAGGGCCAGCAGCGCGCGGGCCCAGTCGACGGTCTCGGCGATCGACGGCGCCTTGGTCAGCTCCAGGTTCCGCAGCGCGGCCACCACCTCGGTGAGCTGGCCCGCCAGCCGCTCGCCCAGCGCGGGGACGTGGGTGAGCACGATGGCGCGCTCCCGCGCCGGGGTGGGGTAGTCCATGTGCAGGTACAGGCAGCGCCGCTTGAGCGCTTCGGAGAGCTCGCGGGCGGCGTTGGAGGTCAGCACCACGAACGGGCGGTGCCGGGCCCGCACGGTGCCCAGCTCGGGCACGGTGACCTGGAAGTCCGACAGCACCTCCAGCAGCAGCGCCTCGAACTCGAGGTCGGCCTTGTCCACCTCGTCGATCAGCAGCACCGCCGGCGCCTCCCGGCGGATCGCCGCCAGCAGCGGGCGTTCCAGCAGGAACTCGGGGGTGAAGATGTCGGCGCGGGTGCGTTCCCAGTCCGCGTCCTGCCCGGCCTGGATCCGCAGCAGCTGCGTGGCGTAGTTCCACTCGTAGAGGGCGCGGGCCTCGTCCAGGCCCTCGTAGCACTGCAGCCGGATCAGCTCCGCGCCGGTGGCGGCGGAGACGGCCTGCGCCAGGCCGGTCTTGCCCACCCCGGCGGGCCCCTCGACCAGCAGCGGCTTGCCGAGCCGGTCGGCCAGGAACACCGTCGTGGCGGTAGCGGGCTCGGCCAGGTAGTCCACTGCGGACAGTCGTGCCCGGACGTCGTCAGCGGTGTCGAACACGCCCGTGTCCCTCCCTCGTCCACCAAGACGACCGACCTTAGCCCGCTGTTCCGGACCGGCGGAACCCGTTGGTCGCCAGGGGCGCAGCGCCACCTACGCCGCGGCCTGCGCGCGGAGGGCTCGTTGGCGGTTGATGATCTGGGCCGTCAGGACGACGAGTTGGCAGATCGGGGACGGGAAGCCGAGGACGAGGCCGGTGGTGACGTCGACCAGCACGGCGGCAACCGCCGCGGCGAAGACGCGGTTCGCGGCCGACGGGGGTTTCCGGGAAGTCGTCCACGGGGTGCGGCGCCAGGGCTTGGCGACCGACAGCCACGCCTGGAAGGCGATCGCTGAGGCCATCAGAGCCGTGCCGACCAGGAGCGCAGCGGTGGGAGCGTGGCCGGTGCGGGCCGCCGCTACCGAGTCCTGCAGTGCGTCGGAGAGGAGGAAGATCCCGGCGTAGAGCTGGATGAGGGTGATCGCGAACTTGACCAGCACCCACCAGTTGCGGAAGAAGCCCCACGCCGTGGCCGCCGCGAGCAGGAGGCCGGTGAACGCGGCGGCGTTGGCGAACGGGCCGAGCAGGCGCACGTCCACCACGTGCGCCATCGACGTCGCGGCGACGCGGGTGTCCGGGTCGGTGCTGGTGGCGCTCGTCGCCAGCAGGGTGAACAGCACCAGTGCGTGGGCCATCCAACCGACCGATGTGATCACGTGCAGCCACACGACGGCCTGCCGCCAGCGCTGCGAACTCGTTCTCGCCACGACGACGAGGGTGCTCCTCGCGCGGCCGCGGCGGCTTCAGTGCATTCCCGGGGAGGACCCCGATTTCGTCCCTGAGGGCGTCAGCGCTTCCAGAGCAGGACGACGGCCGCCAAGCCCGCCAGCACGGGGAGTGCTCCGAGGGTGCTGAACAGCGGCGGGATGACGGTGGTGTACGCGTCGCCGGAGAGCGACAGGTTGAGCAGGGCGGTCGAGGCGCCCAGGGCGAACAGCACCGCGCTGACCGGGCGCACCCAGCGGGCGTGCTTGCGGGCTCCGACGATCACCCACAGCCAGCCGGCGGTGCCGAGCACGCCGATGGCCGCCAGGTAGCCGGCGATCGCGGTGCGGTCGGCGTTGACCAGGTCGTCGGGCCAGGTCGGGTAGGCGTTGCGGACGTGGTCGCCGATGCTGTCCGCGGTGGCCACGTCGATCAGCGGCGCCGCGGCGGCGATCGCGGTGAGCGCCAGTCCGAGGTGCAGGGCGCGGGTGGCTGTGCGGGGTGCGGCGGGTGCGGGCATGGCTACTACTCCGTCATTCTTACATCGTAAGTTATGTGCCCACCGTAGACTTACGTCGTAAGAAGCGCAACGGAGGGGAGCGGTCATGCCCACCAGTCGCACCCGCGGCCAACGCGCCGGGTTGACCCGGCAGGACGTGCTCGGCGCAGCCCTGGCGCTGGTCGACCGCGAAGGGTTGAAGGTGCTGTCGATGCGGCGGCTGGGCGCGGAACTCGGCGTGGAGGCAATGACCCTCTACCACCACGTCGCCAACAAGGACGCCCTGCTGGACGGCCTGGTCGAGCAGCTGCTGGCCGAAGTCGCACCGCGGGGCAGCAGCGGTTCGTGGCAGGCAGACCTGCGCAACTACGCGCACGACCTGCGGGAGGCGCTGCTGGCGCACCCGAACACCATCCCGCTGGTGGCGTCGCGACCCGCGGTGACCGCGCGCAACCTGGACTTCGTGGAGGGTGTGCTGGGGACCTTGCACGACGCCGGGTTCCCACTGGAGGTCGGGTTGGACGTGCTGTTCTCGTTGGCCGGTTTCGTCCTCGGGCAGGTGGTCACCGCCACCGGGCCAGGTCACGCCGACGCCGCCGAGCAGGTCCGCAACCTGTCCGGTGTGGACCCGGCGGAGCACCCGCTGTTGACCGCGGCCGCGGCGCGGGCCAACCACCGGGCCGGGGCCCGGTCGCGCTTCGACTTCGCGCTGGAGGCGATGATCGCCGGGTTCGAGCAGGCCAGGGTCAGCGGGTGAGGGTGGCGATCCAGAGGTGGTCGCGGGCGCGGGTGCAGGCCACCAGGCGGTGGCGGTCCACCGCTTCCAGCTCGTCGCGGTGGCCGTGGGACTGCGGGCGCTCGTCGGGGAGGAAGACCGCGCGGAACTCCGTCCCCTTGGCGCGGTGGACGGTGCCGACGTGGATCGGGCCGGACGTGCGGCCGTTCCAGCGGTCCAGCGAGCGGACCGGGAAACCGGCTTCGCGCAGCACCCGGTCCCAGTGCTGCGCCGCGCCGTTGGTGCGGGTCAGCACCGCTGTGTCGGTGTCGTCGTCGAGTTCGCGCAGCGCCGCGACCAGCGCCGCTTCCTGGTCCTCGCCCGCCCAGTGCACCACGTGCCCGCCGCGCAGCACCGGCAGCGCCGTGCGCAGCGTGGTCGTCGGGCCGCCGTCGAGGTCGTCGAAGCGGTTGATCGCGTCGAGCTCCCCGGCGTGCTGGACGATCGCCGACCGGTTCCGGTAGTTGCGGCGCAGGACCTCGCCCCTGCCCTGCAACGAGATCCCGGCCTCGGACAGCCGCCACCCGCCCGGGTAGACCTGCTGCTGGCCGTCGCCGACGAGCAGCAGCTGGTCGGGGCCATCCCCGCTGATCGCGTGCACCAGGCGCAGCCCGATCAGCGTCAGGTCCTGCACCTCGTCGACCACCACCGCCGCGTACTGCCGGGGCAGCGGGTGGCGGTCGAGCTCGCACAGCGCGCGCTTCAGCACGTCGTTGTGGTCGAAGGCGTTGCGCTCGGACAGCTCGCGCTCGTACTCGCAGTAGAACTGCCAGACCCGGGCGCGCAGCTCCGACGGCAGCGGGCGGCCGCGGCCCTTGCGCGGCACGGTCCGGTAGGCCTCCAAGGCGCCGATCCCGCGCCCCTTGATCACCCGGTCGACCTCGTCCTTCCAGTAGCTGCGGGAAGCCCGGAACGCGCGCAGCGGTGCGGTCAGCTCCGCGCGCTGCCAGACCGCCTCGAAGGCCTGGTCGACCTGCTGCTCGTCCACGTCGGCGGCGCGTCCGCGCTGGTCCAGGAAGTCCCGCGCCCAGGCGTGCAGGTGGGTGAACTCGATGCGCTGCACCAGGTGCGGGGCCAGCGAGCGGAACTGCTCGGCGGCGATCAGCGGCAGGGTGCGCAGGTGCGTGGTGAACAGCAGCCTGCCCGGCTTGCGGCGGGCCAGGTAGGCCAGCCGGTGCAGGGCCAGCACGGTCTTGCCGGTGCCCGCCGGACCGGTGATCCGGGCCGGTCCCGAGTGGCTCCGCCGCACCGCGCCGAGTTGCGTGTCGTCCAGAAAGATTCGCCAGTCGCGGAACGGCCGCTCCAACGCCCGCTCCATCCGCTCCCGGCGCAGGTCGCGGACTTCGAACAGTCCGGCACCGCTGGTCCTGCCCGGCCCGCGCTGCTGCGGGATGTGCTGCGGGTGCCACCCGAGCGGGGTCAGGTCGAAGGTCCTGCTGGCCAGGTGGCGGGCGATGGTGCGCACTTCAGCCGGTTCCAGCAGCCGCTCGCCGTCCCGCAGCACGCGGTCCAGCTCGGCCTCGGTGATGGCCAGGTGCTCGCCGCTGTGCCCCGTGCGGCCGCGGTGGTCGGCCGGGTGCACCACCACCGCGCGGGCCACCGTCTCGGTCACCGCGCCCGCCTCGGTCGACGCCCCGGCCAGCAGCTCCGCGGTCCACACGAACGCCTTCCGGGTGTCCTCCCACCCCGGTGCGGCGTCGCGCAGCAGGACCACCAGCACGCCCTGCGGGCCGACCAGCACCGCGTCCGGGCGCTCGGCCGGGGTGCCCGGGGCGAACTGGTTGAGCAGCGCGTACCAGCCGTTGTCGTGCTCGACGGCGAAGCGCTGCAGCACCCGGTTGTGCCAGCTCGGCAGCAGCCGGTCCCGCAGCTCCGCCTCGGCCTCGCGGCGCAGTCGTTCCTGGCGGTGGTGGGAAGTCCCGGTCACGGTGCCTCCTGTCGCCGCTGGACAACCGTCACGCGCTCGACATCGACAGTAATGCGTTCGATGTCGATTTCGGGCCCGGTCGCGGCGCATCACCTGGATGTCGCAGGCCCTTTCGAGCGCGGCTGCCTCAGCGGCGGGGGAGGTGGAGCTCCTCGGCCACCAGGAGGTCCAATGTGGACATCGGTAGGGCGCCGTGGCGGAGGATGGCGTCGTGGAAGCGGCGGATGTCGAAGTCCGCGCCGAGGAGCCGCTGGGCGGTGGCCCGGACCCGGTCGATCTCCAACTTGCCCACCAGGTACGACAGCGCCTGCGCGGGCAGCGAGATGTAGCGGTCGACCTCGGACTCGACCTCCAGCCGCGGCAGCGTGGTGTGCTCGGCCAGCTGGTCCACCGCGCGCTGCCTGCTCCAACCGAACTCGTGCAGACCGGTGTCGACCACCAGCCGCGCGGCGCGCACCAGGTCCTGCGCGACCATGCCCATCCGGGCGACGTCGTCGGAGTACAGGCCCATCTCGTCGGCCAGCCGCTCGGTGTAGAGGCCCCAGCCCTCGGTGTAGGCGGTGATCGGGATCAACCGACGCAGCAGCGGCAACTCGGTGCGCAGCTGAGCCAGGCTGAACTGCAGGTGGTGCCCGGGCACGACCTCGTGGAACGCGATCGTCTCGGAGCTGTAGCGCGGGCGCTGCTCGGCGCGCTCGGTGTTGGCGAAGAAGACACCCGGCCGCGAGCCGTCCACGGCCGGGGCGGTGTAGACGCCGATCGGCGTGCTGTCCGTGGTCGGGCCCGGCAGCGCGCGGACCTCGCACGGCTGGCTGGGCAGCGTCGCGAACCACTGCGGCGCAACCAACTCCGCTCGGGCGACCGCCTCGCGCGCGGACGCCAGCAGCTCCTCGCCGTCCCGCCAGCGCAGCGCCGGGTCGGTGCGCAGCCGGTGCAGCACCGCGTCCGGGTCGCCCTCGCCCCAGACCCTCGCGCCCAGCTCGGCGAGCTCCTCCCGCAGTGCCGAGATCCGCTCCCGCCCGATCTCGTGCAGCTCCCGCGGGGTGTGGTCGGTGCAGGTGTTCGCGCTCACCAACCGGTGGTAGGTCTCGTGGCCGCCGGGGAGCCAGCACAGCCCGGGCTGCTGGACCGGGCGCGCGTGCGGCGCGACCTCGGTGGCGAGCACCTGCCGGTACTCGCGCAGCGCCGGGTGCACCAGCTCGGCCAGCACCCGCTTGCGCTCCTGCTCCAGCGCCGCGTCGGGCAGCTCCGGGATCAGCAGCGGGTCGGCGCCCGGAGCGGCCAAGTGGTCGTCGAGGTGGCGGATCGCGTCGTCGACCAGCGCCCGCACCGGCACCAGACCGGTCGCCACGCCCTCCCGGTGCCGCTGCGCGGCGGACGCGACGAACTCGGGGACCCGGCGCAGGCGGGACACGAAGTCCGCGCCCTGCCGGGCATCGTCGACCGAGACCTGCGCGAGGTGGAACAGCAGACCGGCCACCGGCGCGAACAGGGAACCGACCACCGTGTACTCCGGGGCCCGGGCGTCGAACTGGGCGACCAGCGCCTGCGCGTGGTGCACGACCGCCGCGACGGTCAACCGCTGCTCCAGGTCGGCGTGCGAGGTGTCCACCGCCATCGCGCGCACCCGGATGTCCTCCGCCCGCTCCCGGAACGCCAGCTCACCCGCGGCGGAGATGTCGGGCAGCTCGTCGTCCCGGTCGTGGACGCCGTACAGCGACGCGCTGACCGGGTCCGCCCGGAACATCACGGCCAGCAGTTCGTCTGCGAGTTCAGCAGGAGTGCTCACACCGCTCCATCCTGCCGCAGAACACCCACCCGCCGCTGCGCGCGGAAACCGGCGGTGCCGCCACCCGGACGACCCCGCGTGACCGAGCCGGTCGGCCGGGGACAATGGGGGTGTGGATCCACTGCACGACCCGGACGACGAGGCACTGCTCGACCCGCGGCAGGCCCGCGACCTCGCCGGGCTGGTCGAAACCGCGAGACTCGCATCCGCCGTCGTGCGCTACGGCATGCGCACCCAGGTCGGCGCCGCCACGGTGGTGCTCAACCAGGACAACCCGCTGCCCGCCGCCAACCACGCCTGCGCGCTGTGGGGCACCCTCGCCGAAGTCGCCGGAACCCTGCTGCAACTGGAACAGGTCTTCGCCGAAGCCGGGCGGTCGGAAGCGGTCGTGTTCGCCTCGCCGACCACCGTCGCCGAGATCGAAGGCATCGCCGACGACGCCGGGTGGCGCGCGGTCGAAGAACTGGTCGCGCTACTGCACCGCACCCGGCAGCACGTGCGCGGCTGGGCGCGACCGGCCGAGGACCGCGACCTGCCCGGGATCGTCGAGCTGATCGCCGACGACGCCGGGCTCTCCGCCGAAGGTGAGCGGCGGCTGCTGCGCAACCTGGGCCACCGGATCGACGAACCGCGCAGCGTGCTGCGCGTCGTGGACGACCAGGACGCCGACCGCATCGCGGGCTTCGTCCAGGGGTTCGTGGAACGCGGGGTTGGGCTGGTGGAGCAGGTGGTGGTGCGGCCCGGGCGGCGGCGCCGGGGCATCGGGGGCGAGCTGGTCGCGGATGTGGTGGAGGAGTTGCGGGAGCGGGGGGCCCTGCTGGTCGCCGCGCACAGCGAGGAAGGTGGGACCGCGGAGCGGTTCGGGGAGGCCTGCGGGTTCGAGGTGGTGTACGGGGTGACGGCGTATGGGCGGCGGGTGGACGACCTGCTTTAGGGGGTTTTCGGTTTTGCTGGGGGGCAGGGGGCTTTTTTGGTTTTTGTTGGGGTTGGTGGTGGTTTTGGTTTTTTGTGGGGAGCAGTGGTGGGTTTGGTGTTTTCTTTGGGAGTGGCGGTGAGTTTGGTTTCTTCCCGGGGTTGGTGGTGGCGAGTTGGGGGCGGCTTGGGGGATCCGTGGTGGTACTGGGGTGGGGCTGGTGAGGAGGGGTTTCGGTGCGTGCGGGGCTGGTGGGGTTCGAAGCGGTGGGTGGTTGGTTTGTGGTGTGCAGCAATTTCAATCGAAATTGCCGTCTTTTGGCGTGGGGGCTGCGGTGGGGGGTTGGGCAATTTCAATCGAAATTGCGTGAGGTTCGCCGCTGATCCTTAGGTTGTGGTGGGTGTTTGGGGGTGGTGCGGTGTTTTGGTGTGTGCGCTGCTGGTCTTTAGGTCTTGGTGTGGGGTTCGTTGCTGGGCCGGGGCTTCGTTGTTGGGTTTGGGCTGGTGGGGTGGGTTGGGAATAAAGGGTGGGGGGTTGGGGTTCGGGGTGCTGGTGAGGGCTTCGAGGTTGGGTTCGGGGCTTCTGGTTCGTTCGGTTGAGCAGGGAAGGGGTTGTCGTGTCTCGGGGCTCGGGTGCTGGGGGTGACGGGGTGGGGGCTCTGCCTCGGGAGATCTGGGTTCTCGTCATCGGGAGCTTCATCGTTGCCGTGGGCATGGGGATCGTCGCCCCCGCGCTGCCGACGTTCGCCACCAGCTTCGACGTCGGGGTGACCGCTGCTTCCTTCGTGATCAGCGCTTTCGCGCTGATGCGGTTGGCCTTCGCGCCGGTGAGCGGTCGGCTCGTGTCGTTGTTCGGGGAGCGGTCGATCTACGTCTGGGGCATCACCATCGTCGGGGTGAGCACCGCGGCCTGCGCGTTCGCCGGTTCCTACTGGCAGCTGCTGGTGTTCCGGGCCCTGGGTGGGACCGGCTCCACCATGTTCACCGTGTCCGCGGTGGCGCTGCTGATCCGCCTGTCGCCGCCGCACCTGCGTGGCCGGGCGTCCGGCGTGTGGGCGACGAGCTTCCTGCTGGGCAACGTCTCGGGGCCGATCATCGGCGGGCTCATGGTCGGGTACTCGCTGCGGCTGCCGTTCGTCACCTACGGCGTCGCGCTGTTCGTCGCCGCCTTCGTCGGGTGGCTGATGCTGCGCCGGTCGACGCTCGCCGCGCGGCAGGCCGACACCGGCACCACCCAGTCGCTGACGGTGCGCCAGGCGCTCCACCACCGCACCTACCGGGCCGCGCTGCTGTCCAACTTCAGCAACGGCTGGACCATCTTCGGCGTCCGGATCGCGCTGGTCCCGCTGTTCGTGGTCGAGGTCCTGCGCTCCACCCAGTCGATGGCGGGCGTGGCGCTGTCGGTGTTCGCCGTCGGCAACGCCGCCGTGCTGCTGGTGTCCGGCCGCATCGCCGACCAGCGCGGCCGCAAGCCGCTGGTGCTCATCGGCTTGGCGGTCTCCGGCCTGGCCACCGCGTCGCTGGGCTTCACCGACTCGGTCCCGTGGTTCCTCGCCGCCTCGCTGGTCGCGGGCATGGGCGCGGGCATCCTCAACCCCGCCCAGAACGCCGCGGTCGCCGACATCATCGGCACGCAGGGCAAGGGCGGTCCGGTGCTGGCGTCGTTCCAGATGTCGTCCGACCTCGGTGCGATCCTCGGCCCGCTGGTCGCCGGGGTGCTCGCCGACGTGATCTCCTACCAGGCCGCCTTCGCCGTCACCGGGCTCACCGCGGTGCTCGGCCTGCTGGCCTGGGCCGGAGCCCCGGAAACCCGCCCGGCCAGCAAGCCCGCCGCGCAGCCGGTCGAGGAAGCCGCCTGACGCTCGAGTCGCCGCCCGGCGCGACCGGCCGCAGTCTGGACCCGACGAGCAGGTGTTCGGCCCCCGGCCGCCGGGTACTCCGGCGTTGACGTCGTGATCCCCACGACGTGCCCGGTACGCCTGCCTGCCGAAGCGGGAGGACGCATGAGCACGACGACGGGAATCCCCGGCCACGAGCTGACCGAAGAACTCCTGCTGCGGGAACTGCGCCACCTGCACCGGACCCGCCACGAGACCTTCCTGCACGGCTCACCCGACGCGCTGCGCGAGCACACCGCGCGCACCTTCGAACTCGAACAGGAGTACCTGCGGCGCCACCCGGAACGCGAGGTCGACCCGCGCCGCACCCGGTCCGGAGCGAGGGGAGAGCCGCAGCATGCCTGAACCACGCATCGTGATCATCGGCGGTGGCCACGTCGGGATGACCCTGGCGCTGCGCCTGCGGCGCAAGCTGCGCGCCGGCGAAGCGCAGGTCACCGTGATCGACACCCAGCCGCACATGACCTACCAGCCGTTCCTGCCGGAGGCGGCGGCGGGCTCGCTGGAGCCCCGGCACGTGGTGGTGCCGCTGCGCGAGGCACTGCGCGGCTGCCAGGTGCTGACCGCCCAGGTCAACAGCATCAACAACGCCGAGCAGCAGCTGACCGCGACGCTGGGCGACGGCAAGGTCGAGCACGTCAGCTACGACATCCTGGTCGTGGTGCCCGGCTCGATCTCCCGCGCGCTGCCCATCCCGGGGCTGGCCGAGCACGGCGTCGGGTTCAAGACCATCGGCGAGGCGATCTACCTGCGCAACCACGTGCTGTCCAGGTTGGACATCGCGGCCAGCACCCACGACGAGGAGCTGCGGCGGCGGCTGCTGACGTTCGTGTTCGTCGGCGGCGGCTACGCGGGCATCGAGGCGATGGCCGAGCTGGAGAGCATGGCCCGCACCGCGATCCGCAGCTACCCGCCGATCGACCCGGGCGAGATGCGCTGGGTGCTCGTCGAGGCGATGGACCGGATCATGCCCGAGGTCAGCCCGCCGATGAGCGAGTACACCAAGCAGCGGTTGGAGGAGCGCGGCATCGAGGTCAAGCTGAACACCACGGCCAAGTCCTTCGCGGGCGGGCACGTGGTGCTCTCCGACGGCGACGAGTTCGACACCGACACTTTGGTGTGGACCGCGGGTGTCAAACCGCACCCGATGCTGGAGGAGAGCGACCTGCCGCGGGACACCAAGGGCCGCCTGGAGTGCACGGCGAAGCTGCAGGTCCGCGGCACGCACAACGTGTTCTCGGCCGGTGACTGCGCGGCGGTCCCGGACCTGACCAGCAGTGACCCGGACGCCCTGTGCAGCCCGTCGGCGCAGCACGCGGTGCGCCAGGCCAAGGTCCTGGCGGACAACATCGTGGCGCTGCTGCGCGGCGAGCCGCTGACCAACTACAAGCACCGCCACGCCGGATCGGTCGCCGGGCTGGGGCTGTTCCAGGGCGCGGCGGAGGTGTACGGGGTGAAGCTCAAGGGCTTCCCGGCCTGGCTGCTGCACCGCGTCTACCACCTGGCGAAGATGCCCACCGCGTCCCACAAGGCGCGCATCCTCGGCGACTGGTTGCTGGAGATGCCGTTCCGCCGCCAGGTGGTGGCCCTCGGCGAGCTGCACGACCCCCGCGCCGAGTTCGTCAAGGCGGCCAACACCCGCGGCCTGCCCGGCCCCAACGGCCGCGCGGCCGGGTGACGCTCACTCCAGCCCGGGGACCGGCACGACGCCGTGGTCCCAGCGCACCAGGCGCCTCGCCTTGCCGGTCTCCGAGCGCGGGATGTGGTCGGGTGGCAGCACCCGCACGACGCAGCCGAGGCCGAGCCGGGCGTGCAGCGCCGCCGCGAGGTCGTACTCAAGGGCTGCGGAGTCGCCGAGCGGGTCCCGCGGCTCGACGGCGATCCGCAGCTCGGGCCGCGACCGGTCCCGGCGGTCCTCGACGATCAGGTAGTGCGGCGCGACCCGGGTGTCGGCCAGCAGCACCGCCTCCACCTCCGACGGGAACACGTTGACCCCGCGGATGACCAGCATGTCGTCGGTGCGCCCGAGCACCCGGCTCATCCGCCGCAGCGTCCGCGCCGACCCGGCGGCGGGCCCGTGCAGCGCGGCGACGTCGCCGGTCCGGTAGCGCAGCAGCGGCGTGCCGGTCTTGGTGAGCGTGGTGAACACCAGCTCGCCGGGCTGCCCGTCCGCCAGCGGCTGCCCGTCCGGCCCGACCACCTCGGGGTAGAAGTGGTCCTCGGCGATGTTCAACAACCCGCCGGAGTCCAGCGACTCGCAGGCCACGCCGGGCCCGATGACCTCGGTGAGCCCGTAGATGTTGAGCGCCCGCAGCCCCAGCAGCCGCTCGACGGTCTGCCGCATCTCCTCGGTCCAGGGCTCCGCACCGAACACCCCGACCCGCAGCGACAGCTGCTCCGCGGTGATGCCGGTCGAGGCGAACGCCTCCCCGAGGTAGATGGCGTAGGACGGGGTGCAGCACAACACGTCCGGTCGCAGGTCGAGCAGCAGCCGGAGCTGCCGGTCGGTGGCGCCGCTGGACACCGGCAGCACGGTCGCCCCGAGCCGCGTGGCGCCGTGGTGCACCCCGAGCCCGCCGGTGAACATCCCGTACCCGTAGGCGCAGTGCACGAAGCTCTGCCGCGTCACACCGGCCCCGCCCAGTGCACGGGCCATCACCTGCGCCCAGACGTCCACGTCGTGCGCGGTGTAGGCGACCAGCGTCTGCCGCCCCAGCGTGCCCGACGACCCGTGCACGCAGACCACGTCCTCCGCAGGCGCGGAGCGCAAGCCGAACGGGTAGGAGTCCCAGAAGTCCTCCTTGTCGACCATCGGCAGCAGGTGCAGCTGGTCGAGCGAGACGTCCTTCCCCCGCTCCACCCCGCACGCCCGCAACCGCGCCCCCTGCAGCCCGCCCGCGCCCAGCAGCCGGTCGACCAACCGGCGCAGCCGCTGCTCCTGCATCCCGCGACGTCGCTCCGGGGCGGCACCCTCGACCTCGGGAGCCACCAGCGGAGTCCCTACCCCCTGTGCTGTCGCCACGACGTTCGGTGTACCAGCTGCAGGTCAGCGGGGGTAGATCCAACCAGGGGTACCCCCCTGAAAACGCCTCCGGAGGCCTGTTGTACTGTATTGGCACACGAGATGAGCGGGACGGAAAACCGGACCGGGCGCCTCGGAGAACAGAACAAGGGGCTGTGGCGCAGCTGGTAGCGCACTTGACTGGCAGTCAAGGGGTCACGGGTTCGAATCCCGTCAGCTCCACGCACGGAGCGGGCTGGTTGACAGATGTCAAACCAGCCCGCTCCTTCGTTGTGCGCGGGTCCGCCCGCCGGGGCTCCGGTCCCCGCGAGGCCCTGCGGGCGGCGGGAGAGCGCGCTCGCCACCACTGCCGCCGCTCGACCGGCGACTGGATCTTCGTGACCTGGTGCGTGATGGGTCCTCAGGTTGCTGGCTCACGTCGTCGGTGCGGATACCCCCCGGAATCCACGGCCGCGTTTTTTAATCCGAAGATCGTAATCATTGAGGTTGACAAGGTAACGGGTGCGATGCTCGACTGCGTACCGTCACCGGGGTTGGCGCGGACGTGTGATCAACTTCCCGAAAATCCTCGCCTGATCTGGTTCTCGTGGCGCGTGTGCTGACGTAATGTGTCGCTCCATGCACACCGGAAGTTCCATCGTGCCCTCCGGAGAAGGAGCTGGGTTGACGTCATTAAGAGAGCTCGCTAACTCGAATGACGGATTGTACGATGACTCCTCTGTCGCTCCGCCAGGCGTCTCCCCGGTCGCGGCGGACATCCTGGAATTCCTGAGGTGGTATTCGAGGGAGCGCATCGATTCCCCGCGAATGGATAACAGGCGTTCTTTCGATCCATCCATTGTTCCCGACTTCGCGGGCCACGGCCTCTGGGGCATTCAGGTCCCCAGGAAATACGGTGGCCTGGAGTTGAACTACCGGGACACGTTCCGGATCATGGAACAACTCGGGTCAATTGACTGCAACCTGTTCGTGCTGACCGCGGTGCACAACATGGTCGGCATCCCGCCGATCCAGCACCACGCCACGGAGGAGGTCAGGTCCCGTCTCCTGCCGATCCTGGCGCGCGGCCAGAGCTTGACGACGAGCGCGGCCTCGGAACCCGGCATGGGTTCCGACCTGCGGGGCATGACCACCCTGGCGGTGCGGCAGGCCGACGGCAGCTACGTCCTGAACGGGATGAAGCGGTGGATCAGCCTCGGCGGGTCGTCGCGCTACCTGAACGTCTTCGCCCGGCTCTTCGGCGAGGACGGCACGCCGGAGGGCTTCACCGGCTTCACCATCGACAGCCACACGCCCGGCTTCGCGGTCGGGCCCGAGG
Organism: Saccharopolyspora sp. NPDC000359; assembly: GCF_040300525.1. Taxonomy (NCBI): domain Bacteria; kingdom Bacillati; phylum Actinomycetota; class Actinomycetes; order Pseudonocardiales; family Pseudonocardiaceae; genus Saccharopolyspora; species Saccharopolyspora sp. NPDC000359. Next base: position 69,902 of record NZ_JBEPDU010000005.1, on the reverse strand, counting down.
TGCGGACCCTGGGGCTGCGGGCCGTTCCGCAGGTCACCCTGATGTTCGACGACATGCGGGTCCCGGCGGAGTGGCGGCTCGGCGCCGAGGGTGACGGGCTGGTCGCCGCGAACTCGGCGTTCATGCTGTCGCGGCTGGTCATCGGTGCGGGCAGCCTCGGCGCGATGAAGCGGTCGCTGGAGATCGCCACGCGCTACGCGCGCAAGCGGCCGGTGGCCACCGGCATGCTGGTCGACAACGGCCGGACCCAACAGGTCCTCACCGAGGCCGCGGCCGCGACGCTGGCCGTGGAGCTGCTGCTGAACCACATCACCACGATGCTCGACCAGGGCCAGCAGCCGCACGAGCTGCTGTACTTCGTCACGAAGATCATGGCTTCGGAGGAGATGTTCACGGTCGTGGACCGGGCCGTGCAGATGCTGGGCGGCCGGGGCTTCCTGGAGACCAACATCGTCGGCCAGTTCTACCGCGACTACCGGTTGATGCGAATCTTCGAGGGCGCGACCGAGGCCGTCACCCTCTACACGGGGCTGAAGGTCACCCGGTCCCCGAACACCTTCCAGGACCTCCTCGCGGCCATCCCCGGCGTCTCGCGGGAGGTCGTTTCCCTCATCTCCGAGGCCGAGGAGTACGTGGCCCGCCGCGGCGCCACCGAGCAGGCCGAGCAGATCCGGTACAACGTGCTCGGCGACCTGCTGTGCTGGTCCGTCCTGGCCGCGTTGACCAGTGCGGAGGCGTTCCGCTCCGAGCTGCACGGCTTCACCGCCGAGTGGTGCGCGCACCGGCTGCGCCGCAGGCTCATGGACGCGCGCCGCGACATGGGACTGGACCTGCCGAGCAAGGAAGCGTTGCTGCAGCACATCGCGGGCTACGAGTCGGACATCGGCGACACCGACCAGCGCCGCCCCGGCGAGGAGCACATCCTCGACCCGCTGCTGCACCGACCCGCCAGGTGACGGGCGCGGCGCGCGTGGGCTGCACCCCGGACAGCTCACGCGCGCCGCACCGCACCGGCTGGCTTCAGCGCTGCGCTTCGCCCCGCTGCCCGCGCTGCTGGATGTTCTCCATCACGCGGTTCGCAAAGTCCTTGATCAGCGGGACGTCCCACTTGCGCTGCTCGGTGTCCACCACGCACACCGTGCCCAGCGCGGTGCCGTCGCGGTCCCGCAGGGCCATCCCGAGGTAGCTCTCCACCGCCATGCTCTCGACGAGCACGTTGCCGACGAAGAACCTCGGGTGGTCGGCGACGTTCTCCAGCGGGAACGCGACCTCGCGCTTCATGGTGTGCGGGCACCACCCAGCGCTCTTCGGCATCTTGGTGAGCGCCGAGGGGTCGCCCTCCTTCATGTGGATCCCGACGAAGTTCTGGTACTCCTCGTCGAAGAGGTTCACGACCGCGGCCTGGGCGCCGAACGCCTGCACCATGTCCTGGGCGTAGGCGTTGAGGTCCTGGTCGCGTTCGACCCCCAACAACCCGTACTCGTCGAGACGGGCCGCCCGTGCCTTGGCGATCTCGTCGGGGTCGGTGGGTTCCAACCTGCCCTGGGGTTCGTCCATGCTCAAATCCATCCCTTTCGGACTGGGTAGCAGGCCGTCACGGCCTGGCCACCCTCCGCCTGACCTGGTGGCCTACTCTTCCAGACGTCCGATCGTGGTGTTGTGGTCGGCCAGTCGCTGACCGCGGTGCGCGCGGGGGCTGGTCGTCGGTCCTGGACGCGACGGGACCCGGCTCCAGCGCACCTGCCGCCGGATCGCCTGCACCGCGACCGCCTCGGCGACGTGGTGCGCCGCCGCTCGACCCCGGGCCAGCCTCGTGGGGTCGCTCCCCGGGGTCCGATCGTCGGTCATGCCGATCAGTATGCGCCCCGGCCCCCGCCGACCCGGTACCTGCCGTCAAGCCTTCCACTGGCCGGTGCGGATCCGCCGGACGTCGTGGAACCCGCCGCCCGGCACCAGGACCGATCGCGCGCGAGCGGCGAAGCACCGTGGAGTTGCGCGGGTTCCTGTCGTCGCGGCGGTGTTCACCGGAGCTCGGCGGGTCCCCGGGGTGCGCCGCGAGGAGGTCGCCCACCTCGCCGGGATCAGCGCGGAGCACTGCACGCGGGTGGAGCGCGGGGAGGTCGCCGGGGTCTTCGAGGAGGTTCCTCGACTCGATGTCCCGGGCGCTGCCGCTGGACGACGTCGAACGAGACCACCTGCACCCCTGGGCACGGGGGTGGTGGCCCCGGGTTTCGGCCGGGGCCACCACGCTCCTCGGGGTGCTACTGGGCGGTGATCCCGCCGTCGATGGCCAGGGCCGCACCGGTGATGAACTTCGACTCGTCGCTGAGCAGGAACGCCGTGAACGCCGCGATCTCCGCTGGCTGCGAGATGCGCTTGACCGGCAGCATGTCCTCCACCTGCGCCCGGCCCTCCGGGGTCGCGCCCATGGTCTGGGCGAACAGCGGGGTGTCCACGCCGCCGGTGACCAGTGCGTTCACCCGCAGGCCCTGGGCGGCGCCTTCGAGGGCGGCGGCGCGGGTCAGCCCGACCACGCCGTGCTTGGCCGCCACGTACGGGGAGACCGTGCCGAAGCCGGTGACGCCGAGGTTGGAGGCGTTGTTGACGATCGCGCCGCCCCCGGCCGCCAGTATCGCCGGGACCTGGTACTTCAGGCCGTAGAAGACGCTGGTCAGGTTGACGTCGATGTCGGCGTGCCAGCTGGCCGCGTCGATGTCCTGCACCGGTCCGAACGCGTTCATCCCACCGACGTTGTTGAACGCGCCGTCCAACCGGCCGAACTCGGTGACCGCCGCGTCGACCACGCGGGCCACGTCGTCCTCGACGGTGACGTCGGCCGGCACGAACAGCGCCCGGCCGCCTGCTGAGCGGAGGTCCTCCGCGACCTGCTCACCCAGGTCCTTCCGGCGCGCGGCGAGGACCACGGCGGCGCCCTCGGCGGTCAACCGCTCGGCGACCGCCTTGCCCATCCCCGAGTTTCCGCCGGTCACCACGATGACCTTCGACTGCAGACGTGAGTTCACTGCTCTTCCTCCTGATCGGACGTGTCGAGCACACGACACGTGTCGTTTCCTCTCGGCATCCTGCAGTAGGCGGGTGCACTTCGTCAACACGGCACGTGTCGTGTCTTTGATAGGGTGGCTCCCATGGTCAACCCGCCGAACGAGCAGCGTCGAAACGAGAAGAGCCGGCGGGCGATCCTGGACGCCGCGCTGGAGCTGTGCACCGAGAAGGGCTACCCAGCGGTGACGGTCGAGGGAATCGCCGCTCGCGCCGGGGTGAGCAAGAAGACGATCTACCGGTGGTGGCAGTCCAAGGGGGCCGTGATCCTGGAAGCGGTGGTCGACGCCGCCGACGCCAGCACGGACTTCCCCGACACCGGGGACATCGCGGCTGACCTGCACGCCCAGCTGTCCCAGGTGGTCCGGCTCTTCGACGACCCGCGCAGCGGTCGCCCGCTGCGGGCCCTGCTGCTGATCGAGAGCCACCAGGACCCGGGCCTGGCCGGGCAGATCCGCGAACTCCTGGTGGATTCCCGCATCGAGCGGTTCAACCAGCGGATGCGCCGGGCCCAGCAGGAGGGGCAGGTCGTCGCCGACGTCGACCTCGACGTGGTGCTGGACCAGTTCTACGGGCCGATCTACCACCGGCTGGTGCTCAACATGGACCTGCCGGACGACGACTACCTCGGCAAGATCGTCAGCTACGTGCTGGCGGGCATCACGCGGCCCTGATCACCCTCCGCGCCCGGGGACTGGTCCACTCGGGGGAGCGCGCGTTGCGGCAGTTGCTCGTCGGGGGTGGGCGTTGTGCGTAACCCGCGCAGCGCTCCCTGTTGGTTCGGTCCCCGGCGTGTCACGATCTCCGCCGAAATCCCGGGTTTCCGGTTCACCCGGTGTGTTCAGGGAGGTTGACCGAATGCTGGAGTTACGTGGGCGGCGGTTCCGCAGGCCGCTCGTGCTCGGCGTGGCCACCGCGGTGGCGGGACTCGCGTTGGCGGTGCCGTCCGCCGGGGCCCGGCCACCGGGCGACGACGTGCAGCACAGCGACAACGTCCGGCCGGTGGCCAACGTGCCAAGGCAGGGCCCGCTCGCCGAGTCGACCCACACCGACCTCGCGTTCTTCCAGGACTACGCGATCCAGGGCGCCTACGACGGCTTCACCATCTACGACATCTCCAACCCGCGGAACCCGAAGACGGTTTCCCAGACCCACTGCCCGGGCGGGCAGGGCGACGTGTCGGTGAGCCCGGACGGCAACCTGCTGTTCCTGTCGGTGGACTACGCGCGCACCAACGACACCTGCCAGAGCGAGGAGGGCTCCTACGAGGACCCCAACGCCTGGGAGGGCGTGCGGATCTTCGACATCAGCGACCGGGCGAACCCGCGCTACGTCAAGGGCATCAAGACCTCCTGCGGTTCGCACACCAACACCATGGTGCCGGGCAAGAACCCCGGTGAGGTGTTCATCTACGTGTCGTCCTACAACCCGGACCCGGCGTTCCCGAACTGCCAGCCGCCGCACGACTCCATCTCCATCATCGGGGTGCCCGCGGGCGACCCGGCTGGCGCGGAGGTGGTCGCCGAACCGGTGCTGTTCCCGGACGGCGGCGCGGCGGGAACCGCGGGCTGCCACGACATCACGGTGTACCCGGACCTGGACCTGGCCGGTGGCGCCTGCATGGGTGACGGGGTGCTGATGGACATCTCCGACCCGGTGGCCCCGCAGGTCGTCGCCACCGTGCAGGACCCGAACTTCGCGTTCTACCACTCGGCGACGTTCACCAACGACGGCAAGAGCGTGCTGTTCACCGACGAGCTGGGTGGCGGCGGCGCGCCGACCTGCAACGACGAGGTCGGGCCGACGCACGGCGCGAACGCGGTCTACAACATCACCGCCGACCGCGGGCTGGAGTTCCAGAGCTACTACAAGATTCCGCGCAACCAGGCCGACACCGAGAACTGCGTGGCGCACAACGGGAACCTGATCCCGATTCCGGGCCGCAACGTCTACGTGCAGTCCTGGTACCAGGGCGGGGTGTCGTTCTTCGACTTCAGCGACACCACGGCACCGGCCGAGATCGGCTACTTCGACCGCGGCCCGGTGGACGAGAACACCCTGGTCATGGGTGGTTCCTGGTCGGCGTACTACTACAACGGCTACGTCTACTCCAGCGACATCACGCGCGGCTTGGACGTCATGGAGGTGACCGGCCCGGGCATGGACGAGGCCGCGAAGGTCCAGCTCGACATCCTCAACCCGCAGACGCAGTACGCGTACCCCGAATGATCCGCCTGTCGCCGGGCCTCCGGGCCCGGCGCCCGGCCGTTCGGAAGGGACGGCAGATGATGTTCGCACGGAAGCTCGCACTGCTGGTGGTGCTGCTGGCGGGCTTGTTCGGGGCGGGGACCGCGGTGGCGCAGTCGGCTGACGACGTCGACGCCGAGTTCACCGCCATGATGATCCCGCACCACTACCAGGCGATCCTGATGTCCGAGCTGGCCCCGGACCGCGCGGCGGACCCCGCGCTGAAGTCGCTGGCGGACCGCATCCACACCGAGCAGGGCTTGGAGATCAAGATGATGCAGGGCTGGCAGGGGCGCAACGCTCTGCCGGTCACCGACGCGCCGGCGGCGTACGAGCACATGCTCGGCATGCCGGAGATGATCGAGCACATGGGTATGGCCACCCGGGAGGAGATGGAGCAGCTCGCGACGCTGTCCGGGCCCGACTTCGACCGGATGTACCTGGACCTGATGATCCCGCACCACGAGGGCGCGGTCCGGATGCTGCAGGACGTGATCCTGCACGGCAGCGACCAGGAGTTGAACCAGATGGCCCAGGACATGATGTCCTCCCAGAAGGCCCAACTCGCGATCATGCGGGACATGCAGTCCCAGTGACCCGGTGAGCCCGGGCCGTCCCCGACGGCCCGGGCGTAATCCGCTCGTCGCCCCCGCAGTGCTTGCGCGACCATGCTCGACGTGGCTGACTTCGTCCCCGGGCTGGAACTCGCCGAGCGGTTCTACCGGGAAGCAGTCCATCACCTCGACAACACCGACGTCCTCTGCCACCACCCCCACCGCCGAACCTGGCTCCGGTGGGGGTCGTGAGTGCGTAACAGTGTTCCAACACCGTTTCGCACTCACGACCTGGTGGGGGGTGGGGGCGGAGAATGGTGGGGGTTGTTGGTCCAGTGGTGAGGTGGTTGTGCGGAGTGGGTGTGCTCGGTGAGCGTTGGGCCTGAGGTGCTGCGTGGGCTCGTTCGGTGGGCGGGGGCGGCGCCGCGGCTCGGTGGGACGCGGTTGGTGATCATCGATGGGCCGTCGGGGTCAGGCAAGACGTCGTTGGCCGAGCAGCTCGCCGGGGCGTTGACCGCGCAGGTCGTGCACATGGACGACCTCTACGACGGGTGGGACGGGATGCTCACCGGGGTGGACCGGCTCGGCCAGCAGGTGCTCGAGCCGCTGGCCGCCGGGCGGGACGGCCGCTACCAGCGCTACGACTGGTACGCGGGCGAGTACGCCGAGTGGCACGACGTTCCACGTGCTGAGCACCTGGTCGTCGAGGGTTGCGGTGCGGGAGCACGGCGGTTCGACGACCTGAGCACGCTGCTGGTGTGGGTCGAGGCCCCGGACGAAGAGCGGCTGAAGCGCACGTTGGCGCGTGACGGCGCGGACGCGGAGCACCACCTGCGCGCGTGGATGGCCGCCGAGCGCGCCGTCTACCAGGCTGAGGACACGGCGCGCCGGGCGGACGTGCGGCTAGACGGGTGGGGCTCGGTCACCTGGCCCCCGGCAGGTCTGTGAGGGGCGCGGTGGACGAGGAAGTCATCCCGATCTTGCACGTGGCGGATGCCGAGACGGCCGCGACCTGGTACCAGCGGCTGGGGTTCGCCACGCAGCAGGTGCACCGGTTCGAGCCCGGATTCCCCGCGTTCGTCGAGGTCGCGCGCGGGCGGGTGCGGTTGTTCCTGTCCGAGCACAGCGGCGACGCCCGCCCGGACACCCTCGTCTACCTGCGCGTTCGCGATGTCGACGCGGTTGCTGCGGAGTTCTCCGCGACAGTGGTGGAGGCGCCCTGGGCGCGGGAGGTCGAGCTCCGCGACCCGGACGGGAACCGGCTGCGGATCGGCACGCCCGCAGACTGACCTCACCTCGCCAACCGGCCGGCGACCGCGTCCTCCAGCAGGGCGCCGACGGTTTCCTGCGCGCAGGTCCGGTTCGCGCCGATGCCGCCCGACGGTCCGCGCTTGATCCAGCCGACCACGTAGGTGCCCGGCCGGACCCGGCCGCCCTCGTGCGGGACGGTCCCGGTCTCGGCGTCGAAGGGCAGGCCGGGGAGCTCGGTGCCCCGGTAGCCGACCGCGCGGACCACCCGTCCCGCGGCGATCTCCACGTCGCCGGTGACCCGCAGCGCGCGGACCTGCGTGTCGCCGAGGACTTCCAGCGGGGCGGAGTTGAAGCGGAGCACGATGCGGCGCCCGCCGTGCTGCGGGGGCGCGGACCAGTCGATGGCTTCGCGCCGGATTCCCTGGAACAGGGCCGCTTTCCCGCCACGGTCGGCGGACTCGATGGTCGCCGCGACCTGCGGGTCGTGGTCGTCCACGACCAGGTCGACGTCGTCGCGCTGGGTCAGGGCGAGCAGTTCGGGCGAGGTGCAGGCGGCCGCGTCCGGTCCGCGGCGGGCCAGCAGCACCACTTCGCGAACCTTGCTGGAGCGCAGCTGCGCCAGGGCGGCGGGGGAGATCGCGGTGCCCGCCAGGGCCTCCGGGTCGGAGGTGAGGATGCGGGCCACGTCGAGCGCGACGTTGCCGTTGCCGACGACCACGACCCGCTCCGCGGCGAGGTCCAGGGCCTCGGCCGGGACGTCGGGGTGGCCGTTGTACCAGGCCACCACCTCGGTCGCCGGGACGCTGCCGGGAAGGTCCTCGCCGGGGATGCCGAGGCTGCGGGCGGCGGAGGCGCCGACGGCGTAGATCACCGCGTCGTGCTTGGCCGCGAGCTCGTCGGTGCTGACGTCCTTGCCGACCTCGACGCCCAGCCGCATGCGCAACCGCGGGTGGCTGTGGAAGCGGCTGAAGGTCTCGCCGATCTTCTTCGTGGACGGGTGGTCCGGTGCGACCCCGTAGCGCACCAGGCCACCGGCGACCGGCAGCCGGTCGATCAGCGTGACGCGGGAGTTGGTGTGCAGCAGCAGGTCCTCCACCGCGTACATGCCCGCCGGGCCGGTGCCGACCACCGCGACGTCCAGCGGCGCGAAGTCGCTGGGGATGTTGCGGTGGAACACCGGCGGAGCCCAGCGGTGGAAGTTCGGCGCCGGATCGGGCTGCTGCGGGCTGCGGTCCGCGAAGTAAGCGGCGTTGACCTCGGCGTACGGCCGCAGCTGCTTGGTCAACCGCTCCACCGGGAAGATCGCCTCCACCGGGCACGCGTCGGCGCACGCGCCGCAGTCGATGCAGGTGGCCGGGTCGATGTGCAGCATCTCGGTGGTCCCGAAGTCCGGTTCGTCCGGGGTGGGGTGGATGCAGTTGACCGGGCAGACCTTCACGCAGGTCGCGTCGTTGCAGCAGGTCTGGGTGATCGCGTACGGCATGGGGTCGGGAGTCCTTTCGGGATGCAGCGCGCACCGCACGCGCTGCTGCGGGTTCAGGCGCCGCCCGGCGGGGCAACCCCGCTGGCGGGATGCCGGGCGACGCCTGAGGTCCGCGCGACCACGCGAGGTCAGATCAGGTTGGCGCGCTTGTAGAACCAGTGCGAGGCCTTGGTGAGCAGCCCGGCCGAGTTGAGGAACTCCATCAGGCCCGCGCAGCTGGACCGCAGCATGGACTTGTGGTGCTCGTTGGCCTTGGCTTCGCGGACGGCGCGCTTGACGTCCAGACCCGCGTTCTCGTACACCTTCTTGTTCCACATGCTGGTGACGATGAAGTAGGACGCCCCGGCGACCACCACGGCCTGGGCCTGCCGCCGCAACCAGCCCGCCCCCGCGAGCCGGGCCTTGGTCTCCTCGCGGGCGAACTTCATGTGCCGCGACTCCTCCACGACGTGGATGTTGTTCACCGTCCGCACGAACGGCACCACCCGCTCGTCGCGCATCCAGTCGCGCTGCATGACGTCGAGGACCTCCTCGGCGACCAGGATCGCGGCGTAGGCGGCCTCGCCGGAGGCGACCGTCTTGAAGATGCGGCCCAGCTCCACCACCGGGCGGGGCGGCCGGTAGGCGGGGGCGCGCAGCTTGGCGGCGCCGCGGGCGAACATGATGGAGTGGCGGCACTCGTCGGCGATCTCGGTCAGCGCCCACTGGAAGGCCGGGTCGGTCGGGTCCTTGGCGTAGAAGTCCCGCAGCACCATCTGCTGCAGGATCATTTCGAACCAGATGCCGGTGCTGGCCACCGACGCCGCCTCCTGGCGGGTCAGCTCGCGCTGCTGCTCCGGCGTCATCTCCGCCCAGTACGCGGTCCCGTACAGCGTGCTCCACTCGGGACTGGTGCCGTGGTAGTCGGTGTCGAGCGGGGTTTCCCAGTCCACTTCCTTGATCGGGTCGTAGGACAGGGTCTCCGAGGAGCGGAGCAGCCGGTCCGCCATCTCGTGGCGGTCCTCCTGCTGCGGGGTCGGCTCGTCCTTGGTGGTGCTGGTCATGGGGTGCTCCCTGCGGGGTGACGACGGCATCCCCACCCGGTGGGTAGGTGTTACTCGAAGTAACGGCTCCCAGGATCGATGACATCAGCGATCGTGTCAATGGCCATTGGCAAGTTCGGTGGGGTGGCGGGGACTGGTTGGATGTCGGCATGGGGCTCTTCAAGAACAGCGCGGCCGAGCTGGTCGAGATGGCGGTCGAGGCCCGCGCCAAGGGGCGGGTCAGGTTCGTGGCGCGGTTGATCGCGCTGAGCAGCGGCAAGGACGACGCGGTCGACCCGTGGGCGGAGCGGATCGAGGCGATCGAGGCGGCCGGCTGGCGGGTTGAGCACTTCTCCACCGCCGCCAACGACAAGGGCTGCGTGGAGGCTTACGTCCTGTTCGCCCGGGTCTGATCCGCCGCCGTCACCGCATGGGCGGAAAACGGCCCCGCGCCACCGGGAGCCGTGGCACGATCGCGGGCGGAAATCGCGCGGGAGCGCGCTTTGCGACTGGGGAGGTTGCGTTGGCGACCTGGGAAGATCTCGCCGCGTTCGTCCGGGCCGAGTACGCCGTGGCCGAGGACCTGGAGACCGAGACCGAGTACCGCATCATCGAGGACAGCGACGACGAGATCCGGGTGCTCGTCGAGTACGAGGACGACCGCAGCCAGATCGTCATCATCTGCCGCGAGGAGCTCGACGGCCGCGAGGACTGGGTCCAGGTCGTCTCAGTGATCGGCCGCGCGGCGGAGGTGGACCTGCAGAAGCTGCTGTGGGAGCTGGGCCAGGTCTCGGTGGTGTGCGGCGCGGTGATCGTCGGCGAGCACGTCCTGCTCCGCCACTCGGTCCCGCTGCTGAACCTGGACATCAACGAGTTCACCGACCCGCTGAACTTCGTCGCCGAAACAGCCGACCACCTCGAGGAGATGTTCTTCCGCGACGACGACCACTGACGGAGGTGTTGACCTCCACATTGGTGGAGGTTTCAGGATGGGCGCATGACGAGCACGAACGCGCCGATCCTGTTCCGGAACACCATGCGGATCACCGACGGCCACCTCGAGGAGTACAAGGCCGCGATCGGCAAGGCGCTGGACTTCGCCACCGAGCACGGGCCGCAGCTGGCGGTGGAGGTCTTCATCGACGAGGACCGCATGGAGTGCACCAGCTTCCAGCTCTACGCCGACTCCGACGCGGTCCTGCGCCACTGGGAGCTCGCCGACCCCTACATCCAGGGCGTGATGGAGCACTGCGTCGTCCAGGACTTCGAGGTCTTCGGCGATCCGGACGACCGCGTGCGCTCCGGACTGCGCCCGGAGACGAAGTTCACACCGCACCTCGTCGGCTTCCACCGCCTGGGCGGAAGCGCCTGATCCTTCAGGGCAGGGGTGTGGCCCCGGTTGCTGCGAGGGTCACGCCCCAGAGGCGGGCGGCCGAGTCGGGGTTGGTGGCGTGCTCGCGCACGCCGCCCTCGTCCATCGGTTGGTCGGGGGTGGAGGTGCGGGCGACTTCGCAGTCTTCGAGGTAGAGGCCGCCGCGGTCGGCCAGGAGCGGGGAGGTTGCTGCCCACAGGCCGGTGGCGGCGCCTTGGGAGGGCGTTTTGAAGTCGGCGCCGACCACGGTGCCGTGCTCGTCCACCCAGCCCCGGTCGACCTGCTCCTGGAGCGTCATGTCCCGCTGGAGACCGGTGATGATCTTGCCCGGGTGCAGGGCGAACGCCCGCACGCCGTCGCCACGGCCGAGGGCGTCCAGGTGCACCACGAACAGGGCGTTCGCGGTCTTGGCCTGGCCGTAGGCCAGCCACTTGTCGTAGCCGGTGCGGAAGTGCGGGTCGTGCCAGCGGATGCCGGTCAGGGTGTGCCCGGCGGAGCTGTTGACGACGACGCGCGCACCTCCGGCCGCCAGGAGCGGGTAGAGCTCGCAGGTGAGGGCGAAGTGCCCGAAGTGGTTGGCGGCGAGCTGGCCCTCCCAGCCGGGGCCGACGCGCCGCTCCGGGGTGGCCATCACACCCGCGATGGCCATCAGGAGGTCGAGCCGGTCGACGGACTCGCGGATCAGCGCGGCGGCGGCGCGCACGCTGCCGAGGTCGGTCAGGTCCAGCGGGACGACCTCGCAGCCCGCGGTGTCCGCGAGGGCGGCGCGGGCGGTGTCCGGGCGGCGTGCCGGGACGATGACCCGGGCACCGGCGGCCGCCAGGTTCCGGGTGGTCTCCAGGCCGAGCCCGGAGTATCCGCCGGTCACGACAGCCGTCCTGCCGGTGAGGTCGAGCCCGGCCACGACCTCCTCGGCGGTGCTGGCGGCGGTGAAGGGGGAGCCGAGCGGCTGCTGATCAGTCATGCCGCCGAAGCTACGAGCTAGAGCACGCTCTAGATCAAGTCCTAGGCTGGCGGGTATGACGACTGCCGAGTCCTTGAGCATCGGTGACGTGGCCGAGCGGACCGGGCTCAGCGTGCACGCGCTGCGCTTCTACGAGCGCGAAGGCCTGCTGGTCGGGCCGGTCCACCGCACCGCGGGTGGGCGGCGCCGATACACCGCTTCCGACGTGGACTGGCTGCAGATCTGCGTCAAGCTCCGGGAGTCCGGGATGCCGCTGGCCGACCTCAAGCGGTTCGCCGATCTGGTGCGGCGCGGCCCCGGCAACGAGGCGGAGCGGCTGCGGTTGCTCGACGACCACCGCCAGCGCGTCGAAGCGCAGATCGAGGCGCTGGAGGACTGCCGCTCGCTCATCGCGTGGAAGGTCGGCGTCTACGCCGAGCACCTCGCCCGCGGCTCGGCCAGCGGGTTGTGGGACCCGACGAGCCCCGGGTGGTTGTAGGCGCCTCATAACTGCGTGAGCTGGTATGATGCCGGTAGGAGGTGGCCGATGGGGATCGCTGACGACGCCGTGGAGATCCGGGCTCGTGGTTGGCGGACGCTCGCGGCCCTGCACGGGCGGCTCGAGACCGCACTGGAGAAGGCGCTGCAGGCCGAGTGCGGGTTGTCCGTCGTCGAGTACACCGTGCTCGACGCGCTGAGCCGCCAGGACGGGTGGCACATGCGGATGCAGCAGCTCGCCCGCGCCACCGCGTTGAGCAGCAGCGCCACCACCCGGCTGGTCAGCCGGTTGGAAGACCGGGAGCTGCTCACCCGGGTCCTGTGCAAGGACGACCGGCGCGGCATCTACACCGAGCTCACCGACACCGGCCGGGAGCTGTTGGAGAAGGCGCGCCCCACCCACGACGAGGTGCTGGAGAAGTCGCTCGCCGAAGCCTGCGAGGTGCCGGAGCTGGCGCCGCTGGTGACCGCGCTGCACCAGCTGCCGGGCCACTGACCGTGCAGGCGACCTGCGCGACGCTGGCGACGCCGGGCCGGGTGAACGAGGACTACCACGCCGTCGGCCCGGACTGGGCCTTCGTCCTGGACGGCGCGACCGCCCCGTCCGATGTGGACAGCGGCTGCGCGCACGACGTGGCGTGGCTGGTGCACCGCCTCGGCGCCGAGCTCGCCGCTCGGCTCGTGGTGTCGGACCAACCGCTCGCCGACGTGCTGGCCGAAGCGATCGCGGCGACCTGCGCGGCCCACGCGGACACCTGCGACCTGCGGAACCCCTCCAGCCCGTCGTCGACGGTGTCCATCCTGCGCGCGGGTGACGAGGTCGAGTACCTGGTGCTCGCCGACAGCCCGATCGTCTTCGACTCCGGCGCGGTCGTCGACGACCGCCTGGACCACCTGCCCAGCTACACCCAGGAAGCGGTGCGCGACCTGCGCAACCAACCCGGCGGCTTCTGGGTGGCGAGCACGAAGCCGGAAGCGGCCCACGAAGCGTTCCAGGGCACGCTGCGCGACGTCCGCCGAGCGGCCCTGCTCAGCGACGGGGCCTCCCGCTACGTGGAGGAGCTCGGCCTCGGAACCTGGCCAGACCTCCTGGACCTGCTGGAGGAGGAAGGCCCGACCGAACTCCTCGCCCAGGTCCGAGCAGCGGAAGCAGCACGCCCCGAACCCCACCGCAGCAAGCAGCACGACGACGCCACCGCGGTGTACCTGTCGTTCTAGTGCTCTGTTCGAGCGCAAAACGGGCTGAACCGTTCGCAGGGCCCCGCGCAGCCGGTAGTCAATGAGGTGGCGTCGACCGGTGTGCGGAGGGAGTGCGATGAATCAGGATCAACGCACCGTCGTCAAGGTCTTGTCGGTGTTCGGGGCGCTGATCTGGGTCCTGCTCGGGTTGCGCTACGGCTGGCCCGCCTGGCTGTGGATCGCGTTGGTGGTCCTGACGATCGTCGGGCCCTGGGCGGTCAGCTGGTGGCTGTTGGGGCGGGTGGGGCGCAAGCCCGCCCCGCCGGAGGAGGCGCCGGTCGAGCAACCCGCTCCGCCGCAGCCGACCGAGCACCCGGTGGCCAGGACGCCACTGCGCAGCGCGCACCCGGAGTACCGCTTCTCCTTCTCCGCCAAGGTCTTCTGGTACAGCAAACCCGACGCGCCGGGGCTGCCGCACGCCAATCCGGCCGGTCTGGCGGTGGACCTGGTCCTGGAGCAAGCCGGGGAGCTGGTGGCCGAGACCTCGCCCGAGGACGGCGAACTCGCGCAGCACCGGCTGAACGCCCTACTCGGCACACCGCGCTCGGACAAGTCCGGCCACGTGGTCGCCTGGGCCAGCGACGTTCGACTGGTGCTGGCGGAGGCGGATGCGGAGCGGTTGCGGCAGCTGGCCGCCGCGCGCAAGGAGGAAGAGGTCTGGGAGCGCAAGCGGGCGCACGAGCGGAACAAGCGGGCGTACTTCGCCGACGACGTGCTGAAATCGCCGGGCAGCGCGCTGGTGTGGTGGCTCTCGCGCCGCGAGGACGGGGACCTGGACGAGGCTGTGCGGCAGATCAGCAACCTGCGCAAGCTCACCGCCGCCGCGCACGACCGGCGGGTGCCGGACCCGGACAGCGACGAGCCGAACTGGATCCACCCGGTGCACTCGTTCGTCGTGGAGGACTTCGAGGTCGGGGCCGAGCAACACGTCTTCGCCGCCATCGAACGGCTGGCCAGCGGTGACGAGCGGGCGGCGCTCAGCCACCGGTTGGCGGAGGTGTTGGCCGCGCACGGGCACCGCGAGCTGGCGCAGGTCGTGCGCGACCGCTTCGGCGACCGGCAGGAGCTGCCCGGTTCAAGTGCAGCGCTTGGTGAGGGCTAGGGCGTCTTCTGGGGCGTGGGCCTTGATGTCGTTGTCGAAGTAGGCGTAGACGTCGCGGCCCTGCACCTTCGGGGCTGGTGGCGCGACCGTGTGCGGGGTTGTCGGGGACTTGCCCTCGTTCCATTCGCGGATCAGGTGCGCCCAGTGGTCCAGGTCCTCCTCGGTGTAGCCGCTCGCGTAGAGCTCCTCCGCGCCGTGGAAGCGGAGGTAGACGAAATCGCTGGTGACGTCTTCGAGGTGCGGCCAGTCGCCCGCCGCGTCCGCCACCACCAGGCCGATGTCGTGGGCTCGGAGCAGCTCCACCGGTTCCGGGGCGGCGAAGCTGGGGTGGCGGACCTCCAGCGCGTGGCGGAGCGGCCGGTCGGCGTCGGCCTCGGTGAGGGCACGGCCCGCCAGGCGCTCGTCGTGCCTGGCGGCCAGGTCAGCTGCTGCGGCCGTGCTGCGGGGGAGGAGGCCGAAGAACTCCTCCAGGCGGTCGGCGTCGTAGGGCAGCGACGGCGGGAGCTGCCAGAGCAGCGGGCCGAGCTTGGGGCCGAGGGCCAGGAGCCCGCTGGCGAAGAAGTTTGCCAGCGGGGTTCCCGCGTCGCGGAGCTTCTTCATGTGGGTGATGAACCTGCTGCCCTTGACCGCGAACAGGAAGCCGTCCGGGGTTTGCTCGGCCCAGCGGCGGTAGTGCTCAGGGCGCTGCAGGGAATAGAACGACGCGTTGATCTCGGCCGAGCCGAGGCGGTTGGACAGGTACTCCAGCTCGCCGCCGCGGCGCAGGTCGCGCGGGTAGAACGGGCCGTGCCACGGCCCGTAGACCCAGCCGGAGGTGCCGATCCGGACCCGGTGCGGAGTCGATCGAGTGCCCGTCACGTCCCCGGGGTACCCGCCGTGGCACGCGACTTCAATGAGGTGATCTCAGTAAGCGCCCCGACGCATCCCCGGTGTGTCGGGCGCCCGACACACCGGTGGTGCACAGTTTCAGTTGAGACTGTAACCGTCCCACGCCCCTCCGCCGACGCCTCACCACTCTTGCGCGCCCGAAGTGAAGGCGCCCTTCACCGGCTCGGTCGGCGAAGGCGCCCTTGATCAACGCCTGTGATCGGCGCGGGGTGTCGGTGGAAGCGGTTTCGGCACTCACCCGGGGTTACAGTTTCAGTTGAAACTGTGAATCATCTGGCGACTCGCCTGTGCGGGCCCGGTGAGATCACCTCAATGGAATTTGGACGTCTGATTTCAACGGAGCTCGAGGCGCCCCCGGCGCGGTCCCGGTGTGCCGGGGTCCCGACGCGCAGAGACGTGCAGCTTTCGAGCAGAACCGCAGCTCCTCGTGCCGTGGAGGCATCTTGCAGTGGGCCCTGGGGAACCGCAGTTTCAATTGAAACTGCGATCTGGCGTGGCTGTGGGGCGCAGTTTCAATTGAAACTGCGGTTCGTCATGGGGGCGGGGTGCAGGTTCAGTGGGAACTGTGGTTGTGGGTGGGGGATTCGGGTTCGGCGAGGGTTTGGGGGTGGAGGGTGACTGGGAGGGTTCGGAGGCCTCGGTTCCGGAAGGAGTTGCGCCACTGGAGCTCGGGTTCTGGGACTGCCAGGGCGAGGTTCGGGAAGCGGGTGAGGAGCGTGTTCAGGCCGACCTCTGCCTCCATGCGGGCCAGGGCCGCGCCGAGGCAGTAGTGCGGGCCGTGGCCGAAGGCCAGGTGCGGGTTGTCCGCGCGGTCGAGGTCCAGGAGTTCCGGGTTCGGGTAGCGGTCGGTGTCGTGGTGCGCCGAGACCAGGGACAGCAGGACGGTTTCGCCCGCCGGGATGGTTGCGCCGCCAAGCACCACGTCCTGCTTCGGGAACCGGCGGATGGCCAGCTGGGGAGGCGGGTCGAAGCGCAGCAGTTCGTCCACAGTGGTCGGTGTGACCCCTTGGCGGGCGCGGGCCAGGGCCGCCGGGTTGGTCAGCAGCGCGACCAGGCCGTTGCCCAGCAGGTTCACCGTGTTCTCGTACCCGGCGAACAGCACCAGGAACGCCGCCGAGGTCAGCTCGTCCTCGGTCAGCCGGTCCGCCTCGTCGCGCAGCTCGACCAGCGTGCTCAGCAAGTCCGGGCCGGGGTTGGCGCGCTTCGCCGCGATCAGGTCGAGCAGGTAGCGGTGCAGGGCGGTGAGGGAGTCGCGGGCCTGCTCGGGGGACTCCGGGGCGAGCATGCCGTCGGTCCAGGCGCGGAAGTCCGGGCGGTCGGCTTCGCCGACGCCGAGCAGCTCGCAGATCACCGCGATCGGCAGCGGTCCACAGTAGGCGGGCATCAGGTCGACCTCGTCGGCGAGCTCGTCCAACAGGGCGTCGGCGAGCTGCTGGACGCGGGGGCGCAGCGGTTCGATGCGGCGCGGGGCGAAGGCCTTGCCGATGATCCGCCGCAGCCTGGTGTGCTCCGGGGCGTCCATGTTCAGCAGGTTCGCGTCCAGCGCGGGTGGCAGCGAGAAGCCCCGGTAGCCGCCGGTGGAGTGCGCCTTGTCCAGCGACAGCCGGGGGTCGGCCAGCGCCGCCCGGACGTCGGCGTAGCGCGTGACCAGCCAGATCGACGTGCCGTCGGGGGCGGTGGCGCGGTGTACCGGGCCCTGCTCGCGGAGGCGGGCGTAGGTGGCGCGCGGTTCGGTGACGAAGGCGGAGTCGATCTCGATCACGTCCCGGCAACCTACCCGAGTTGTGGGGCAGGTGCGCCAGACCGTCCCGCAGCGTTCCACCGCGCGTAACCCGCAGCCGAGGGCTGCTCCACCTGTCCTCCGCACGCTGACCGCGCAACTTCGCGATCGGAGGACCTGCATGTGCAACGTTTCCCGGCGGCTGCTGGCCGTCCTCGCCTGCGCGGTGCTGCCGCTCGAGCTCACCGCCTGCGGCCCGAGCGCCGCCAGCGACCAGGGCGGGGCGCGCAACCCGGACGAGCTGGTGTTCGCCTCCATCCCGACGGAGGACGCCACCAGCCTGGAGCAGGAGTTCGAGCCGCTGGTCGACATGCTGGAGCAGGAGACCGGCAAGCGAATCGGGTGGAGAAGGCCACCGACTACGCCGCGGTCATCGAGGGCCAGCGCACCGGCAAGATCGACGTCGCCATGTACGGGCCGCTGTCCTACGTGGTGGCGCGCAACAGCGGGGTGCGGATCACGCCGGTCGGCGCGCAGGTCGAGGCACCGGGCACCGCGCCCGGCTACCGGGCCTACGGGCTGGTGCGGGCGGATTCGCCGATCCAGCGCATCGAGGACTTCCGCGGTGCGCAGGTGTCCGGCGCCTGGCGACCCGGGTCGTGGGGATGGCCGACGGCCGGATCACCCGCTCCGCAAGGCCGAGGAGGTGCTGGCGGCGTGAGTCCAGGGGGTCGTGAGTGCGTAACAGTGTTCTAGCCCTGTTTGGCGCTCACGAGGGTGTGTGGGGGTCGTGAGTGCGTAACAGTGTTCCAGCCCCGTTTCGCGCTCACGAGGGTGTGTGGTGCGGGGGTGGTCGCGGCATGAGCAGCGCTGTCGGGATCAGGACCTGGACCTTGGGTGCCATTCCGCAGGACTACGTGCTGGGGCACGTGCGTGCGATGCTGTCGGACCGGGTCACCGACGACAGCCGGATCGTGGTGCGCGGCGGGCGGATCGAGGCCGTCGAGGACCACCCGGCCGGTGCGTCCTGCGATGTCGACGGTGGCGGGTTGCTGTGCATCCCCGGGCTGATCGACGTGCACAGCGACGCGCTGGAGCGGGAACGCGCGCCGCGCCCCTCGGCCGTGCTGCCGTGGGACTTCGCGCTGCTGTCGATGAAGGGCAAGTTGACCGCGGCCGCGGTCACGACGGTGTTCCAGCACAAGACCGCGCGCGAAACGAGTCGCAGGAGTTGATCAGGGGCTTCCGGGAAAAACCCTGATACCCCGCCGCACCCTGGTCGCGAAGACTGGTCGGTGTCGGCAGCCGAGCGGCGGTCGACGCGATCCGAATTCACCACGAGAAGGAGAATGCGTGGCTTTCACGCAGGGCAGCGGTGCCTCGGTGCCACGGGGTGCCCCTGCCACGGTGCAGGTGACGCCCAACCCGACGACCGAGCGGGGGCAGGAGGTGACGATCACCGGGCACTGCGGCGGTGGTACCGGGCTGCGGGCCGTCGTCAGCGGTGTCGACGGGCGGCCGGTGCTGGAGGACGTCGAGATCATCGAGTCCGGGCCGGAGCGCTTCGAGGCCAGGGCGAAGCTCCGCGGGACGGTCGGCAACGGGGTGGGGCCCGTGCTGGTCGACTGCGGTGGGGAGGCGGGCGTGACCCTGCTCGTCACCCACGCGTCGGACAACCCGGCCTGACACCAGCGCGAACATCGGGCTCGACGGCGGCGGGGCGAGGGCGGACCTCGCCGCCACTCCCGGGGATGTGCGCAGCACCGCGGCGCGGCCAACGCGACTCCAGTGGGGTTCGGACGTCTGATTCCCATTGAAATCGCGGGGGAAGGTGCTGGAGGGGGAACCGCGAGGGCACCCGCGACGAGGTCGCGGGTGCCCTCGTCCCGTCATGCGCTGCGGGCCGCGGCGGCCTCCAGCGCTCTGCGCACCAGGACCTCCGCCAGGTGCTTGCGGTAGTCCGCGCTGGCGCTCGCCTGGTCCGGCGGCGAGGTGCCCTCCGCCGCCCGCTCCGCGGCTTCGGCCGGGCTCGCACCGCTCGCCAAGGCCTCCTCGACGCCGCGCGCCCGCATCGGCGCCGGGCCCATGTTCACCAGCGCGACGCGGTCGCCCGCGACGGCCACGCCGACCACCGCCCAGTCGATCGCCCGCTTGGTGAACTTCTGGAAGTCCCAGCCCTGCCGCGGGTTCTTCGTCACCCGGATCTCGACCAGCAGCTCGTCCTCGCCGAGCGCCGTCTCGAAGAAGTCGGTGAAGAACTCCGTCGCCGGGATCTCCCGGGTGCCGGACGGACCCTGCGCGACCAGCACCGCGTCCAGCGCCAGCGCCACCGCGGGCAGGTCCGAGGCCGGGTCGCCGTGCACCAGCGAGCCGCCGATGGTGCCGCGGTGGCGGACCTGAGGGTCGCCGATGGTGCCTGCCGCGTGCGCCAGCAGCGGGACCTCCCGCTGCAGCAGCTCGGAGTGCTCCAGGTCGTGGTGCCGGGTCAGCGCGCCGATGCGGACCTCGTCGCCGTCCTCGCGCACGTAGGACAGCTCGCGCAGGCCGCCGAGGTCGATCAGCACCTCCGGCACCGACAGCCGCAGCTTCATCAGCGGCAGCAGCGAGTGCCCACCGGCCAGCAGCTTCGCGTCGTCGCCGTGCTCGGCGAGCAGGCTCAGCGCCTCCTCGACGGAACCGGCCTTCCGGTAGGTGAACGCGGCAGGGATCATTCCGCGGCCCCCTGCTTCTCCGCCGCCGCGCTCAGCACGGCTTCGACGATGTTGTGGTAGCCGGTGCAGCGGCAGAGGTTGCCCTCCAGCCCGGCGCGCACCTCGGCTTCGGTCGGGTTCGGGTTCTCCTCGACCAGCGACACCGAGGCCATCACCATGCCCGGGGTGCAGAACCCGCACTGCAGGCCGTGCTTCTGCTGGAAGGCGCGCTGCACCGGGTGCAGCTCCTCGCCGTCGGCGAGGCCCTCGATGGTGGTCACCTCGTGCCCGTCGGCCTGCGCGGCCAGCACGGTGCACGACTTGACCGACTCGCCGTCGAGCAGCACCGTGCACGCGCCGCAGGAGGTGGTGTCGCACCCGATGTTGGTGCCGGTCAGCCCGCAGTCGTCCCGCAGGTAGTGCACGAGCAGGGTGCGGTCCTCGACCTCGTGGCTGCGCTGCTCGCCGTTGACGTTGATCGAAACTTGCACGAACGAACTCCTCAGAACCTGTCGCGGGTCGGGGTCATGCCTCGTTGATCGCGCGCCACACCCGTTCGGGTGTGGTCGGCATGTCGATGTGCCGGACGCCGAGGTGGGCCACCGCGTCCACCACCGCGTTCTGCACCGCGGGGGTCGAACCAATGGTGCCCGCTTCGCCGATCCCCTTCACGCCCAACGGGTTGAGCGTCGTCGGGGTTTCCATCGTGAGCAGCTCGAAGCTGGGCAGCTCGGCGGCGGTGATGAAGGCGTAGTCGGCGAGGTTGGCGTTCTGCGGGTTGCCGTCGGCGTCGTAGGTGACCTCCTCCAGCAGCGCCTGCGCCGCGCCCTGGGCGATGCCGCCGTGGCGCTGGCCCTCGGTGAGCACGGGGTTGATGATCACGCCCGCGTCGTCGACCGTCACGTGCCGGAGGTAGTCCACCTTGCCCGTCTCGGTGTCCACTTCGACCACCGCGAGGTGCGAGCCGAACGGGAAGGTCGGCCGGTCCTCGGTGAAGTGCACGTCGGCGGCCAGCCCGTCCTCGGCCTTGGCTGCCAGCTCCGCCCAGGACAGCGCGACGTTGGGCGTGCCGCGAACCTGCCACCTGCCCTCGGCGAGCTCCAGGTCGGCCTCGTCGATCTCGATCAGCTCGGCGGCCAGCTTGCGCGCCTTGTCCTTGACGTCCACCGCGGCCCGGTGCACCGCCGACCCGCCGAGCTGCAGCGACCGCGAGCCCATGGTGCCCACGCCTTCGGGGATCAGGTCGGTGTCGCCGTGCACGACCTCGATCTTGTCCAGGTCGATGCCCAGCTGGTCGGACACCAGCATCGCGTAGGAGGTCCAGTGGCCCTGCCCGTGCGGGGAGCTGCCGGTGAGCACCAGGACGCTGCCGTCCGGGCGGATCTCCACGTGCCCGGTCTCGCCCTCGGTGTTGTTCGGCGCGGTGATCTCCACGTAGCTGGCCAGCCCGATGCCGAGCTGGCGGGTGCTGCCCTCGGCCCGGCGCTTGGCCTGCTCCGCGCGCAGCGCCTGGTAGTCGGCGGCTTCCAGCACCGCGTCCAGGCCCTTGACGTACTCGCCGGTGTCGTAGGTCATCCCGCCCGGCGTCTTGTACGGGAACTGCTCGGGCCGCACCAGGTTGCGCCGCCGGACCTCGGCCGGGTCCATGCCGATCTCGGCGGCGAACAGGTCCACCGCCCGCTCGACCGCCGCGGTCGCCTCCGGCCGTCCCGCGCCGCGGTAGGCGCCGATCGGGGTGGTGTTGGTGACCACCGCGCGGGCCCGCGAGCGCACCTGCGGGATGTCGTAGACGCCGCTGACCATGAACCGGGTGAACAGCGGCAGGAAGGCGCCCATCCGCGGGTAGGCGCCGACGTCCTGCACGATGTCGAGCTGGTAGGCCTGCACCGTCCCGTCGCGGCGACCGCCGATGGTCACCACGTGCCGCTGCGCGCGGCCGTGGGTCATCGCGACCAGGTTCTCGCTGCGGTTCTCCACCCACTTGACCGGGCGCTCGACGCGCTTGGCCAGGAACGCCAGCAGCGCGGCCTCCTGCTCGACACCGATCTTGGCGCCGAACCCGCCGCCCACGTCGGGGGTGATCACCCGGACCTGCTCGCGCGGCAGCCCGAGGTTGGCCATCAGCGCGTCGCGGCAGCTCTGCGCGTTCTGGTTGGACAGCCACAGGGTGACCTTCTCGCCGCTCCAGGCGCAGGCCGCGGTGCGCACCTCCAGCGGCGCGGCGGCCACCCGCTGGTTCTCGACCTGCTCGCGCACCACCACTTCGCAGTCGTCGAACAGCGAGTCGTCCAGCTCCCCGCTGGTGCCGGTGACGTTGGTACCGGCCTCGGGGAACAGCAGGACCTCGTCGCGCAGCGCGTCGTCGACGTCGACCACGGCGTCCAGCGGGTCGTAGTCGACGGACACCGCCTCGGCGGCGTCCTCGCCCTGGGCGCGGGTTTCGGTGACCACCGCGGCCACCGGTTCCCCGACGTAGCGCACCACGTCGCGGGCCAGGTGCGGCCGCTCCATCGCCGCCGGGGGTGGGCCGCTGATGCCGCTGTCCGGCGGGAACGCCGGGAGGTCGACGTCCGCACCGGTGAACACGCCGACCACGCCCGGCAGCGCGCGGGCCTCCTCGGTGTCGATCTCGGTGATCCTGGCGTGCGCCAGCGGGCTGCGCACGAAGGTCACGTGCAGCGCCCCGTTCAGCTCGGGCTCGCGCAGGTCGTCGACGTAGGTCCCGCCGGCGGTGAGAAGGCGCGGGTCTTCACGGCGTTCGACCCGGGTGCCGAGAATGCTCAATGCTGCCTCGCAGTCGCAGACGATCAGTTTCGGGAACCGACTCGTGAGTCTGTAGGTGCGGATGCTGATCCACAAGACTCGCCACGACTTTGCCGCCGGTCGGTTCCCGACGCCACGACTGCTAGCCGCGCCCGAAGACCTGCTCCGCCTCGCGGATGGTGCGCACCGTGGCTTCGTGCGACCCCGCGCCCTCGGGCATCAGCAGCACCCGGCCGACGCCCAGTGCCGCCACCCGGTCGGCCAACTGTCGGCGGCACTCGGCCACATCACCCGCGATGTGGCAGCCGGTGAGCCGCTCGGCCGCGGCCACCGCCTGCTCGGCCGTCGGCACCGGGCGCTCGACCAGCGGCCTGCCGGACTGCGCGATCTGCCGCTCGATCTCCGCTATCCCGGTGGTCAGCAGCTGCTCGGCGGTCGCCGTGTCGTCGGCGGTGGCGAAGTACGACGAGTCGATGTTGTCCCGCGGATCCAGCTGGTGCCCGTGCTCGGCCGCCGCCGCGGCGTGCGCGTCGAGCACCGCGCGCTTGGTGGGCACGTCGATGAACGGGCTGAGCAGCACGGGAACCCCGTGGCGCCCGGCCAGCCGTGCGGACTCCGGCGAGGACGACGCCAGCACGAACGGCACCCGGCGGGCCGGTGGTTCCGGCGTGATCGCGACCTCGTCGAACTCGTACCGCCCGCCGCCGCCCTTCGCCCGCCCCTGCCGCAGGGCCTGGTCGAGCAGCGCCACGGGTTCGGTGATGTCGCGGAACCCGGCCATGCCGGTGCCGAAGACCTCTTGGTCCACCAGCGGCTGGCCGCGCCCGACGCCGAGCGTGAAGCGGTCGCCGGAGAGGTGCTGGAGCACCGAGGTCTGCTCGGCCAGTGCCAGCGGGTGGTGGTTGGGCAGCACGCACACGGCCGTGCCGACGTGCAGGTCCGTGCGGCCGAGCAGGAACCCCGCCATCGCCAGGGCGGCGGAGTTGAGCACCCGGGGGTTGAAGTGGTGCTCGGTCGTCCAGACCTCGTGCCAGCCGTGCCGCTCGGCCTCGCGGGCGTGGTCGAGCGCCCGGTCGAAGGTCTCGCGGGTGTCGGCGGTGCCGAACGAGTCGGTGAACAGGACGAGTCCGTACTGGGTCATGGTCTGCCTCCTTTTTCGTCTTCGGTACGAAAAATTAGCAGCGGATGTCGGAGCAGTCGAGCGGCTGGGTTAGGTTGAGCGCGTGACCACGCCGAACACCCCGCGCCGCCGGGGCCGCCCACCGAAGCTGACCCGCGAGGCGGTGCTCGCGGCAGCCCTGGAGGTCCTCGACGAATCCGGCCACGGAGGGCTCTCCATGCGCGCGGTGGCCGACCGGCTCGGCGTCGGGAAGATGAGCCTCTACCACCACGTGGCCGACAAGGCGCAGATGGAGCGGCTGGTCATCGAGCGGCTGATGGCCGAGCTCCCGGTCCCGGACGCCGAGCTGCCCTGGCGCGAGCGGGTCAGCGCGCTGGCGCGCAGCGTCCGGTCGCTGGTCATCCGCCGCCCCAACGCGACCCCGCTGGTCGCGCTCCGGGAGTACAGCGACCCGGCGTCGCTGCGGCTGCCGGAGGCGCTGATGCGCGCGCTGCACGACGCGGGGCTGCGCGGCACCGCGCTGGTCGGCGCATCGCGCCTGGTCTTCAGCTACGCGATCGGCTACGCCCAGATCGACCTGGTCGCGCCGGGTGAGGCCACCTCGCCGATGGCGTCCCTGCCGGAGGCGGACTTCCCGCACATCGTGGCGGGCGCGCGGGCCACCCGCGGGCTGAGCTTCGATGACCAGTTCGAGCTGGGGTTGCAGCCGCTGCTCGCCGGATTGGCCGCGATGGCGGCGGGCTGAGGGCCCCACGCGGGGGAACCTCGCCGAGATCACGAGTGTGGCACTTGTCACACTTCCCTGTTCGGGGCAGAGTCGGTGCCGTACCGAGCCACCACCAGTCGGAAGAGGTGCACGCCGATGGCCACGACCACCGAACTGGCCGAACTCCACCGCCTGCTGGCGCAGCTGCGCAGCAGCGTCGGCGCCCTGCGCGCCCGCTACGGGGACGCCCCGGCCGTGCGTCGCCTGCACAACGATGTGGAACGCCTGGACATCGACGTCGCCGACCTCTCCAGCGCCATGCCCGCCCAGCGGCGCGGCGCCGAGTCCGACGACGTCGTGGTGGTCCCCGACACCCCCTACGACCCCTCGCTGTGGCGCGACGCCGACGACGAGGGCTTGGGTGGTCGGGCCCCCCAGTGACCGGCGGCCGCTCGCCCCGGTTGCACCGGTTTGGGGACTTCCTGGCCCCGCGCTGCTGATCCACAATGAGCGACCTCAGGTGAGCACCGCCGGACAAACCACGACAACGAGGTCTGCGAATGTCCGCTCCCCCCACCGCCACCGGTCGGGCACGCATCTCCGTGCGAACCCTGCGCACCGACCGCTGGTGGTTGCCCCCGCTGGTCACCTTCCTCGCGCTGCTGGCCTTCGTGGTCTACGGCGTGATCCGCACCTTCATGAACCAGTGGTACTGGGTCCCCGACTACCACTACCTGGCGCCGTTCTACTCGCCGTGCCTGTCGGTCGCGTGCGTGCCGGGCGCCAGCCACTGGGGTCAGCCCGCCCCCGACCTGGGGCCGCTCGTGCCGCCGCCGATCTTCGTGCTGCCGTTCGTCCTCGGCTTCCGGCTGACCTGCTACTACTACCGGAAGGCCTACTACCGGTCGTTCTGGGCCTCGCCCCCGGCGTGCGCGGTCAGCGAACCGCACCGCCGCTACACCGGTGAGACCCGCTTCCCGCTGATCATGCAGAACGTGCACCGCTACTTCTTCTACGCGGCGCTGGTCGTGGCGGCGGTGCTCAGCTACGACACGGTGATCGCGTTCCGCGGCGCCGACGGCGGCTTCGGCATCGGGCTGGGCAGCCTGCTCATGGTGGTCAACGTGCTGCTGCTGTGGGCCTACACGCTGTCCTGCCACTCCTGCCGCCACCTGATCGGCGGTCGGATCAACCACTTCTCGAAGCACCCGGTGCGCTACTGGTTCTGGACCAAGGTCACCTGGCTCAACGGCAAGCACATGCTGCTGGCCTGGTCGTCGCTGGTCTCGGTGGCCCTCGTGGACCTCTACGTGATGCTGGTCGCCAGCGGCGCGTTCCCCGACCCCAGGCTGTTCAACTAGAAGGACGTCGATGGTGGAGATCGAACGGCACGAGTACGACGTGGTCGTGATCGGCGCCGGTGGCGCAGGCCTGCGCGCGGCGATCGAGACGCGGTCGCAGGGCCTGCGCACCGCCGTGGTGTGCAAGTCGTTGTTCGGCAAGGCGCACACGGTGATGGCCGAGGGCGGCATCGCCGCCTCGATGGGCAACGTCAACTCCCGCGACGGCTGGCAGGTGCACTTCCGCGACACCATGCGCGGCGGGAAGTTCCTGAACAACTGGCGGATGGCCGAGCTGCACGCGCGCGAAGCACCGCAGCGGGTGTGGGAGCTGGAGACCTACGGCGCGCTGTTCGACCGCACCCCGGACGGTCGGATCAGCCAGCGCAACTTCGGCGGCCACGAGTACCCGCGGCTGGCGCACGTCGGTGACCGCACCGGACTGGAGCTGATCCGCACCCTGCAGCAGAAGATCGTTTCGCTGCAGCAGGAGGACCACGCGGCCACCGGTGACTACGAGTCCAGGATCAAGGTGTTCCAGGAGTGCACGGTCACCGAGCTGCTCAAGGACGACGGCCGGATCGCCGGCGCGTTCGGGTACTGGCGGGAGTCCGGGCGGTTCGTGCTGTTCGAGGCCCCGGCGGTGATCGTGGCGACCGGCGGCATCGGCAAGTCCTTCAAGGTCACCTCCAACTCCTGGGAGTACACCGGGGACGGTCACGCGCTGGCGATGCGCGCCGGGGCGTCGCTGATCAACATGGAGTTCGTCCAGTTCCACCCGACGGGCATGGTGTGGCCGCCGAGCGTGAAGGGCATCCTGGTCACCGAATCGGTGCGCGGCGACGGCGGGGTGCTGCGCAACTCTGAGGGTCGGCGGTTCATGTTCGACTACATCCCCGAGGTGTTCAAGGACAACTACGCCGATGACGAGGCCGAGGCGGACCGCTGGTACGACGACCCGGACAACAACCGCCGCCCGCCCGAGCTGCTGCCCCGCGACGAGGTGGCGCGGGCGATCAACAACGAGGTCAAGGAGGGCCGCGGGTCCGAGCACGGCGGCGTGTACCTGGACGTGGCGACCCGCCTGCCCGCGGAGCAGATCACCAAGCGGCTGCCCTCGATGTACCACCAGTTCCGGGAACTGGCCGATGTGGACATCACCGCGGAGCCCATGGAGGTCGGCCCGACCTGCCACTACGTGATGGGCGGGGTCGAAGTGGACCCGGACACCGCGGCCTCCCGGGTGCCGGGCCTGTTCGCGGCGGGCGAGGTGGCCGGTGGCATGCACGGCTCCAACCGCCTGGGCGGCAACTCGCTGTCCGACCTGCTGGTCTTCGGCCGCCGCGCGGGCACCGGAGCCGCCGGGTACGTGTCCGGGCTGGGCATCCGCCCGAGCATCGCGAAGTCCGATGTGGGCGCAGCGGCCGGGCGGGCGCAGGACCCGTTCACCGCCTCGGCCGAACCGGTGGGGGAGAACCCGTACTCGCTGCACGCCGAACTCCAGCAGGTGATGAACGACCTGGTCGGGATCATCCGCCGGGGTGCGGAGGTGCGGCAGGCCCTGGAGCGGCTGCGCGACCTCAAGGACCGCGCGCAGCACCTGGCAGTGGAGGGCAACCGCCAGTTCAACCCCGGCTGGCACCTCGCCCTCGACCTGCGGAACATGCTGCTGGTCAGCGAGTGCGTGGCCCGCGCGGCACTGCTGCGCACCGAGAGCCGCGGCGGCCACACCCGCGACGACCACCCGGCGATGGACGCGAAGTGGCGCCGCAAGCTGCTGGTCTGCGAGCTGGTGGCCAACCACGTCGAGGTGACCGAGCAGCCGCAGCCGCCGATGCGCGGCGACCTGCTGGAGCTGTTCAAGCTGGAAGAGCTGCGCAAGTACTACACCGAAGAAGAGCTCGCGGACGTCCGGGTTGGGGAGATCTGATGGGGTACCAGGCGCACTTCCGGGTCTGGCGCGGCACCGCGGACGGCGGGCTGCGCGACTACACGGTGGAGGTCCACGAGGGCGAGGTGGTGCTCGACATCATCCACCGGCTGCAGGCCACCCAGTGCCCGGACCTGGCGGTGCGGTGGAACTGCAAGGCGGGCAAGTGCGGCTCGTGCTCGGCGGAGATCAACGGCCGCCCCCGCCTGATGTGCATGACCCGGATGTCCACCTTCGACCGCTCGGAAACCATCACGGTCACCCCGATGCGCACCTTCCCGCTGGTCAAGGACCTGGTCACGGACGTGTCCTACAACTACACCAAGGCCCGCGAGGTCCCGTCGTTCCAACCGCCCGCGGACCTGGAACCGGGCGAGTACCGGATGCAGCAGGTGGACGTCCAGCGCTCGCAGGAGTTCCGCAAGTGCATCGAGTGCTTCCTCTGCCAGAACACCTGCCACGTGATCCGCGACCACGACGACAACAAGGAGTCCTTCTCCGGCCCCCGCTTCCTGATGCGGGTGGCGGAACTGGAGATGCACCCCCTCGACGAGGCGGAGAACCGCCCGGAGGAGGCCAGGGGCGACCACGGCCTGGGCTACTGCAACATCACGAAGTGCTGCACGGACGTCTGCCCGGAGAACATCCACATCACGGACAACGCCCTGATCCCCCTCAAGGAACGCCTGGCGGACCACCGCTACGACCCCCTCCTCCGCCTCTTCCGCAAGCCCAAGGACTGACCCCCCGGGCTGGAGGTCAGGAACGGCTTCCAGCCAAGGCGTTGGCCAGCCGTTCCACCTCGTCATCTGTGATGGGTTGGAGGTGGGCCAATGAGTTGCGCACGTCCAAGAGGCTGAACAGCAGCTCGTTGTCGGCACGCGGAAGCCGGACCCTCTTGTTCGCGACTGCCCAAGCCATGGCTCCGAGTTCCAGCACTGATCTGCGGGGTGGTTGGCTTGCGACCCCCCGTGGTCGCTCCTGCTGGGTCACGTCGGCCAGCACGGCCCGCGAAGCTCGATCCCGGAAGACCTGTTCGACCCGTCCGCGGTACTCGTCCAAGATGGGCATGAGGGCCCTGTTCTGGCCACGCCAGATCATCGCGTCCAGCCCGGTGCCGGTCCGCTTCGGACGATGTGCTGTGGGACTGACGCGAACCTGGTGCTCCCACAGATCGGCCATCCCGAGCCGCCACGCGCGACGCAGCTCGTACGGCGGTCGGTTACCGCCACGACGCGGCAGTTCGCCACCTAGCTGGAACTCACCCCCGAACTCGCGTGCTGAAACTTCGATGCTGTCGCCGAGGGACGAGACGAGCCCGTCCCACGAGATCGCGAGGTACTCGGCCAGCCGCAGATCTGGACCAGCGACCTCGGTGATCACGTCGATGGCAACCAACTCGCGCAGCGCGCTCACGTGGCTCGTGGAACCAGAACTGCCGAACCTCGGACGTGCGGTTGCCACGACGACCGCGGTGTCCAGCCTGCCCACAACTCCCCACCACCACCGGATGCGGGTGGTCATCTGGTCGAGGCGGTCCCATGTGGCCAGGGGCAGGTCCCGCTCACGGGTGGCGAGCAGCAGGCGTGGGCGGTGCGCTGGAGGCAGTCCTTCCTCTTTCACGAGTGAGGTGAGCCGTACCAGCACCTCCGCCAGCGAGTCCCGGTCCCGCTCGCGCCAACCACACACCACGAGGACTTTGCCGCGCAGCTGTGGTTCGGTGACGATCGCGCGGATCTCATCGGGATGCTCGTCGGTGTTCAGGTCGAGGAGTTGCACGATCCTCTCCGTGACCGAAGTCGTTCGCGGACTCACGGTGATGGCCACAGGGGAGGGCGAGGCGTCGAAACTCGGTAGACCGCTGAACGTGTCTTGCGCCCACCTGGGTAGGTCACTCCTCGGTTGAGCAGCACGGATGGGTGGGACGGCTGCTGCCGCCCCACCGATGTGCGCTCCATGCGGCTCCGGAACGTGCAAGCTGTCGTGGTCGTTCGCCAGCTCGTCCAGCAATTCGTCGGCAAAGCCGTTCGCAACGAACTCGTCCGGCATCAGCCAGACACAGCTCAGGCCCTCGTCCAGATCATTGCTGATGGACTCCAAGTGCTTGCGAGGGCCGGGGAGGGTCAACAAGCTCCACCGCGCGGTCATGACGTACCGCGGATGTACTGGAGGCAGCGGTGCACCACCCGGTCCAGCGCCACACCGTTCTCGTGTTCGTCCAGCACGTTGAGCATGGACAGGTGCTGCAGCAGCGCCCGACTCGTCTCCCGGTCCGTTTCAAGTGCCGCATCCACGTCTTCTGGAGGGACAACATCGCCGGGCTCGAAGTACTCCACCCAGTTGTCGATCTGGCGGATCAGGCTTTCGTCGAGACCGCAACCCCTGAGGTGGGCCCGGCAGACGTTCGGCTCGCTGAGCTTCTGCTCCGCAAAGCGCACCGCGCTGGTCAGGGTGGAACCCCCGTTGATAACCCAGGAAATCGTTCGCTCGACCAGATCTGGCCAACCGCCGGTCGCCCTGATCAGCGCCTCACGTGATTCCGGGACGTCGAACGGGCATTCTGGCCAACTGCGCACGCTCCGGGTGGTCCAACGCTCCAGTCGGATCGGCTCGATGCCAACCTTGGCAGCTGCGGCCGAGGCAACAGACGGCGCGGCGAGAAGCACGGCCGACACGTTCTGGGGCGGCGTCTTCTTCGCGAGCCTGTCCTCGATCCAGCCGGTGACCGATTCGACCTCCGACAGGGGCATCTTCAACGCGTTGACGATGACGATCGTCGAGGAACCCCGTCGGCGAACGGCATCGGTCACCACCTTCTTCAGGTCCTTGTCGGAACTGACCGTCGCGGTGCGGGTTCCTCGCATTTCGGCGTAGTTCTGAATCGCATCCGGAACACGATCGATTCCCAGCGCGCCGCTACCGGTGATCACCGAGATTCCTGAGCTGGACGCGAGGTCGTGGAGCTGGCCGTCGGTCAGCGGGCTGTGGAACTCACGGCCTCCGTCCTCGCACGCCAGCAACCGACGTGCTTCCCGCGGGTTGTACTCGTAGGGCCGGTCGAAGTCGGTTTCGGCCAACTCCCGCTCGAGGTCGGCTTTGGTGCCCAACATGTTGATGACGTTGGGGCTCCGCACCGTGTACCGCTTCTTGTGCGGTAGTCGGCTCAGCAGCCCCAGCCCGACCATCTCGTCGAGGTAGATGCTCACCTGTGAGGCCGTCAATTCGGCGAAGCCGGAGTGCCAGCGGTTGCGGGCCTCGTCGAGGAGTTCTTCGGGGCCGTAATCGGTGCCGAACGAGTCGTTGAGGCTGAACAGCGCGATCACGAGGGTGAGCACCCGGTACCGGTCGTCCAGGTTGATAGTGATCCGGAGCCGTTCGGCGATCCTGCTGCGCACCAAGTCGCTCGCAGCGACAGCTTCGACGTCGTCCTCGGTCACCAGGACTGGCACCGATTGGCTGCGACCACGCCTGCCGTGCAGCATGCGGACCAGCTCTTCGCAGAAGATCTGGATCAGACTGGCCTGGTAGTTCGTGGCGGACAGCAGACGCCAGACCAGCTCTGGCCGTTCGAACTGGTACCCCAGCGCGGCCATGGGCTCCACCACCAGCTTGCGGGCATCCAACGGTTCGAGCGGACCGATGAGGATGTCGGGGCCGCCGTGAACCAGCGGAACGTTGGAGATGTGGCCGAAGCGCTGCACCTGGTGCAGGCCAGCGAAGACGACCTTGAACCGCCGCTCGGTGGACTCCATGAGCTCCTTGAGCCCGAGCACATTCCTGAAGTGCGAGATCCCACCGGGAGTGGACTCACCACGGGAGTCGGCCGTGAGGAACGCGTCTGCCTCGTCCGCGAGCATCAGCACCCGTCGGCTCGGGTTCTCGGACAGCCATGCCTTGACGTTGTTGATGACGGTGTCGGGCGGTGCTTCGTCCGACACCTTCGGTCCGAGAACGCCTCGGTTCTTGAGCTCGATGGTCAGTGCCCGCCAGATACGTGAGGCCGGCTCCGCCTCGCCGATGCCCTTGGCCTTCAGGTCCAGGTAGATGGCGTGCTTGGTGTCGCCGTTGTCGAACGTGGCGTGGACCCGTCGCAACAGCGCTGACTTGCCCAGCTGTCGGCCACCGTAGACGAAGAGACCGCCATCGCGATCGGTGACCTGGGACATCTCCGTTGCGCGCCCCACGAAGACCTCGGGCGGCACCAGTCCAGCGACGAACGGCTTGTACGGCTCGAAGATCGTCCAGGGCAGCGTGACGCGTTGCGTCGCACGCCACGAATTGGGCGTCCTGGCAGCAACCCACCCGAAAGCCGCGGGGTCGATGACAAGGGCTTTCACCTTGTTGTTCACCGCTTGGGCCGCCAATGCCTGCCTGGTTGCCAGGTCCATGGCGTGCGGGTACACCACGATGTTGGTGCGTGAGGTGTCCTCTGGGTCGAGGACGCTGAGAACCGAACGGCCTCGGCGTTCGTCCAGCACGACGGTGATTGTGTACTCGTTCGCCGAGGAGCCCAGGTCGGAGATGTAGGAACCGTCGTTCGGGGTGGCCTTGGCGCGGTAGGCCCGGAAGCCCCGGCGAGCGCGAGGCGCGAGGTGGGTGGGACGCTCGGCGCAGTTCAACCCGAGCGTGTAGAGGATCCTCCGGACGTTGTCGGCGTGGTTGTCCCGGCTGCGTCCCGTCGGGTCGGCCAGGAAGTCCCACGCGTCGATGCCGTCCTTGGCGTGGTTCGTCAGTGGTGTGACCGGTTCGGCCAGATCAGCCCAGCGATGCGCGCTCGTGTGCGGCGCGTCCAGCTTGTTCCTGAACCCGTCCTCGAGGAACTTCGTGAACAGCCTGACGTCTTCCGTCCCCGGGCCGAAGTGCTCGGGGAGTGGCCTGCCCTCCATGGCGAAGGAGAGGAACTCCGTCGCGGTAACGGTGTCGGCCTCCTCGAGCAGGCCGCGGATGCGGAGCCGATCGGCATCGGACATCTGGAGCGTGTCCAGTTGGGTTCCGAGCTCCTCGATGCGCGCTCGCTGGCGGTTCGTCAGCTCGCCGACGAGGTCGGCCAGTTGCCGGGAAGCTGCGTGGAAGTCGTCGTCGCTGACCGTGCTGAGAGCTTCGATCCGGCCGCTGACAGTGCTGTCGTCGCTCTGGTTCAGCAGGTTCTGGGCGCGAACCCGGGCGAAGAGGTCACGGGCTTCCGTCACCGCTTCGCGGTGCCGCGCTGTCCACTCCTGCTTCGAGGTGATGATTGCCTGCTGCAGGCGCGCACTGTCTGCCACCGCCTCCCAGCAACCGTGCTCGTGGAGTTCCAGGATGCGGCTTGCCCTGCGCAGATCACCGCGCTCGCAGTAGGCCAGCACAGCCGCCGTGATGTCGAACGGCTGGACCAGACGAGCGAGCACCGAGGAGGTCTCAGGGTGGTTTGGATCAGGGCGTCCGTCGACGGTCCACGTCAGGTCAGTGAGCGGGAGCAGGACATCCGTGGTCGGCTCAGCGGTGCTGACCTCCCCAATTGGTGCCATGTGGCGGTTTGGGAAGGACAGGGCGCTGCTGGGCTCGGCCATCCAATCCCGCAGCAGCTTCATCGCGCTACCAGCCATCCCCGGCGGAGTCGGTTGGTCCTGCAGCGCCGTGACTGCACGTCCCAGCGCGGCCCCGATGGCCTTGTCCGCTGAGCCCGAGGAGTTGATCCGAACGCTGACGGCGTGCGCCTGCCGGAGGAGGGTGGCCACTTCTTCAACGGCTCGTTGCAGTCCACGCCTCGCCCCGGCGATGATGGGCTCTCGTGTCTGCTTGGGGGTGCGCACCGCGGCATCGGCTTCATCGATCAGCTCGTCGGCCGCGTTGTGCCCGGTGAACTTTTCCAGCAGGGATGCGAGCTGTTCGCTGCTTCCAGTACCGTTCGACCAGGCGATCACAGCTTGGAGACCGTCGTGCAGAGGTTGGCCCTCGCGAGCCAAGCGCTGCAGCACCCGGGTTCCTCGCTGGTAGAGGTTCTTCCGAAGCGGAAGGTCAGCGGCCAGGCTCTCGGCGCGTCTACCCAGTTCGGCGCGGATCTCGTCGGTGTCGGCGGTGGAGCGGACTCCTACCGCAGGTTCGATCCTGTACTGGAGTCGCGTTGCGCGGATCGCCGTTTTGAGCAGGTCCTGCCAGGGATTGGGGAGGACGCTGAGTGCTGGTTCCAACTGGGGGAGCATTTGCGGCCCCCAGCCAGCGACCAGCGCCGCGCGCAGGAGGGCGGTGGCGGCGAGCACAGCGGCGTCGGCATCGCGACTGAGTTCCTGGGCGTCGAGCGCGAGGGTGCCCAGCACAGCCGTTGCTTCCTCGC
Source organism: Saccharopolyspora sp. NPDC000359 (assembly GCF_040300525.1). Taxonomy (NCBI): domain Bacteria; kingdom Bacillati; phylum Actinomycetota; class Actinomycetes; order Pseudonocardiales; family Pseudonocardiaceae; genus Saccharopolyspora; species Saccharopolyspora sp. NPDC000359. Next base: position 35,661 of record NZ_JBEPDU010000005.1, on the reverse strand, counting down.
TGTTGTACGCGCTGTATGCGCTGGTGGCGAAGCTCAAGACGGCACTGCGACGGTCCGGTTCGGCGGACATCGCGGTGACCCAGTACGCCTCCGCGAGGCGGCCGGATGCCACGAGTGCAACTGCAACCGGTGGTGTCCCCTCTTCCCACGGAGAATCGAGCGGCGATTCCCCCGCGGCCCCGGTTTCCTCCGCCGGTCCAGCGGCCTCAGCGTTGGCGACCGGTGCTGGCTCGGGAGTCGGTTCACCCGCCGCGACAGCACCAGCCGCAGGCGCGTGCGAGGTGGCAGGAGCACCCGTGGGATCTGACACCTCTTCGCGCTCATCCTCCAGCGTTCTGGCCTCGCTGACTGCTGCGGCGCACTCGCTCTGGACGCCTGACGCTTCGCTGTACTCGCCCACCACGTCGGGGGAGGTGGCATCTTCCGCGAGGGACTTCCGCAAGTCGTGCAGCCGCTGCAGGTACTGCGCTCGAGCTTCCGAGAGCGCGGGAACCGGATTCTTCGCAATCAACGCATCGATCTCGGCGATGTTCTTCTCGAGATCATTGATCTTGCCAGCCACCTCCTCCCGCTGTTCTCGCTCGCGGTCGGCAAGGTCAGCGCGCCACGAGGAGAGCAGGATCTCGATGTCTTCGAAGCCTGCGTCAGCGAACTCCGGGGTGTGCTCCGCCATTCCTGCGACCAGGGTCTCGTGCTGCTGGTCATAGCTGGTCAGCAGTGTGTTGACGCCCAAGTCGACAGCACGTCCTGCGTCAACCGCGGCAGCGGTCGTGCGCAGCTGTTCTGCGAGGGAGGTTGCGAGCTGCTGGAGATCGGAAACGCACTTCGCGAGCTCGTCGAGCGCTGCTGCATCCAGCTGAGCAGGTGCAGGGTCAACCTTCCCGTCGGCTGCTCCCTCGATGCCTTGGGACGGATCCTGGCGGCCTCCTGTCGGATCGTTGTGCTTCTCGTCCGGTTCGGGAGCTCTCTTCACGTCCGCAGACTGCAGGGCTTTCTCCAGCGCTCCGTGATGTTCCCGGGCCAACCTGCTTGCTGGTTGCTCCGTCAGGAGCAGTCCGTAGAGCCCGAGCTGGCCGATGGGGCGCCCCAGCGTGGTCAGCATCTCGGTGAGCTGCTCGATATCGGGTTCTTCGACCTGGTCAGGAGCCCAGCCGTAGTGCTCGACGAGCAGGTTGGCAATGGCAGGCAATGCGCTCGTGATGACCGACTCGATGTGTTGGCCGGAAGTCTTGCGCGCCCATATGTGGCATGCAGCCTGGTCTCGTGACGTGGCTGAAGCCCGTTTGGGTACTTGGGGAAGCTTGGCGGCGGACCGGAGGCGATCGCACACGGTGAGCACAATGCCTAACTCGCTCTCGTTCAGCGCAGCGAGCCACTTCCGTACCTGTTGAGTCAGTCCCGTCACGCTACGTGAGTTTGCCAGCGGGGTCTCCTCGGCTCGGATCACTTGATCGAGTTCACCTGAAGTTCGCTCGACTGGAGTAGCAAACCGATTTTCGAGCCCTTTCTGGAGGGCGAGGAGCGGGCAACAGTTACCGCCCAGTCTTCGGCGCCCACCAGCGCAGGAAGAACTGCGTTCTGGGGGCAGAGTTGCTAGAACGAGCCCCAGCGACCGCTGTCAACTCATGCGGCCAGGGCCTCGTGGCCCGGGCCGGCGTTTGGTAATCGCGATCTGCATCACGCGACTGTTGCGCCATCTGTGGGACGGTGGGTTGGAAGCCCGGTGCGGGTGGAGTTGACCTCGGTAACTTCCCCGGCCGGGGAGGATTGATGGGTTACCAGGTTCTTGTCGAGGAACTGCGGAAGGCCTCGGACGCAACGGTTTCCGCGGTTGAGCAAGCCGGGCAGTCGAAACTCGGCCCGGTGGGGGAGAAGATCAGCCAGGCATTGCCCGGCACGACGGCGGCACCTGCGGCGAGCAGTGCCGGCCGCAGCTGGATGAACAGCGTGAAGAAGTGGTGCCATGCGGCCAACCGCCACGCCGAAGCCCTGCGCCGCAGCGCCGACACCTACGACGGAACGGATCAGGGCGCGGTGTCGGACCTGAAGACCGCGGGTGGTGCCTGATGACGACCATCGCCGACATCCGCAGGTGGAACCCGGCCCTGCTGGATGAATCGATCGACGACCTGAAGCGCGAGGAAGACCGACTGGTGCGGCTGGACGACGAGCTCACCGCGTCTGGGAAGCCGGCGAACTGGCAGGGCGAGGCCGCGCAGGCAGCGGCGGACCGGCATCACGAACTCGGCGGTGACCTGCGGAGACTCGTCGTGGAGGTGGCGGCGGTGCGCCGCGCGCTGATCGGAACGGTCGGTGACTTCGAAGCGGTGCAGCGCCAGCTGGCCGAGGCTGACGCCCTGGCGAGCGCCTACCGGTTCCGCATCCTCGACGACGGCCGGGTCGAAGACCTGGAGCACGTGGTGGTCGGCGGCCCCGGCAGCCGACTCGACGACGAGGACGAACACCGGATCCGCACCGTCCGGCCGGACCTCGTGGAACGAGTCAAGCGCCTGCTGGCGCAGGCCGAAGACGCCGACGCTGAGCTCACCAAGGTCCTGCGGGACGCGGACCTGGACCTGATGGAGACCAAGGACGGATCACTCGCGGACGCAGCAGCCCTCGGGGACGCGCGAGGCCTGGCCGAGACAGTGGAACCGCCGCCACCCGGCACACCAGCCGACAACGCGCGTTGGTGGAACTCCCTGCCCGCGGAAACCCGCGCAGCGATGGCTGAGGCACCGCCAGCATGGCTGGGCGGCATGGACGGCATCCCGGCCTCGGTCCGTCACACGGCCAATGTCAACCGCCTCGACGACGAACGAGCTGTGCTCCAAGCCCAAGCAGCCCAACTGCGCGCCAGGCTGGACAAGCCCTACCCCGGCCCCGGCGGCAGGCTGCAAAAGGGCCTCGACCAGGACGAACTCCAGCGGGTCGACGAGAAACTGGAGTCGCTGGAGAAGATCGGCCAAGTGATGGAGCGGGGCAACCGCCAGCTCCTGGTACTCGACAGTTCCGGGGAGCGGATGAAGGCGGCGGTCGCGATCGGAGACGTCGACAAGGCCAGCCACGTCGCGGTCTTCACACCAGGGATGGAAAGTGCCATCGAGAAGGGGAGTCTGGCGAGCTACGACCAGAGCATGAACATGGTGCAGGCTGATGCCCAAGCTCTGGTGGCTCGGGAAGGGGGCAGCGTCGCGACCGTGACTTGGATGGGCTATGAAGCGCCGCAACTGGATGAAACATTGGATCCAGCGGATTCGGTAGCTGCGGACAACGCAGCAAGAAGAGGCGCGAATGCTCTCGCCGACTTCTACCGAGGGATCAACGAATCGCGGGATGAGGATCCGCACCTGGTTGCAGTCGGTCATTCCTACGGATCGTCGACGACAGGATTCGCCCTGCAGCAAGAGGGGACGGGTGTTGATTCCGCCGTTGTGATGGGTTCACCGGGTCTCGGTACGCCGCACCACACGACGATCGATGTTCCGGAAGGTCAGCTGTACAACTTGGAGTCGAAGTGGGACCCGGTCGCGGACTTCGGGCGTTTCGGGGCCGATCCGTCCAACATGCCTGGTGTCGACAACCTCGCCACTGGTGATGCGGTGGCCGTCGATGGTCGCCAGCTCCGGGAATCGTCCGGGCACAGCACCGGCGGGGGGTACGGCTACCTCGACAAGGGGACGACGAGCCAGTACAACGTCAGCGTGATTGTTGCAGGAAAGCCCGACCTCGCGGTCGATGCACGAGGTTGATGGTGATACGTGTGGTGGCTGCGCAGCGTGTGGTGCTGATTCTGCTTCTTCTGGTACTTGCTTCTGGATGTGGGGGGAACGAGTTGACTTCAGAGCACGGTGGCAGTTCTCAAGAGCAGCGGGCTGAGCTGTTGCGGCGGCCCAGCATGGAGGAGGCCAGTGCTCGTTACCAGGAGATGTTGTCCCGGATGCGTGACGAGCTCGCGAAGCGCTTCTCCTGGATGCGGTGGGAAACATCGCAGGAGGCCATCAGCGCGGGGTGTGCGGAGTTCGATTTCGCGAAGGACGAGCTCGAATCGCAGACCTTGGGTGTGTGGGTCGCCTTCGGGGACATACCGGAAGAGGAGTGGCCGCAGGTGCAGCAGATCGTTTCCGAGATCGCCTCGGCTCACGGGTTCGGTCGGCCTCGGATCATGTCCGATCGGCCGGGCGAACACACCTTCACCGCGCTCGACCAGTACGGTGCGGCCTACACCGTTTCCGGAGGGCGGAACATCTCGATCAACGGCACCACCGGGTGCCACCTGCCGCAGGCTGTGAAGGATCGGATTGCGGTGACTGGGGAGTAGGGCGTCCGGTGGGGGTGACCACTGTTCGCCATTGGGCTTCTCGTTCGGCGGTGAGGGCCTTCGTGGCCCTGTTGAGCCTGGCTGTCGAGACGCGGTGGCCGATGAAGCTGCTGAGGAGGGTTCCCCAGATCGCCAGGCCCGGGCTCGCCGGGCCGAGGGGGAGCAGGACCGCCAGGACCTGGATCGCGGCTCCGGTCGCCAGGCCCGTCCACGTTGGGCGGACCAGGCGGTCCCGGCGGAGGACGTTGGTGGCCGCCAACCGCATCGCCTCCGGGAAGACGTTGCGCAGGCGGAGGAACAGCGCCCACCAGGCACCCGCGGCGAGCAGGGCCGCGCCCGCGAGGTGGATCGCGATCGAGGCCGCTCCTCCGGTCACGTGGGCGAAGGCGCTCAGGACGGCCGTCGGAATCAGGAGCGCGAAGATCCACCAGCGGCCTCGGGACACCAGGGCCCACACCGCCAGCGGGAGGTTGTGGGCCCCGTTCTCCGACTGCGGCTGGAGCTGGAGGGTGGTGATGAACGCCCGCAGGGCTGCCTTGTAGCGGCGGGTCTTCAGGGCCATCAGGCCCGTCGCGTTCCACGCGTTCGGGAACTGCGGGTCCAGGCGCAGGGCCGCTTCCAGCGGTTCGCGGGCCTGGCGGGTCGCTCGGCCGCCCATCGACACCAGGACCGTGCCGACCACCGTGTGCGCCAGGGGCGACTCCGGTTCGAGGTCGCGGGCGCGCTGGGCGTGCCAGAGGGCTCGGTCCAGGTGCTTTCCCGCCATCGCCAAGCCGTTGGCGATGGTCCAGTGCGCTTCCGCCGAGTTCGGGTCCAGCTCCAGCGCCCGGTGGGCCCAGGCGACGCTGTCGCCGACCCGGTCCCACTGCACCATCACCCGGGCCATGAGCAGGTGCAGCGAGACTTCCTGCGGGTTGTGCGCGATCGCCTGCGCGGTGGCCTGCTCGGCTTCGGGGTACTCATCGGCGCCGAGGTGCGCCAGCGCCAGCAACTGCCAGAGGTGGTAGTAGTCCGGCCAGGACGCCAGGAGCGGGGCGAGCAGCTGCTTGGCGAGGTCGTACCGGCCGGCTTCCAGCAGGTTGCGGACCTTCTCGACCTCGACGTCCTCGTCCTTCACAGCATCCGCTTCTTCTTCAGGTAGGCCACCAGGTCGTTGTAGGTCCCGTCCTGGTTGGCGTACAGGACCACGTTGCGGGCCGTGGTGAACCACGACGTGGTCGACGGCGTCACCTCGCCGAGGGAACCGAGCAGGTCCGCCATCCCGATCATGCGCGGCTCACCTGCCTCGATGGAGTCCGTCAGGGCGCGCTCGCTGGCCGCCTCGCAGATGTGCGCGAGGTCCGCGCCGGAGAAGCCGTCGGTGCGCTTGACCAGGTCGGCCAGCTTGATCCCGGCGACCGGGCGGTCCCGGAGGTGGTACTCCAGGATGGCCTTGCGGGCGTCGTCGTCCGGCGGCAGCACCGCCACCGCTCGGCCGAACCGGCCCGGCCGCAGCAGCGCCTGGTCGATGTCCCACGGGTGGTTCGTCGCGGCCAGCACGAAAACGCCCTCGTTGTCGGACCCCACACCGTCCAGTTCGGTCAGCAGCTGGTTCACCGTGCCGCGCAGCCCGGAGCTGCGCAGCTGGGACCGCCGCTGGCCGATCGCGTCGATCTCGTCGAAGAACAGCACGCACGGCGCGTTCTGGCGGGCGGTCTGGAACAGGGCGTGCATGTTCTTCTCGGAGTTGCCCATCCACATGTCCAGGACTTCCTGCAGCGTCACCGAGATGAACCGGGCGCCCAACTCCCCGGCGACCGCCTTGGCCAGGAAGGTCTTGCCGCAGCCGGGCGGACCGTAGAGCAGCAGGCCGCCGCGCAGGCTCTTGCCGAACAGCTTGCGCAGCTTGGCGTTGCGCATCGGAGCGAGGAACGCGGCGTTGAGCCGCTTCTTCACCTCCGTCATGCCGCCGACGTCGTCCAGCCGGACGTCGGAGGACTCGACCTCGAACAGGGCACCGTCCGCCGCGGACCCGGTCGGCACCGCTTCGGGCTCGTCCTCCTGCTCCGGTTCGGACTCGATGAACCGGGGTGGCACGGTGTCGGCCAACTCCTCCTCGCCCGCCGACCAGTCGTAGCCCTTCTTCGGCGCGGGCTCCGGCTCCGGCGCGGGCTCCGGCGCGGGCCGCTGGTCCGCCGGGGCGAGCGCCTGCGTCATCAGCCGGGTGGCCGCGGCGTTGCCGGGTTCCTGCTGCAGCGCGGCCGCGATGTGCGAGACGGCCTCGTCGCGGGACCCTTCGGACAACAGCAGTTCTGCCAGGTGCAGGCGCAGCGCGAGGTCCCCGGGAGCTGCGGTGACGGCGTTGCGCAGGCTGTCGAGGAGCGGGTTGGAACTCACCTGCGCAGCATATGCCGCAGCACGCGCGCCGCGGTCGGCTCCGGACCCGGGTGCTGCCCGAATCACGTTCGCCGCGAGCTCCTCATCCGGTGTTCACCGGGCTGCTGGGCAGAATTCGCAATGCGCCCTTTGCGGACGCCGTGGGAATTGTGTGAACAGTGGATCTCGTGCTCTTGTCCGGCGGGTGAAAACTACTGGTGGTGGTTTCGGAAATCGTTTTTTCGGTCCATGGTGGACAGTCCCGAATTGGGTGGCGGGTTTTGGTCAGGGCACTGGCGCCCCGTTTTCTCGTCGTTATCTTCAGGGGCGACCGGGTCGATTTCGGAACTATGTGGAAGTGGCGCGGGGCGATTCGGGAGGTGGGCGTGCAGCGGACCCCAGATGGGGCGGCGCGGGAGCGTCTCACCTGCGAATTTGTTCGGCGGGTCTCGGTTGGTGGCTGGACGTCGTGGCCCCCAGGACGGCGTCCGGCCGCCGCCGAACCCTGATGGTTGCGGGGGAAGTCGGTCAACGCCGACCGCTGGAGATGTTCATTCCCAACGGTTTCCGGTTCCGGCGGTCCACTGCGGATTGCCCGGCTTCCGGGTGTTCCTGGCGATGGCGGCCAGAGGAAGTGCGGCGCACGTGCATCAGGCTTTCGTGGCATTCGACGGATTCATGGCCGTGGTGACCGTTCTGCTCCCGATCGCGGTGGCGGTGGGGACGGCTTCGGCGGTGGCGCGCCGGGGCGCCGACCCGCGGGAGCCGCTGCTGGACGCGGCGCTGTCGTACTCGCTGCTCTGCGTCGGGTACCTGGTGTTCCTGCCGCAACCGCCCGCCGCCGAGCCCGTCCGGCCCAGCCTCGGCAAGGACGTGTCGACGGCGCTGACCGCGGGGCCCGGTGACCTGGCGCCGTGGGTGCAGCTGGTCGGCAACGTGCTCCTGCTGCTGCCGCTGGCGGTGCTGGTGCCGCAGCGCCTGCCGTGGTTCGACAGCGTCGTCAAGATCGCGTTCGGCGGGCTGCTGCTGTCGGTGTCGATCGAGCTGACCCAGTTCCTGGTCATCCCGGGACGAGTCGCCGCCACCGACGACGTCGTGTGCAACACCATCGGCGCGGCCCTCGGCGGGATCTTGGTGCGCCTGCCGCGCTGGCTGGGCAGCCGCCCGCAGCACAGCGCCAGCGGCCGCACCGACCAGACGGTGTGGATGTTGATCGCCAAGGTCGAGCGGGAGCGCGGGGTGCTTGGCGAGCAGCGCCGTCCGATGAGCTCCGGTGGCCGGGGAAGCGCGCCGCGTCAGACGCCCCGGCCACCGGTCCCAGCACCGGTCAGCCCTGGATCTGCTGGTTGCGCTCGCTCAGGGACCGGCCGAGCGCGGCGACCTCCCGCTCCGTCCTCGGGATCAGGCGGCGCACGGTCGGCCGCATGAGGAACTCGACGAGCCGCGACGACGGAACGGTGCGCAGCCAGTGCACCAGCGCGATGGCGCGCGGCACGTACACCCGGCGGGCGCGGCGCTCGACGCCGTCGGCGAAGGCCTTGGCGCAGTCCTGCACGCTCGTGGTCGCGCGCATCGGCCAGGGGAGCCGCTTGCGCATCGCTTCGAAGGCGCTCAGGTCCTGCGCCACGTCGCGCACCATGTCGGTGTCGATCCACGACGGGTGCGCGCTGCCCACGGCCACGCCCAGGTGCATCACCTCGGTGCGCAGCGCGCAGGCGAGCGCCTCCGCGCCGGACTTGCTCGCGGTGTAGGCGGCCATGCCGCCGATCGGCGTGAACGCCGACAGCGAGGAGACCACCAGCAGGTAGCCGCGGCGCTCGACCAGGTGCGGCAGGGCGGCGCGGGCGGTGTGGAAGACGCCGTTGATGTTGACGTCGATGGTCTTGGTGAAGGCGCGCGGGTCGCTGGTGCGCACCGTGCCGATGGGGGCGATCCCGGCGTTGGCGATGACCACGTCGATGCTCCCGAGCTGCTCGGCGGCGGCGTCCACCGCGGCCTTGATCGAGTCGGCGTCGGTCACGTCGGCCTCGGCCCAGAAGTGGCCCTCGCCGAGTTCCGCGGCGACCGCCGCGAGCGCGTCCGGCTCCAGGCCGACGAGGGCGAGCCGGGCGCCGCGGCGGGCCAGTTCCCGGGCGGTCTGCGCGCCGATCCCCCGCGCGGCACCGGTGATCAGGACGACCTTGCCGGACACGTTCGGCATGAGCACTCCCTCGGTCAGCGTTATCTACTCGGCAGTAGCCTACTCATAGTAGGTTCCGCCGGACCGCTGCGGAAGAGCCGTCGGCACCCCGGCGGCCACCCACCTGCTGCTCTGGCCCGCCCACCTCGTGGTGGTCCTGCTGTTGGCAGGGCTGGAGGTACTGGTCAGGCGGCTCGGGAGGCGCTGAAGCGCGAACGGGGCCGCAGGCGGATCGCCTGCGGCCCCGTCGGGTGCCTCGGGTCAGAGGGCGTTGATCTTGGTGAGCACGTCCTGCTGGGCGGCGAGGAAGTCCTCGGCCAGCTTGCGCATGGCCTGCGCCTGGCCCTCCTCCTGCTCGGAGCGGGCCAGCTGGGCGGCGCTCTGCTCCAGCGACTGCACGGCCTGCTTCCACTGCTGGTCGAACGGTGCGCCGGTGGCCTGCCGCAGCTGGTCGAGCTGCGGCGCGGACTGCTGGTCGGTGCTGCCGACCTCGTCGGCGGCGTCCTCCGGGGCGCTGCCCGACTGCTGGCCAGCCGCCGAGGTCAGGAACGCGTTGAGCTGCCCGACCTGCAGCTGGGCCGACTGCTGCAGCTCGCTGGCCAGCGTCTTGAGCTCGGCGTTCTGCGCGTTGGTCTGCGCCAGCTCGGCCAGCTCCAGCACCTGCTGGCGGTTGGTGAGCAGCTGCTGGGCGAACTCGCGATCCGTCTCGCTGTGCTCACCCGCGCCCTGCTGCCCGGCGTGCTGCGCGGTCGCCGACGGCGGCGTGCCGGGGGCCGGGGGCTGGTCGCTCGGTGCCTCGGCAGGCGTGCAGCCCGCGAGCGCGAGACCGCCGATCAGCACAGCGCCGATGATCGTGCTCCTCCGCACGTGCTTCCCCTCCAGGATCTGGTGGACGTCGTCCCAGGGCGGCCCGTCGAACTGGTCGCAGGTGGGCTGCCGGACCTGTTGCCCCGTAGGCTAACCGGCCGGTTCCGGGCACGTGCGGCCGACATCGCCGCCGGGCCGCCGGTGATCGCGGGCTGTCGGGTCGATCTCACTCGGGGTGACCGACCGCGGGGCAATGAATAGGGTGGCTACGGCCCGGCCGAACTACGGCCAGGCGTCGGGACTAGTATCCGCAGTCGGCAGGCATCGCGACTGGCTTGCCCTGCAGTCGCCCTGCGGGGTGTCGCATGCTGTCACCCGGCCCACCCGGGTCGGGGCGGATCCAACCGGGTCCGACGAAGGCTTCAAGGGAGTGCAGGAGGCACCGTGACGGCCGTCGCGCCACAGCCGATCGCCACGCGCCCCTATCCGGTGCGCAAAACGGTCAAGGGTTCGTTCATGGCGCGGATGTTCCGCACCACGGACCACAAGCAAATCGGCATCCTCTACCTGGTCACGTCGATGGCGTTCTTCCTGGTCGGCGGCCTGATGGCGATGCTGATCCGCGGTGAGCTCGCCGTCCCGGGGATGCAGTTCCTGTCGCAGGAGCAGTACAACCAGCTGTTCACCATGCACGGCACGGTGATGCTGCTGCTGTACGCGACGCCGATCCTGTTCGGCTTCGCCAACTACATTCTGCCGCTGCAGATCGGTTCCCCCGACGTCGCGTTCCCGCGGTTGAACGCCCTGGGGTACTGGCTGTACTCGTTCGGCGGTCTGATGGTCGTCAGCGGCTTCCTGCTGCCGGGCGGCGCCGCCGACTTCGGCTGGTTCGCCTACACCCCGCTGTCGGACGCCCTGCACTCGCCGGGCCACGGCGCGGACATGTGGATCGCCGGTCTGGCCGTCGGTGGTCTGGGCACCATCCTCGGCGCGGTGAACATGATCACCACGGTGGTCTGCCTGCGCGCACCGGGCATGACGATGTTCCGGATGCCGATCTTCACCTGGAACATCCTGGTCACCAGCGTGCTGATCCTGATGGCGTTCCCGATCCTGACCGCCGCGCTGCTGGGCCTGATGGCCGACCGGCACCTGGGTGCGCACGTCTTCGACCCGGCCAACGGCGGTGTGATCCTCTGGCAGCACCTGTTCTGGTTCTTCGGCCACCCCGAGGTCTACATCGTGGCGCTGCCGTTCTTCGGCATCGTCTCGGAGATCTTCCCGGTGTTCAGCCGCAAGCCGATCTTCGGCTACTCCGGCCTGGTGTACGCGACGCTGGGCATCGCGGCCCTGTCGGTCGTGGTGTGGGCGCACCACATGTACGCCACCGGCGCGGTGCTGCTGCCGTTCTTCGCCTTCACCACGTTCCTGATCGCGGTCCCGACCGGTGTGAAGTTCTTCAACTGGATCGGCACCATGTGGAAGGGCCAGCTGACCTTCGAGTCCCCGATGCTGTTCAGCGTCGGCTTCCTGGTCACCTTCCTCTTCGGTGGTCTGACCGGTGTCCTGCTGGCGATGCCGCCGGTCGACTTCCACGTCTCGGACACCTACTTCGTGGTGGCGCACTTCCACTACGTGCTCTACGGCACGATCGTGTTCGCGACCTTCGCCGGGATCTACTTCTGGTTCCCGAAGATGACCGGCCGGATGATGGACGAGCGGCTGGCCAAGCTGCACTTCTGGCTGACCTTCATCGGCTTCCACGGCACGTTCCTGGTCCAGCACTGGCTGGGCAACGAGGGCATGCCGCGCCGGTACGCCGACTACCTGGCCAGCGACGGCTTCACGCTGCTGAACACGATCTCGACGATCGGCGCGTTCATCCTGGGTGCCTCGATGCTGCCGTTCCTCTACAACGTGTTCAAGAGCTACCGCTACGGCGAGGTCGTCGAGGTCGACGACCCGTGGGGCTACGGCAACTCCCTGGAGTGGGCGACGTCCTGCCCGCCGCCGCGGCACAACTTCACCGAGCTGCCCCGGATCCGCTCCGAGCGGCCGGCGTTCGAGCTGCACTACCCGCACATCTCCGAGCGGATGCGGCTCGAGTCGCACCTGAGCCTGACCGGCAAGACCCTCGCCGACAAGCACGAGGGCGGCGGGACGGCGCTGAAGCAGACGCCGGTCACCAAGGACGAGTCCAACCGGGACGACACGACCGAGAAGTGATCTGGGCGCTAGCCCCGCACCACGCGACTGTGCCAGGGTGGGGCCAGCTCGACGAAGAGCCCCGGCGGGCCGTGCCTGCCGGGGCTCTTCGGCTGCCTGGGTCCTTCGGGACCTGTCCGGTGGGCGCGCTGGCGCGTGGTGGTGCGCGTCCCCGGACGGGTCGAGCGGCTTCGCCGCTGCACAAGAGGAGAGGAAGAATCGCTGCCGTGAGCACCGCGAACGCGACCACCGTGCTGATCACCGTGACCGGGAAGGACAAGCCGGGCGTCACCTCCGTGCTGTTCGCCGCGCTGACCCGGCACGGCGTGGACATCGTCGACGTCGAGCAGGTGGTGATCCGGGGTCGGCTGGTGCTCGGCGTGCTGGTGTCCACCGAGCACGACCCGGAGCAGCTCCAGGAGGCGGTGGAGCAGGCGATGGCCACCGTCGGCATGACCGTCGACGTGGCGATCGGTGCCCCGGACGGTGATGCGAGCAAGCTCGCCTCCAGCCACGTCGTGGTGGTGCTCGGGCAGCCGGTGACCGCCCGCAACTTCAGCGAGGTGGCCCGCGGCCTGGCCGAGATCGGGGTCAACATCGACTCCATCCGGCGGGTCGCCGACTACCCGGTGACCGGGCTGGAGCTGCAGGTCAGCGCCCCGGACGCGGACGACGACACGGAGCTGACCCGGGCGATGGCCGACATCGCCGCCCGTGCCGGGGTGGACCTGGCGGTGGAGCGCACCGGGCTGGCCCGGCGGGCGAAGCGGCTGGTGGTCTTCGACGTGGACTCCACGCTCATCCAGGGCGAGGTCATCGAGATGCTGGCCGCGCGGGCTGGGTGCGAGGAGCAGGTGCGCGAGGTCACCGAGCGGGCCATGCGCGGCGAGCTGGACTTCGCCGAGTCGCTGCGGCAGCGGGTCGCGGTGCTGGAGGGGCTCCCGGTGTCGGTGCTGGACGAGGTCGCCGCGGAGCTGGAGCTGACGGCGGGGGCGCGCACCACGATCCGCACCCTGCGACGCCTCGGCTTCCACACCGGGGTGGTCTCCGGCGGGTTCACCCAGATCATCGACCAGCTGGTGGACGAGCTGGGCCTGGACTTCAGCGCCGCGAACGAGCTGGAGGTCGTGGACGGGAAGCTGACCGGCCGGGTGGTCGGCGAGATCGTGGACCGGCCGGGCAAGGCCAAGGCCCTGCGGCGGTTCGCCGAGTCCTTCGGGGTCCCGGCCGCGCAGTGCGTGGCCGTCGGCGACGGCGCCAACGACATCGACATGCTCTCGGCGGCGGGGCTGGGTGTGGCGTTCAACGCCAAGCCCGCCCTGCGCGAGGTCGCCGACACCGCCCTGTCCCACCCGTTCCTGGACACGGTGCTGTTCGTGCTGGGCGTCACCCGCGCCGAGATCGAAGCCGCGGACGCCGAGGACGGGGTGGTGCGCCGCGTCCCGCTGGACGCGTGATGAGACCGGGGAACAACGGCGGCCCAGGAACGGCTGACCGGGGTGTGCCCGACACCGCCTTCGACGTGCTCGACCCGCTGATCGCCCGCTACGCCTCCTGGCTGGCCCTGCCCGGCGCTGCCACCGCCGACACCTCGGACGAGGACCCGGACAACGTGGTGCTGATGCCGGTGGTGCTGCGCATCGAGCGCCGCGAGCCACCGGACCGCACGGCGCTGCTGGAAGCAGCGGCGTCGGCGGCGCTGGCGGTGTGCCTGGACGAGCGCTGCAAGCCGGGCGGCGAGTGGCACGAGGCCATGAGCACCTGGATCGCGGGACGAATCCGCAAGGTGGCCCGGCGGGCGCGCGGAGCGCACTGGGACGCGGTCCAGGCCCTGCCCGGCCGCACCGTCCAGGTCGGCAACGCCGAGGTCCGAGCCTTCCTGCCGATGCGCGTCGCGGACATGCCGAAGGAGCTCAGCCGTCTGCAGATCTCGGGCAGCGAACTCGACGCCGACGAACCGGGCCCACCGCTGCCGGGAGCCCCGGTCCTGTGGCTGAACCCGCACGTCCCGATGAGCGCGGGGAAGTCGGCGGCCCAGGTCGGCCACGCGACGATGATCCTGGCGGCCCTCCTCCACGGCGAAGGCATGCACGCCGACCTGGCGCGCTGGGCAGCAACGGGCTTCCGCTGCTCTGTCCGCCAAGCAACCCCCGACACCTGGACCCGCCTACACCCCCGCGACAACCCGGAGCAGGCCTGGCGGGAGTCGGGAGTGGGCATGGTCCGGGACGCGGGCTTCACCGAAGTCGACCCAGGCACGGTGACAGTCCTCGCCCAGTGGCGGTGAGAACGGGACGGGGTGTTGTCGATCACCGACCGCAGAAGGTCCGTCATTGGTGCGGAGATCAGCATTAACGGCGGGCCATGGCAGCGTGTTTATTGGGGGCAGAATCGGCCGTGGAGTACATTGAGAGGAATCGTCTGTTGACTGCTGTCGACGCTGCGATGCGGTCTGATGAGGCGGTCCGGCTGCTGCGGACGAGCTTTCGACGCCTGGGGCCGGTGATAGGTATGCTATGTCTCTCGTTTCGCTGGTTAGTGTGCTGGAAATTTATGAGAAGCGTCAGGTTGATTGCTGTTACCGCCGGAAAGCGCACGCTGCACGCAGGGAAGAATTGAATCAGATTGCCGCGATCAGCTGCTGCTGCGGTGGAGAAGGTGGAGGTGCTGCTCGCTGGGTGGCCGGGCGGCACCGGAAGCGGGTGACTGCGCAGGTGGCCCGGATCTTCGGCTCCCGGGCACAGGCCGGGCCCGAAGATGTTTTGCAATCTAACGACTGCTAGGTCTTTGGCGGCCTGATGGTCGTCAAGGCCACTGCATCTTCGGGCCGGTCGCCGGGTTTCCCCGGTAACCACCAGCATGCCCAGGTGCGCGTCGTTCGCGCCAGGGTCTTAAGTCCCGGTCCGGGCTCAGTCGTCGCCGACGCCCCTCGCCGCCAGGGCTTCGCCGAGGTCGTCGGCGTGGCGGAGGGTTCGGACGAGGAAGGGGACCGCGAAGGCCGGGAGCGAGCGGTCCGCGTTGCGGGCTCGTTGGGCTTCGCGGACCTGCGTCGCGATCGTGGACAGGGCCGCGACGGCTTGCAGGGTCAGGCCGACCAGCAGGCCGATGCGCTCCGGGCGGACGCCGAGGCGGCGGGTGGGTCCGAGGCCGCGTTCCACCGCGGTGACCAGGTCGTCGACGCGGGTGGTCAGGGTGAACAGGTTCGCCGCGCCGAGGGCGGTGAGCAGGCGCAGGCAGACCACCGCCGCGTTGTCGAGGCCGAGCATCCACCACTGGAGCAGGAACACCACCAGCAGCAGCGGGACCAGCAGTCGGGCGATCTGCCAGCAGCGGCGGGTGGGGATGCGGGCGACCGCGTAGGCCAGGACCACCGCCAGCGCGCAGGTACCCAGCGCCAGCGGGGAGTTCAGGACGAAGATCCCCACCGCGAACACCAGCAGTGCCGGGAACTTCCAGCCCGCTGGCGCGCGGTGCACCGGGCTGGTGCCCGGCTCGTACAAGCCGAGCGGGTTCATCCGACCAGCTCCCGGTAGTAGCGGACGGCCGGGCCGGGTTCGTCGTCGGCGACCACCTTCCCGGCTTCCAGCACCACCACGCGGTCGAAGTCCGCCAGCAGGTCCAGGTCGTGGGTGACCAGCACGACCTGCTGGCGCAGCCCGGCCAGGACCTCGGCGAAGTGGCGCTTGTTGCGCAGGTCGAGCAGCGTCGTCGGCTCGTCGCAGACCAGCACGTCCGGGTCCAGCACCAGCATCGAGCACAGCGCCAGCAGCTGTTTCTGCCCGCCGGAGAGCTGGTGCGCCGGGTGCTCGGCGTAGCCCGCCAAGCCGTGCTGGGCCAGCACCTCCGCCGCTCGGCGCTGCCGCTCCGCCTTGGACAGGCCCTGCTTGCGCAGCGAGAACGCGACGTCCTCGCCCGCCGTGGGCATCACGATCTGGCTGTCCGGGTGGGTGAAGACGAAGCCGACGCGGCGCCGCACCGCGCGGCCGTTGCGCACCGGGTCGACGCCGTCGACCAGCACCCGGCCCCGGGTCGGGTGCACCAGGCCGTTGACCATCCGGGCCAGCGTCGACTTGCCGGAACCGTTCGCGCCCACGAACGCGACCCGCTGCTCGTCCAGCCGCAGGTCCACGCCGTCCAGCACGGTGCGCTCGTCGTAGCTGTGCCCGACGCCCTCGAACTCGATCAACCCACTCGCTCCCACATCGTCGCCACGCCCAGCCCGCCGCCGGAGGAGAGCGCGGCCAGGCCGGTGCGCGGTCCGCCGGCGCGCACCATCCGGCTGAACAGCCGCACCACCAGCACCGCACCCGACGCACCCCACGGGTGGCCGAGCGCGATGGCGCCCCCGTCCGGGCTGACCAGCTGCTCGTCGATCCCGGCGGCGTCCAGGCAGGCCAGGGCCTGCCCGGCGAACGCCTCGTTGAACTCGACCACTCCCGGGGTGTGCCGCGCCAGCAGCTCCCGCATCGCGGGCACCGCGCCCAGCCCGAGCCGATTCGGGTCGACGCCGGAGGTCCGCCAGTCGACCAGCCGCAGGCCCGGCACGCCGAGCCGACGCCGCTGCTCCTCGGTGGTCACCAGCACGGCAGCCGCGCCGTCGTTGATGCCGCAGGAGTTCGCCGCGGTCGCGGTGCCGTCCGGGGTGAACGCGGGCCGGAACCGGGCGAGCCGCTCGCCGGTGAACCGCTCGCGCGGCCGCTCGTCAGCCGTGACGCCACCGACCTGCACCAGCTCGGCGTCGAACCGGCCGTCCGCCTGCGCGGCGACGGCGCGCGCGTGGCTGCGGGCGGCGAAGGCGTCCTGGCGCTCGCGGGAGATCCCGGCCTCGGCCGCGACCAGGTCCGCCGCCGGACCCATGTCCGGGTCGCCGATGTCGGCCGGGGCGAACGGCGCCCGCTGGTAGAACCGGGGCGGTTCGGTCGCGGTGCGCGGCCGCCACGCGCGCCAGGGCGCGGTCGACGGGCTCTCCACACCACCGGCCAGGAACCACTCGCCCGCACCGGCGCTGATCAGTGCGGCTGCGGTGGTGATCGCGCTGAGGCCGCTCGCGCACTGGCGGTCGATGGTCAAGCCCGGAGTGCGCTCGCCGAGCCCGGTTCGCAGCGCCGCCACGCGCGCCGGGTTCCCGCCCGGCCCGAGCACGTTGCCGAGCAGCACGTCGTCCACAGTGGTCACACCAGCATCGGCCAGCGCGGCGCGCAGCACTGGGGCGGCGAGCTGGTCGACCGGCAGGTGGCGCAGGGCCCCGCCAGCCTCGCCGATCGGCGTCCGCCGCGCCGCGATCACCACAGGAGTCCGGTTCACAGCGCCTCCGCCGGGAGCGATCCGTCGCGCAGCTGGTCGGCGACCAGGGCGCGGGCTGGTTTGCCGGACGCGGTTCTCGGCAGCTCGCGCACCGACAACCAGCGCCGGGGGCGCTTGGCGGGCTCCAGCGAATGCCGTGCCCGCGCCCGCAGGTCGCGGCGCGACGGTGGCCGGGCCGGATCGACCTCCACCACCGCCGTGACCAGCTCGCCGAAGCGGGGGTGCGGGGTGGCGGCCACCAGGACGTCGCGCACCCCGTCCGCGCCGCGCAGCACCGACTCGACCTCCTCCGCGCCGACCAGCCGACCACCGGTGTTGATCACCGCGCTGGCGCGGCCGAGGACCTCCAGCGAGCCGTCGTCGTGCAGGATCGCGCGGTCGCCCACGGCGGACCAGCCCCGATCGGTGCGCGGCGGCACGATGACGCCGTCGTCGAGGTACCCGTCGAAGCTGAGCTCGGAGCGGACCCACAGCTCGCAGTCGCGCACCTCGACATCGACGACGGGGCGCAACCGACCGCCGCGCCGCACCGCGATCAACGAGTGCTCGGCGGACCCGTAGTACTCGACCAGCTCGCAGCCCGGCAGCACCTTGCCCAGCCGCTCCTCGATCTGCTGGTCCACGCGCGCCCCACCGCAGACTACGACCCGCAACCCGCACTCGGCCCGCAGCACCGGATCGCGCTCCAAAGTGGACAGCAGCGCGGACAGCATGGCGGGCACCAGGTGGACGACGGTGCTGTGCCGAGCGGCCGCGGCCGCGTCCGGGGCGGACCACCGGTCGAGCAGGTGCACGTCGGCGCCCCCGTGCAGCGCGTGCAGCGCGCCGAACAGGAACAGCGACGAGCTCAGCGGACCGGGGACCAGGACCCGGTCGCGCGGTTCGAGGTCCAGGCCGAGTGCGTCGAAGCTCCGCAGCCACGAGCGCCGGGAACGGACCAGCACCTTCGGTCGGCCGCTGCTGCCGGAGGTGGTGGGGAGGTAGAACGGCGTGACGTCGTCTCGTGGCGTGCCGGGTTGACTGCTGGAGACCAGCGGTAGGGGGGAGTCGTCCGACTCGGTGGAAGTGCTGACCTGGCGGGGGGTCGGTTCCGGCTGGTTCAGGTCCAACAGCACGTGCGGGGCCGCGTCGGCGAGGACGGCGGTGCGCTCCCGCTCCGCCCAGGTCGGCTCCAGGAGGAGCGTGGCGCAGCCCGCGACGTCCGCGCCGAGGAAGTGGGTCAAGCGCGTCAGCGCGTCCCCGCCGTCGAGCGCGACGCGCGAGCCCGGGGGGAGCAGGCGCGCAGCGCTGCGAACCCGGGCGAGCAGCTCCGCAGGGCCGAGCGACGTGCCGTCGTGCGCGACCCGCGAAGCGGGGGAGCGGCCGAGGACCGGGAGCACCATCAGCCCTCGGCGGGAGCGCGGCGCGGAGCGCCGGTCAGCGCCGGGACGGCGCGGTGGACCGCGACGGCGACCAGCGAGACGGCGACGAGCTTCACCGCGTCACCGGGCACGAACGCCAGCGACTGCACCGCCGCCGCGCCGAGGTCGCCGATCATCAGGCCCCAGTACGGGATGCCGATCAGGTAGTCCACGGCGACACCAGCGACGTTGGCCGCGAGCAGGACCAGCAGGCCCGGCTTCGGCGCCAGCTGCACGACCAGGCCGACGACCACTGCCGACAGCACCCAGCCGAGCACGAAACCGCCACTCGGCCCGACGAAGGGGGCGATGCCGCCGCGACCGCCGGACAGCAGCGGCAGTCCGATCGCGACCAGCGCCAGGAACAGCAGCACCGACGCGCCACCGCGGCGCGCACCGAGGATGCTGCCCGCCAGGAGCGGTCCCATGTTCTGCAGCACGATCGGCACCGCCGCGCCGCCGAGGTAGAAGCCCGGGAAGATGCCGAGGACGGCGATGAACGCGGCGAAGACCACAGTCCGGGCCAGGTTCGCGGCGGGCGCGGCTTGGCGTGGTGCGGACACGGGCGTCTCCCTAGCAGTTGATCGACAACATCCACCGGTCGCCGCCCACCCCGGGTCGAGCCCGCCGGACGACTACGGCCAGCCCGGACCCGACGACCGGCTGCGGCCCTGTGACCAGGTGTTCTCGTTGCCCCGGGCGGCTTCGTCGCGGCCCGGTCGGCGCGACTGCCCCAACCTACCCGGCAACCCGGCCAGAACAGAAAGCCCAACGACGAGTTGTCGATCGCGCACAAGACCACCCACCCGCCGAAGGGGCCTCCGTCACACCCGACCCCAGACTCCGCCAGGGGCCCGCCTACTCCCGTCACCCACACCTACAGTTTCAGTTGAAACTGTGAACCCCCTACGCCGCCAGGGTGACCTTGCCTCCTCAGGCGGGTGACAGAAGTGCAATGTCATCGGAAACCAGACCACTGATTTCGATTGAACTTGCGCGACCCCCCGAGGCGGCGAGCCCTTGGCGATCCGGCCAGGTGCCGGAGTCTCGACGGCGAGTCGTCGCCCGCATACGACATCACCCATCTGACGGAGGAGGTCCCTCTGTCGCTCTGCCGCGCCACGACTCCAACCCCCGTGTAGTACGCGCGTCGCCCCCCCCGCTCGCACTTGCAGTTTCAATTGAAACTGCGAGCCTGACGCGTGGCAATTCGCAGTTTCAATTGAAACTGCGGATGTGTCTGTGGCGGGGGTGTGGAGGGTGGTCGTGCTGTGAAGGAGGTGCGACGGTGCCTCGGTTGGGTGAGGGGAGGGCGATTTCGATGGACATTGGATGTGTGATCTCCCTTGCGACGGCGTGATCGCCGTAGGTGGGACGGTCCAGGGTGAGTCGCCTGGGGCTGGAGGCTTGACGGTGAGTGGTCGACGGGTGCGGTATCGCCTGTCGGGCGGAAGGTGCTCCGGCGCATCGCGGTCCTCGGTTTGGAGGTCCTCGGGTTTCCGTCGCTTGCACTTGCAGTTTCAATTGAAACTGCGCGTTTCGTGCGTGGGGATTCGCAGTTTCAATTGAAACTGCGGGTCTGTCTGTGGCGAGGAGTGTGGTGGGTGGTCGTGCTGCGAGGGGGTGATCGTCCCTCGGTTGGGTGAGGGGGAGGGCGATTTCAATGGAGATCAGACCTCTGATCTCCATTGAGGTGATCTCAGTGAAAGCGTCCCGACGTATCACCGGTGTGTTGGGTGCCCGACACACCGGTGGTTACAGTTTCAACTGAAACTGTAACTGTCCCCCGCCCCTCCGGCGACGCGTCACCACTCTCGCGGGCGCCCGAAGTGAAGGGCACTTTCACCGGCTCGGTCGGTGAAGGCGCCCTTCATCAGCGCCCGCGATCGGCGTTGGGTGCCGGTGGAAGCGGTTCCGGCACTCACCTGGGGCTACAGTTTCAGTTGAAACTGTGGATCATCCGGCGACTCGCCTGTGAGGTCCGGTGAGATCGCCTCATCGGAATCGGGTGGGTGAGTGTTGTGGGGTCAGGTTGGGGTGGAGGCGGTTAGGCGTTGGAGGGCACCTCGGACGACCTTGGGGTCTTGGGTGGTCCAGAACGGGGGGAGGGACGCTCGGAGGAAACCGCCGTAGCGGGCCGTGGCCAGGCGGGGGTCCAGGACCGCGATGACGCCTCGGTCGTTCGGTGCGCGTAGGAGGCGGCCTGCGCCTTGGGCCAGCAGGAGTGCTGCGTGGGTTCCGGCGACCGTGAGGAAGCCGTTGCCGCCGTGCTCCGACACCGCCTTCTGGCGGGCCGAGGCGAGCGGGTCGTCCGGGCGCGGGAACGGGATGCGGTCCATCACCACCAGCTGCAGCGAGTCGCCGGGCACGTCCACGCCCTGCCACAGCGACAGGGTGCCGAACAGGGAGGTCGCCGGGTCTTCGGCGAACTGGCGGACCAGCAGCGCGGTGGTGTCGTCGCCCTGGCACAGGACCGGGGTGGACAGGCGCTGGCGCAGTTCCTCGCTGGCCTGCTTGGCGGCCCGCATCGAGGAGAACAGGCCGAGTGTGCGGCCGCCCGCCGCCTGCACGAGCTCGGTCAGCTCGTCCAGGTACTGCGGCGGGAGTCCGTCGCGGCCCGGCGGCGGCAGGTGCCGGGCGATGTAGAGGATGCCGCTGCGCTGGTGCTCGAACGGTGAACCCACGTCCAGCCCGGTCCACTTCAGGCCGCCGTTGTCCGACGGCGCTTCCTTGCTGGTGGCCATCCCGGCGACCGGCTGGGCCCGCTGCTGGGCGGGCAGGCCCCACTGCCGGGCCAGCGTGTCGAACGAGCCGCCGAGCGCCAGCGTCGCCGAGGTCAGGACCGTGGTGCGCTGGCCGAACAACCGCTCGCGGAGCAGCCCGCCGACCCCGATCGGCGCGATGCGGACGGTCGTCGGGCGGTTCGGGTCCGCCGAGATCCACACCACCTCGTGCTGCTTGTCGTCCTCGAACGCCTCGAGCAGCCGGACCGCGGTGTCGTGGACCTCCTCGGTGAGGGCGTGCGCGAGCTTGCGCGCGGAGCTGCCCTCGGTGTCCTCCTTGCGCTCCGGGCCCAGCGCGTTGATGCAGGCCCAAGCCGCATCGCGCAGGGCAGTCAGCGCACCGCCGAGGTCCTGCGGGAGCTGCTCCAACCGTCCGGGCGTCGCCGCCTGCAGGACGAGGTCCAAGCCCTCGGAAGCCTCCACGAGCCGGTCGGCGGTCTCCTCGTCGATGGCCCGCGCGCAGCGCCGCGCCGCGAGCCGCACCGCGGACGCCGTGAGCTCCCCGGTCGCCGCCGACGTCACCCGGTCCACCAGGTCGTGCGCCTCGTCGACCAGCACCACGTCGTGCTCGGGCAGCACCGGCCGGTCGTCGAGCGCGTCGATGGCCAGCAACGCGTGGTTGGTCACCACGATGTCCGCGCGCCCGGCCTCGGCGCGGGCGCGCTCGGCGAAGCAGTCGGTGCCGACCGGGCAGCGGTGCACGCCGAGGCATTCCTTCGCGGTGACCGACAGCTGCCGCCACGCCTGGTCCGGGACGCCCGGGACCAGCTCGTCGCGGTCACCGGTCTCGGTCTCGGTGGCCCACTCCTGGACGCGCTTGACCTGCCGCTCCAGCGCGGAGGCGGCGAAGGCGTCGAACAGCGCGCCCTCGTCGGGCTCCTCCGGGGCGTTGCCGTGCACCCGGTTCAGGCACAGGTAGTTGCGGCGGCCCTTGAGGATCGCGAAGGTCGGGCGCCGCCCGAGCGCGTCGGCCAGCGCGGCGGACAGGCGCGGCAGGTCGCGGTCCACCAGCTGGCGCTGCAGCGCGATGGTCGCGGTGGAGACGACGACGGTGGTGTGCTCGGCGACGGCGTGCCGGATCGCCGGGACCAGGTAGGCCAGCGACTTGCCGGTGCCGGTCCCGGCCTGCACGGCCAGGTGCTCGCCGGAGGTGATGGCGTGCTCGACGGCCTCGGCCATCCGCGCCTGGCCCTCGCGCGGCACCCCGCCGACGGCCTCGATCGCGACGTCGAGCAGCGTCGGCAGGTCCGGGATGTCCTGCCTGGCCTTGGCCGCGATCGGGAGCGCCGGTTCGAGGTCCTTGTCCGCCCGCGCGAGGTCGTCGGCGATCTCCGGTGGGAGCACGTCGTCTTCGTCGGGCTCGAACGCAATCGGGTCGGACCATCGCGGGACAGAGGTGGGCACGGGGAGAAACTACCGCCCACCCCCGTCCACGAGCCCCGATGCCCCCTCAGCCGCCCATCGCGGCCCGGTCCGATGCGCTGCGCAGCACGCAGAACTCGTTGCCCTCGGGGTCGGCGAGCACCCCCCAGCCCGAGCCGTCGGCGTTGCGCAGGTCGGTGACGAGGGTGGCGCCGATGCCCAGCAGCCGCTCCACCTCCTGCTCGCGCGAGGTCTCGGGCCGCAGGCACAGGTGGAGCCGGTTCTTGCCCGCCTTGGCCTCGGGCACCTGGTTGAAGTGCAGCACCGGGCCCTCCGCCAGCAGCACTTCCACCTCAGGATCTCCCGGCCCGGACTCCGGGTGCGGCGGACGTCCGGTCACCTCGCTCCAGAACAGGGCGAGGGCGTGGGGGTCCGCGCAGTCGATGGCGACGTTCTGCAGTGTCGAAACCATGCATGTGAGCTTTCCGGCCGGACCGGCCGGAAGCCACCGGATTACCAGCTCACGAACCGTGCGGCCAGCGGCTCGTGGTCGTGGTCCGGGGAAGACCTGCAGCATCGTGGTGCGGCGCTGCCGCGGGTGCCAGCGCTGGGCCGCACCTCGCTCGGTTCGTCCCGGTGGATCCTGCCCGACCGGCGTGGCTACCGGACGACGGGTTCGCCGATGAGGTTGACGCCTGCGGCGTCGAGCTCGGCCAGGGCCGTGTCGACGGTTGCCCGCGACACTCCGGCCGTCAGCTCCAGCAGGACCGTGGTGTCCAGGCCCTGCCGGGCCGCGTCCAGGGCCGTGGCGCGGACGCAGTGGTCGGTGGCGATGCCCACCACGTCGACCCGGTCCACCCCGCGTTCGACCAGCCAGTCGTGCAGCGGGCGGTCCCGCGGGTCGACGCCCTCGAAGCCCGAGTAGCCGTCGCTGTACTGGCCCTTGGAGAACACCGCCTCCACCGGGCCCACGTCCAGCGCGGGGTGGAACGCCGCGCCCGGGGTGCCCGCGACGCAGTGGCGCGGCCAGGAGCGCACGAAGTCCGGTTCGTCGCTGAAGTGCGCGCCCGGGTCGATGTGGTAGTCGCGGGTGGCCACCACGTGGTCGTGGTCGAACCCGGCGAGGTACTGCGAGATCGCCGCCGCCACCTGAGCGCCGCCCGCCACCGCCAGCGCGCCGCCCTCGCAGAAGTCGTTCTGCACGTCCACGACGATCAGTGCTTTGGTCACGCCACCCATTCTGGCCATCCGTCAGGCGGTGTGGAAGGTGGTCGGGATCGCCGGTTCGCCGTGGGAGAGCTTCAGGCCCTCCCAGGGCAGGGTGACCAGCGCGTGCCGGAGCCGCTGGCGGCTGTCCTCCAGGGTCGGCAGGTCGTCGACGCGCTTGCCGTCGCGCATCAGCGGGACCTGCAGGAACCGGTCGTGCGGGCCGAGCACCGGCTCGGCCGCCCCCGGGGCGGTCTGGAAGACGACCTCCTCCACCGCGGTGCCGGTCTCCTTGTAGCGGCGCACCGCGGACTTGCGGCCACCGCGGGACTCCTTGTGCGAGCTGCGCTTGGCGACCGGGCGCCCCTCGACCTCCACCAGCTTGTAGACCATCTCCGCGGTCGGCGCCCCGGAACCGGTGACCAGCGCGGTCCCCACGCCGTAGCCGTCGACCGGTTCGGCGCGCAGCGAGGCGATCGCGTACTCGTCGAGGTCGCCGGAGACGACGATCCGGGTGTTCTTGGCGCCCAGCGAGTCGAGCTGCTCGCGGGCCTGCCTGGCCAGCACCCCGACGTCACCGGAGTCGATACGCACCGCGCCCAGCTCCGGCCCCGCGACCTCCACCGCCAGCTCGATGCCGCGGGTGATGTCGTAGGTGTCCACCAGCAGCGTCGTGCCGGTGCCCAGCGCCGCGACCTGCGCCGCGAAGGCCTCCCGCTCGGAGTCGTGCAGCAGCGTGAAGGCGTGCGCCGCGGTGCCCGCGGTGGGGATCCCGTAGCGGCGGCCCGCCTCCAGGTTCGAGGTGGCGGTGAAACCGGCGAGGTAGGCCGCGCGGGCTGAGGCGACCGCGGACTCCTCGTGGGTGCGGCGCGAGCCCATCTCTATGATCCGCCGACCGTTGGCTGCCGAGACCATGCGTGCGGCGGCCGCGGCGATCGCGCTGTCGTGGTTGAGGATCGACAGCACCAGCGTCTCCAGCACCACGGCTTCGGCGAAGGTGCCGCGCACCGTCAGCAGCGGGGAGCCGGGGAAGAACAGCTCGCCCTCCGGGTAGCCGTCCACCTGCCCCTGGAACCGGTAGTCGCGCAGCCATTCCAGGGTCTGGTCGTCGACCACCCGGTGCTCGGCGAGCTGCGCCAGCTCTGGTTCGCCGAAGGTGAAGTCCTCGATCGCGTCGAGCACCCGACCAGTGCCGCCGGTGACCCCGTAGCGCCGCCCGCCCGGCAGCCGCCGCGTGAACACCTCGAAGGTGCACGGGCGGTGCGCGGTGCCGTCGCGCAGCGCGCTGGCGAGCATCGTCAGCTCGTAGTGGTCCGTGAGCAGCGCAGTGCTGGTGGTCATGGAGCAGAGATTACGTGGTCCGGGATCACCCGCGGGGTGTGGCGTCGGGGGTTCGCGAGCTGGTGGGACTGCGTTGCGCACACGGTCGACACCGCTGTGACGGCCACGTGCAACGATGGGGGCATGACCTCGCCCGCTGAAATCGAGCGCGCGCAACTCGAACCGGATGTGCTCGGCACCGAGGACAAGCCGTGGGTGACCGTGGTGTGGAACGACCCGGTCAACCTCATGTCCTACGTCACCTACGTGCTGCAGAAGATCTTCGGTTACACCCGGGACCACGCGACGAAGCTGATGTTGGACGTGCACCACAAGGGCAAGGCGGTGGTGTCCTCGGGTTCCAAGGAGAAGGTCGAGGGCGATGTGGCGAAGCTGCACGCCGCCGGCCTGTGGGCGACGATGCAGAAGGACTCCTGAGTGGAAGGCTGGACCCGCAAGAACGGGCACGTGCAGGCCGAGCTGGCGCAGCAGGAAGCGGCCGTCATCCGGGGCCTGGTGGGGCAGATCAAGGACATGCTCACCGCGCGGGCCGCGGAGGCGCCGACCGACGAGCTCGCCGAGCTGACCGGGATCCGCACCGGCCCGACGACGGCACCCGAGGACCGGGTGCTGGCGCGGCTGCTGCCGGACTTCTACCGGCGCGACCCGATCACCGGGGAGACCGACGAGGAGCAGGCGGACGCGGCCGGGGCGATGCGCTCGCTGCACGAGCCGACCCTGCTGGAGGCCAAGACCGGTGCGGCGCAGCTGGTGCTGGACACCTGCCCGCCGCAGGGCGGCCGGGTCAAGCTGACCGGGGAGCAGGCCGACGGCTGGCTGGCGGCGCTCAACGACGTCCGCCTGGCCCTGGGCACGGCGCTGGACGTGGACGAGGACATGCCCGAGGAGCTCCCCGAGGACGACCTCCGCCGCGAGCACCTGGGCGTCTACCAGTGGCTCACCTGGGTCCAGGACAGCCTGGTCGCAGCACTGATGTCATGACCGTTCGTGAGCGGGGATGGTGGTGAGAACAACCATCCCCGCTCACGAGGTGGTGCTGTGGGGTCGTGAGTGGCGATGGTGGTAGGAGCGACCATGGTCGCTCACGAGGGATGGCGAGAACTGCGCGACCCCAATGGGAATCGCGTGGGTGGGGACCTCGTGAAATCCGTTGAACCACAGTTGACGTGGGCCGCGGCCACAGCGGAGGAGCCGGCATGGGAGCAGGTCAGCAGGACGCGCTGGTCGACGTCGACGGGGTGCTGGTCGGGCACGAGCAGCGGCTCGACGCGCACTGGGCGACCGGCGTGACGGCGGTGCTGGTGCCCGACGGCGCGAGCGCGGCGGTCGACGTCCGCGGCGGCGGACCCGGCACCCGCGAGACGGACGTGCTCGAACCGAGCCACCTGGTGCAGCAGGTGCACGGCATCGTGCTGACCGGCGGCAGCGCCTACGGCCTGGCCGCCGCCGACGGCGCGATGCGCTGGCTCGGCGAGCGCGGCCACGGCGTGCCCGTGGGCCCCGACCCGGCGCACGTGGTGCCGGTGGTGCCCAGTGCGGTGATCTTCGACCTGCCGATGAACGACTGGGGCAACCGGCCGGACGCCGACTTCGGCCACCGCGCCTGCCAGAACGCCACGCGCACCGAAACCCGGGAGGGCAACGTCGGAGCCGGGACCGGGGCGGTCGTGGGCTGCGTCAAGGGCGGCATCGGCACGGCCAGCACCGTGCTGGACGACGGCACCACGGTCGGCGCGCTGGTGGCGGTCAACGCCGCCGGTTCGGCCATCGACCAGGACACCGGCCTGCCGTGGCTGCCCACACCCGGCCTGCGGCGCCCCACCCAGGCGGAGATCGACGCGGCCAAATCGCTGTTCGGCACCCGCCCCGGGCGGCACGGGCCCGTCGACCGGCCGCTGAACACCACCATCGGCGTCGTCGCCACCGACCTGCGGCTGTCCAAGGCCGAGTGCCAGCGCCTCGCGGTGGCCGCCCAGGACGCGCTGGCCCGCGCGGTGCGGCCCGCCCACCTGCTGGTCGACGGCGACACCATGTTCGCGCTGGCCACCGGAACCGGGGCCGCGCTGCCTGCGCCGGGGGAGCCGGGCTGGTCCGCGCGGCTGGACGCGGTGAGCGCGGCGGCCGCAGACGTGGTGGGGCGGGCGATCGTGCGCGGGGTGCTCGCCGCCGAACCGGTCGACGAGGTGACTTCCTACACGCGGCTCTACCCCTCGGCGCGGGAATGAATCATCGTGTTCCTACGTTTCGCCCGACGAAAGCCGCACCGGCTCTACCAGGGATTCCACATCGTGGGAGGCCGGTGCTCCACCTATTAGGATGGTTGCTGTGCTGGTGATCCGACGCGACCTCGTGGATGCGATGGTCGCGCATGCCCGACGGGACCACCCGGACGAGGCGTGCGGTGTGATTGCCGGTCCGGAAGGGTCGGACCGCCCGGAGCGCTTGGTCGAGATGATCAACGCCGAGCGCTCGCCCACCTTCTACCGGTTCGACTCCGGTGAACAGTTGAAGGTGTGGCGGGAGATGGACGCCAACGACGAGGAGCCGGTGGTCATCTACCACTCGCACACCTCGACCGAGGCCTACCCGTCGCGCACCGACGTCTCCTACGCCTCGGAGCCCAACGCGCACTACGTGCTCGTGTCCACCAGGGACCCGAAGACCCATGAGCTGCGTTCCTACCGGATCCTCGACGGCGAGGTCACCGAGGAGCCGGTGGAGGTCGTCGAGTCGTACATGTTCGCCCACACCGGCGCCGACGAGGTCCCCGACCGCGACTGATCAGCCGCGGTCTGACCGCTGGTGTTCGCGTACCCGTTCCAACGAAGTCCTCTGTGGACAGGAGGTTCCCCATGGCAGTGAAGGTTTCGATCCCCACCATCCTGCGCACCCACACCGGTGGCGAGAAGTCGGTGCAGGCCGAGGGCAGCACCGTCGCCGAGGTCATCAACGACCTCGACACCAACTACAGCGGCCTGAAGTCCCGCCTGGTCAAGGAGGGCAGCCTGCACCGCTTCGTGAACGTCTACGTCAACGACGAGGACGTCCGCTTCGCCGGTGGCCTGGAGGCCAAGGTCTCCGACGGTGACTCCGTGACCATCCTGCCCGCCGTCGCCGGCGGCATGTGAGTTCGACAGTTCGCTTGACTCGTCCTGCGCGGCGGTGCTGGTCGCAGCGCAGTTCCCACTGAGGTCGCACGTCCGGTCGCGGTGGGGATTGCGCCCCGCCGCGCGCAGCACGACCTCGCGGTTACAGGGCCAGGAGGAGAGGCACCGTGGCTCGTTACGACTCGTTGCTGGACGCGCTCGGTGACACCCCGCTGGTGGGGTTGCCGCACCTGTCACCCGCACCGGACGTCCGGTTGTGGGCCAAGCTGGAGGACCGGAACCCGACCGGGTCGATCAAGGACCGGGCGGCCCTGGCCATGATCGAGGCCGCCGAGAAGGAAGGCCGCCTCACCCACGGCTGCACGATCCTGGAACCCACCTCGGGCAACACCGGGATCTCGCTGGCCATGGCGGCCAAGCTCAAGGGCTACGGCCTGGTCTGCGTGATGCCGGAGAACACCTCCGAGGAGCGTCGGCAGCTGCTGCAGGCCTACGGCGCGCGGATCATCTCCTCGCCCGCGGCCGGGGGCTCCAACCAGGCGGTGGCGATGGCCAAGGAGCTGGCCGAGCAGAACCCGGACTGGGTGATGCTCTACCAGTACGGCAACCCGGCCAACGCTGGGGCGCACTTCAGCACCACCGGGCCGGAGATCCTGCGCGACCTGCCCACCGTCACGCACTTCGTGGCTGGCCTGGGCACCACCGGCACGCTGGTCGGGGTCGGCCGCTACCTGCGGCAGCAGAAGCCGGACGTGCAGATCGTCGCGGCCGAACCCCGCTACGGCGAACTGGTGTACGGCCTGCGCAACCTCGACGAGGGGTTCGTGCCGGAGCTCTACGACCCGGACGTGCTGACCCGCCGCTTCTCGGTCGGCTCCTACGACGCGCTGCGCCGCACCCGGCAGCTGCTGGAGTCCGAGGGCATCTTCGCGGGCATCTCCACGGGCGGTGTGCTGCACGCAGCGCTGACCATCGCGGAGAAGGCGGCGGCGAACGGCGAGTCGGCCGACATCGCCTTCGTCGTGGCGGACGCGGGCTGGAAGTACCTCTCGACCGGTGCCTACAGCGGCACCCTCGACGAAGCCGCCCAACGCCTCGAAGGCCAGCTCTGGGCCTGAGATCGCAGTTTCAATTGAAACTGCGGATCGCCCTGGGTGTGATTCGCAGTTTCAATTGAAACTGCAACTCCCTGCCCACACGCCTGCGGTGTGTCGTGGCCCCACACGCCCTCGGCGTGTCGTTTCGGGGTCAGCCGGCGAAGGAGTAAGGGCGGAGGCCTTGGCCGAGGTTCCGGACGATGAGGACCGCGCCGTCGGCTTCGGTGGGGTTGGTGACCTCGTCGGTGGCCGAGGTGATGTAGAGGTGCGTCAGGTCCGGGCCGCCGAAGCAGCAGTCCGTGGGACGGTGGGCCGGGACCGGGATCGTGCGGTCCAGGGCGCCTTCGGCGGTGTAGGAGCGGATCTCGCCCCGGTCGCGAATGGCGGTCCAGATGCGGCCGTCGGTGTCGACGCACAGCCCGCCGGGCTCGCCGTCGACCTCGCACAGCGTGCTGCGGTCGCCGAGGGTGCCGTTCTCCAGGTCGAAGTCCAGAACGTCGATGCGGCGGGTAGCCCCGTCGGCCAGGTACAGGCGCGTGTTGTTCGGGCTCCACGCGAGGCCGTTGCCCGCGGTGAGGTCCTGGAGCGCGATGCTCGCCCTGCCGTCGCCGGTGACGCGGGTCAGCCAGCCGCCCTCGCCCAGCGTCGTCGCCCACAACCGGCCCTTGGCGTCGACCGCCGTCGCGCCCGCCTGGACGCCGTCGCGGGCCCAGTAGACCAGCCAGTTGCGGTGCGAGCCGGTGGAGTCGAACACGGCGATGCCCTCGGTCAGGTGCAGCACCAGGCCGCCGTGGCTGCGTGGTTTCGCCGCGCTGACCTCCTGCGGGAGCTCCATCGCGTGGTCGGTGCGGCCGGGGACGAAGCGGTGCGCGCTGCGCGTCGGCGGATCGACCCACAGCAGCGTGTCGGTGCCGATGTCCCACGTCGGTGCTCGCCCCGATCGCGCCGCCGCGGGTACTGCTGTGTCGACCTGCACCTGCCACCCCTCGTCCGGAACGCAACGACTCAGGACCCTATCGCGCGGCCCGGTTGATGATCTTGGGGTTGGGGAAGATGCCCGAATCTCAGGGCGAACCCCGAGACCGCGGCAGGGCGTCCCGCGTAGCCTCAGAAGCGTGAACCGGCTGCCTGATCGTCCTCGCCCGCGCGTGCTGCCCGCGAACCCGCTGCGTGCTGCGGTGGGCATGCTCATCGCCACCGCGGCGCTCTACGGCATCGAGTTCTACGACCAGGTCAACCCGGCGGCCAGGCTGGACGACAACGGCATCTTGCCGCGGGAGGTCAGCGGTCTCGACGGGATCCTGTGGGCCCCGCTGCTGCACGGCGACTGGTCGCACCTGTGGGCCAACACGCTGCCGTTCCTGGTGCTCGGCTGGCTGGTGCTGGCCGGGGGCCTGGGCCAGTTCATCGCGGTGACCGCGACGGTCTGGATCATCGGCGGGCTGGGCACCTGGCTGGTGGGCGCCTCCGCCTTCCACATCGGCATGTCCGGGGTGATCTTCGGCTGGATGGTGTTCCTGCTGGTGCGCGGCTTCTTCCAGCGCAGCGTCGCGCAGATCCTGGTCGCGGTGGTGCTGTTCTTCTACTGGGGCGGCATGTTGTGGGGCGTGCTGCCGGGCCAACCCGGCATCTCCTGGGAGGGCCACCTGTTCGGCGCGCTCGGCGGTCTGCTGGCCGCGTGGCTGGTGGCGCGCAGCACGCGTCGGCAGGTCACCGGCGGTGAGCCTGGCACACTGGCCGGGTGACTGACGCCCCGATCGGGATCTTCGACTCCGGCGTCGGCGGGCTGACCGTGACCCGCGCGATCATGGACCAGCTGCCCGCCGAATCCGTGCGCTACGTCGGCGACACCGCCAACGCGCCCTACGGCCCGATGCCGCTGGCGGAGATCCGCGCCCGCACCCTGGCCCTCACCGACTCGCTCGTCGAGGAGGGCGTGAAGGCGCTTGTGCTGGCCTGCAACACCGCGTCCGCAGCCTGCCTGCGCGACGCCCGCGAGCGCTACTCGATCCCGGTGGTCGAGGTCGTCATGCCCGCGACGCGGCGCGCGGTGGCGACCACCCGCAACCGCCGCATCGGCGTGATCGGCACCAGCGCCACGATCCGCTCCCGCGCCTACGACGACGCGTTCACCGCCGCGCCGGACATCGAGCTGACCACGGTGGCCTGCCCGCGGTTCGTGGACTTCGTCGAGCGGGGCATCACCACCGGTCGGCAGATCCTCGGGCTGGCGCAGAGCTACCTCGACCCGCTGCAGCAGGCCGACGTGGACACCCTGGTGCTCGGCTGCACGCACTACCCGTTGCTCACGGGTGTGCTGCAGCTCGCGATGGGCGATCACGTGACGCTCGTCTCCAGCGCGGAGGAGACCGCCAAGGACGTGGTGCGGGTGCTGACCGAGAACGACCTGCTCGCAGCGCCGGACGGGGCCCCCGGGCACGAGTTCCGAGCCACCGGCGCGCCCGACCGGTTCGCCCGGTTGGCGGCGCGGTTCCTCGGTCCAGCGGTCAGCAGCGATGCCGTTCGGCAGCTGGTCGTGTCAAGCTCGACCGCATGAAGCTGACGATCCTCGGCTGCTCCGGGAGCTTCCCCGGCCCGGATTCGCCTTCATCCGGGTACCTGCTGGAGTCCGGCGACACGCGCATCGCACTCGACCTGGGCAACGGCACGCTCGGCGCGATGCAGCGGTTCATCGACCCGTTCGCGCTGGACGCGCTGTTGTTCAGCCACCTGCACCCGGACCACTGCGCGGACTTCGGCGCGCTGGCGGTGCTGCGCCGCTACCACCCGAACCCGCCCAGCTACGGCACCGCGCGGCTCCCGGTGATCGCGCCGGAGGAAGCCCCGCAGCGCTTCGCCGCGCTTTACGCGCCGAGCGCCGCGGAGCGGGCCGAAACGGATCTGTCGGACGTGTTCGAGTTCATCCCGGTGTCGGCGGATCCGGTGCGCATCGGCCCGTTCGAGGTGCAGGCGGTGCCGGTGGCGCACCTGTGCGAGTCGTGGGGCTACCGCGTGTCGGCGGAGGGCAAGGTGCTGGCCTACACCGGCGACACCGGCCCGTGCCCGCAGCTGGCGGACCTGGCCGCGGACGCCGACGTGCTGCTGTCCGAGGCGTCGTGGGCGGACTTCCCGGACTCCCCGGAGGGGGTGCACCTGTCGGGCCGCCAAGCAGCGGAGGTGGCGAAGACGGCGCGAGCCCGCCGCCTGCTGCTCACCCACGTCGTGCCGTGGGCGGACGGTGACACGATCCTCAGCGAGGCGAAGGCGGTCTTCGACGGCCCCACCGAGCTGGTCGCGGCCGACCGCACCTATGACATCTGACGTGCTGCTCCGCCGCGCCACCGGCGCCGACGCGCTCGACATGGCCGAGGTGTGGTTGCGTTCCTCCTCCTCCGCCCTGCCGATGGTGCGGCGGGCACATTCCGACGAGGTGCGGAGCTGGTTCGCGCACGTCGTCGTGTCGGACCACGAGTGCTGGGTGGCGGAGGAGCAGGGCGGAGCTGGCGCAGCTCCACCCCGACCCGCCGCAGCGCGGCCGGGGACTGGGTGATCAGCTCGTCGACCTGCCAAAAGGCCGTCGGCCAGACGGCCTGGAGCGCTGGACCTTCCAGGTCAACACCCCGGCGCGCCGGTTCTACGAGTGGCACGGGTTCGTCGCCGTCGAGCACTCCGACGGGCGGCGCAACGAGGAGCGGGAGCCGGACGTCCGCGACGTCTGGTCGCGCGAATCGCCAGCCCCTTGACTGGGGGAGGTCCGGGGCGGGCTTAGGGTTGGGGCGTGGCACGAGCTGATGGGCGGAGCGACGACCAGCTCCGAGAGGTGCGGATCACGCGCGGGTACCAGGACTGGCCAGCCGGTTCGGTGCTGGTGGAGTTCGGCCGGACGCGGGTGTTGTGCGCGGCCAGCGTCCAGGAGGGCGTCCCGCGCTGGCGGACCGGCTCCGGGCTGGGGTGGGTGACCGCCGAGTACGCGATGCTGCCGTCGTCGACCAACACGCGCAGCCCCCGCGAGTCGGTGAAGGGCCGCATCGGTGGCCGCACCCACGAGATCAGCCGGTTGATCGGCCGCTCGCTGCGCGCCTGCATCGACATGGCGGCGCTGGGCGAGAACACCATCGCGCTGGACTGCGACGTGATCCAGGCGGACGGCGGCACCCGCACGGCCGCGATCACCGGCGCCTACGTGGCGCTGGCGGACGCGGTGACCTGGCTGGGCGCGGCCGGTCGGCTGTCCGACCCGAAGCCGCTGTCCTGCTCCATCGCCGCGGTCAGCGTCGGCGTGGTGGACGGCCGGGTGCGCCTGGACCTGCCCTACGAGGAGGACTCGCGCGCCGAGGTGGACATGAACGTGGTGGCCACCGACCACGGCACGCTGGTGGAGGTGCAGGGCACCGGCGAGGGCGCCACCTACACCCGGTCCACGATGGACAAGATGATCGACTTCGCGCTGGACGGCTGCGCCAAGCTCGCCCAGGTCCAGGCCGAGGCGCTGTCCGCCCCGTACCCGGGCGAACTGCCGGGGGCCAAGGCATGAGCCGCGTCCTGCTGGCCACCCGCAACCAGAAGAAGCTGGTGGAGCTGCGCCGCATCCTCGAAGCCGAGGGCGTGACCGGCGTCGAGGTCATCGGCCTGGCCGACGTCCCGGAGTTCCCGGAAGCCCCGGAGACCGGCGCGACGTTCGAGGAGAACGCGCTGGCCAAGGCGGCGGACGCGGCGAAGGCCACCGGCCTCCCGGCGATCGCGGACGACTCGGGCCTCGCGGTGGACGCGCTGAACGGCATGCCGGGCGTCCTGTCGGCCCGCTGGGCGGGCAAGCACGGCGACGACCAGGCGAACCTGGACCTCCTGCTGGGCCAGATCCAGGACGTCCCCGACGAGCGCCGCGGCGCTGCCTTCGTCTCGGCGGCGGCCCTGGTCCACCCGAACGGTGCGGAGGCGGTGGTCCGGGGGGAGTGGCGGGGCACGGTGATCCGCGAGGAGCGCGGCACCAACGGCTTCGGCTACGACCCGATCTTCGTCCCCGAGGGCGGGACCCGGACCAGCGCCGAGCTCTCGCCCGAGGAGAAGGACGCGGACTCCCACCGAGGCCGAGCCCTCCGCCTGCTCCTCCCGGAGCTCCGCAAGCTCGCGGGCTGAGCACCCGAACAACCTGCTGAAGGGCCCCTTCGACCGGCATAACTGGTCGAAGGGGCCCTTCGCTCGTCACGGGACCTGGTCCAGCCGTCGAGCGCGCCGCCCATGTCCGCACGCAGGAAATCCCGCCACCGAGCAGGAGCGACGGCTGACCGCCCACCACCGCGATCCATGGTGTCCGAATCCCAACACCGTCAATGCCAATCCCGACCTCAACGCAGTGGTAGTTGAGAGGCCTGTAGCTGGACGTCCGCCACCCGACTTCGACACAGTTGCCGCCCGCCGGAGTCGGAGTGGATCCAATCCGCGAGAAAACCTGCATGGACTGCTGGCGGCGGATCAGCGCCCGGTGGTCGTGAGTGCGTAACAGTGTTCCAGCCCTGTTTCGCGCTCACGACCCCCTCGTGAGCGGCAACGGTGGTTCCCACGACCATCCCCGCTCACGACCCTGCGCAACCACCTCGTGAGTGGCGACGGTTGTTCTTGCCACCGTTTGCACTCACGAGTCCTGACCTGCACGAACGCGACCTTCGGTGAACAAGGGAGACGAGGGTGTTCCAGGGCTTGTTCGCGCTGGTCGTGCGGGGTGCGGAGGCAGGTTCCCAGGGTGCGGCTCTCCGAGATCATGCGGCTGGAGTCCGGGCCCGCGCAGCCCGCGACCGGGTTCTGCTCGGCGATGGCTTCGGAGGAGCAGCGGGGCGCTGCCGGTGCGGGCTCACCGGGCTGGCGGGTGGTCACCGCGCTGGCCAGCGGACCGACGAACTCGTCCTGGTGGCCGAGGACCGGGTCTTCCTTGTGGGCGAAGTCGTTGGTGACGGTCTTCTTGGAGACGCGGGCGGACTCGGTGATCTCCGCGATCGTCGTCCCCTCGAAGCCCTGCTCCAGGAAGAGCTGCGTCGCGCGGTCGGAGATGCGCACGCGTTCCTGCAGGTCAGGGGTCGTGAGTGCGAAACAGGGTTGGAACACTGTTACGCACTCACGACCCCTCAGGCCCCGGTCGGGACCCAGTTGCCGTGGAAGCCGTTGGGGACGCGGTCCGGGAGCTGGACCTCCGCCGTCGT
>NZ_JBEPDU010000004.1:0-204025 GCF_040300525.1 Saccharopolyspora sp. NPDC000359 | reverse complement strand
GCCGGTTGGCGGCGGAGGAACGCACCTGCGTGTTCTTCGAGGCGCCGCACCGGCTCGCCGACGCGCTGGCCGACGCGGTCGAGGTGCTCGGCGGCGAGCGGCGAGCGGCGGTCTGCCGCGAGCTGACCAAGACCTACGAGGAGATCCGCCGCGGCAGCCTCGCGGAGCTGGCGGCCTGGGCTGCCGAAGGCGTGCGCGGCGAGATCACCGTGGTGCTCGGCGGAGCCGAGCTCAAGGCGACCGACCCGGCGGACCTGGTGGACCAGGTGGAGCAGCGCGCAGCCGAAGGGGTCCGCCTGAAGGACGCGGTCGCCGAGGTCGCGGACCTCGCCGGAGTCCGCAAGAAGGAGCTCTACGACGCAGTCCTCGAATCCCGCCGCTGACCCCGCCCCCTGCGCGCCCTGATCTGGTGGGTCCGGCGCTGCCCTGCCTCCTGCGCGCTCTGGCCTGGTGGACCCGGCGCAGCCCGACCCCCACCACGGTCAGGCGCGCACCACGCCTTGATCGACGAGCGGTCGCTCTTCCTCGCGCCTAATCATGTTCCGCAGCTCGGTTTGTCCCGGCAGATCCGCGATTCTCAGCAAGCGTCCCGACGCATCACCGGTGTGTCGGGTGCCCGACACACCGGTGGTTACAGTTTCAGTTGAAACTGTAACCGTCCCCATCCCCCGGCGACGCGTCACCACTCTTGCGCACCCGCAGTGAAGGCACCCTTCACCGGCCGGAGAAGGACGTCCTTCATCGCGCGACCGGCGCTGGGCGTCGGCGGAAGCGGTTTCGGCACTCACCTGGGTTTACAGTTTCAGTTGAAACTGTGAGTCATCCGGCGACTCGCCTGTGCGGGTCCGGGGAGATCACCTCACTGGAGACCGGACGTCCCACTTCCCTCGAAATCGCACGTCATCCTCAAGGGGAATCGCGTTGACCGGCCCGGGGTGGTTCGTCGTCGGGGGTGAGGAGGCTGAGGGCGGGCGCAGCTTTGGCCAGGACCTCCTGCCACTCGCGGTCGGGGTCGGAGTCCGCGGTGATGCCGCCGCCGACGCCCAGGTGCAGGACGCCGTCGGCGTGTTCCAACGTCCGGATCGCCACGTTCAGCTCCAGGCCCGCGACCGGCGAGACCATGCCGACCGCGCCGCAGTAGACGTCGCGCGGCTGGGACTCCAGCTCGGCGATGACCTCCAGCGCGCGCACCTTCGGCGCGCCGGTCACCGACGCGGGCGGGAACGCCGTGGCCAGCAGCGCCGAGTTCGGCAGCTCCGCGGGCACCTCCGCGCGCACGTCCGAGACCAGGTGCCACACGCCCGGGTGCGGTTGCACGTCCAGCAGCCTCGGCACGGTGACCCGCCCGACCTCGGCCACCCGGCCCAGGTCGTTGCGGGCCATGTCCACGATCATCACGTTCTCCGCGACGTCCTTGACCGACGCGCGCAGCAGGTCGGCGTTGCCGTCGTCCTGCGGCCCCCGGCGCGGCAGCGTGCCCTTGATCGGCCTGGAGTGCACCACGCGCCCGCGCCGGGTCAGGAACAGCTCCGGGGACAGCGACGCCACCGCGCCCCACGACCCCGCCACGTAGGCGGCCCGAGCGGGCTGGAACCGTGCGCTGCCCAGGGCGAACACCTCCAGCGGGTCGCCCTGGAACGGCACCTCGAACCGGCTGCAGATGTTGGCCTGGAAGATCTCGCCCGCGCCGATCTCCTCGACGCAGCCCAGCACCGCCTTGGCGTGCTCGTCGGCGTCCGGCTGCCGGACCGGGCCAGCCGTCCACTCCGCGGGCGGCGCGGACTCCGCCGCGACCACCTCGGCGAGCTCCGCGACCAGCTCCGGCTCCGCCGGGGCCAGCGCCTCGAACCACCACTGCCCGCCCGCGTCGCGCCGCAGCACGTGGTCGGCCCAGCCCCACGCGGCGGTGGGCAACCGCCGGGGTCGCGCGTGCCTCCCGGGGTCGGTGAGGCCGTAGCCGAGGTAGCCGATCCAGCCGCCGCCGACCGGGCCCGGCTCGGCGTGCGCCGTCGCGGTGTCCACCGTGGAGAAGGCGCGCTCGGGCGGGGTGGCGTCGATCCGCACCGACGGGGCGAGCACCGCGGAGCCGCCGAACCAGTCGCCGGTCAGCGCGGCGGGCGGCGGCAGCCCACGGCGGCGTGCGCGAACCGCCAAGCGGCGCAGCACCTGCTCGGCGCTCGCCGCCCCGTCGATCGACTGGGTGAAAACCGGCACGGCGCCAGTATGACCTGCGGGGCATCCGGGCTGGCCACCCCGCGTACGGTGGCGGTGTGGTGCGCGTGCGGGGTGCGACGAGGGTCACCCGGATCACCGGCGAGGACTCCGGCAACCGCACCGCGAGCCGGTTCGGCATCACCGCCACCGACCTGGGGATCATGTGGGACGACGGGCGCGGCGGTGTCCTGGTCGCGTTCGGCGACACCTACGGCGAGGGGTGGGGCGGGCACGGCGCCGGTCCGAAGCGTGCCGACTGGCGTTTCAACGTCCTCGCCCGGTCCACCAGCACCGATCTCGACGCCGGGCTGGAGTTCGACTGGGTGCTGCCGCGCGAGGACGGCGCGGCGGGCCAGTTCCTGCCCGCCGACCGGACCGGCGTGCGCGAGCACACCGTCATCCCGACCTCGGGGATCGCCGTCGGCGGCCGCAACTACCTGCACTACATGTCGGTGCGCCGCTGGGGGATGCCCGGCGTGTGGCACACCAACTACGGGGCGCTGGCCTACTCCGACGACGGCGGCCGCACCTGGACCAAGTCGGCGACCGCGGTGTGGCCGAACCGCGGGCAGCGCTGGTTGAGCCGGTTCCGGCGGCGCGACCCGGGCGGGCACCCGTTCCAGATGGTGGCCTTCGCCGGGGTGCTGGACGGACGGGTGCACCTGCTGGGCACCCCGAGCGGCCGGTTCGGCGCCGGGTACCTGGCCCGCGTCGGCGTCGACGACCTGCTGGAACCGGCGGCCTACGAGTACTGGACGGGCAGCGGGTGGAGCCGTGCCGAGCACGCCGCGGCGCCGGTGCTCAGCGCCCCGGTGGCGGAACTGTCGGTGCAGTTCAACCGGCACTTCGGCCAGTGGTTCGCGGTGCACCTGGACGAGCACCGCGCGGCGGTCGTGCTGCGCACCGCCCCGGAGCTGACCGGCCCGTGGACCGCGGGCGAGGTCCTGGTGCCGGGCACGCGGTACCCGGGCCTCTACGGCGGCTTCCAGCACCCGTGGTCGGCGGACCGCCCGGCGATTTACTTCACCCTCACCCAGTGGGGCCCGTACAACGTCGACCTCTTCCGCGCCGACCTCGCATGACCTCTCGCCGGCTGGGTCGGCGGGAGGTCCCCCCCACCTCAGCCGAGGGCGCTGAGGGCGCGCTTCCGGGGCCGCCACGTGGACCAGCTGCTGGAGGGAACCCGTTCGAGGTCGTGGGGGGTGGAACCGTAGTCTGGTCGGCATGAGTGCCTCTGTGTTGACCGCTGTGGCTTGGCCCTACGCCAACGGTCCGCGGCACATCGGCCACGTCTCCGGCTTCGGTGTGCCCTCGGACGTCTTCTCGCGCTACCAGCGAATGGCGGGCAACCAGGTGCTCATGGTGTCCGGCACGGACGAGCACGGCACCCCCATCTCGGTGCAGGCGGAGAAGGAAGGCCTGACCACCCGGCAGCTGGCCGACAAGTACAACCGGGTCATCGCCGAGGACCTGCAGGGCCTCGGCCTGTCCTACGACCTGTTCACCCGCACCACCACGGGCAACCACTACGACGTTGTCCAGCAGATCTTCCTCGCGCTGCACCGCAACGGTTACGTGGTGCCCAAGACCACCACCGGCGCGATCAGCCCGTCCACCGGCCGCACGCTGCCGGACCGCTACATCGAGGGCACCTGCCCGATCTGCGGCTACGACGGTGCCCGCGGTGACCAGTGCGACAACTGCGGCAACCAGCTCGACCCGGCCGACCTGATCAACCCGGTGTCCCGGATCAACGGCGAGAAGCCGGAGTTCGTGGAGACCGAGCACCTGTTCCTGGACCTGCCCGCGTTCACCGAGTCGCTGGGCAAGTGGCTGTCCACCCGCACCGGCTGGCGCCCGAACGTGCTCAAGTTCGCGCAGAACCTGGTCGAGGACATGCGGCCGCGCGCGATCAGCCGCGACCTGGACTGGGGCGTGCCGATCCCGCTGGACGGCTGGCGCGACCAGCCGATGAAGCGGTTCTACGTGTGGTTCGACGCGGTGATCGGCTACCTGTCGGCCAGCGTCGAGTGGGCCCGCCGGACCGGCGACGCGGACGCCTGGAAGCAGTGGTGGACCGACCCGTCGGCCAAGGGCTACTACTTCATGGGCAAGGACAACATCACCTTCCACGCCCAGATCTGGCCGACCCTGCTGATGGGCCACAACGGCCAGGGCGACAAGGGCGGCTCGGCCGGGCCGTTCGGCGAGCTGAACCTGCCGGACGAGATCGTCTCCAGCGAGTTCCTCACCATGAGCGGGTCGAAGTTCTCCACCTCCCGCGGCACGGTGATCTACGTGCGGGACTTCCTGCGCGAGTTCGGCCCGGACACCCTGCGGTACTTCATCTCGGTGGCCGGTCCGGAGAACCAGGACACCGACTTCACCTGGGACGAGTTCGTCCGCCGCACCAACTTCGAGCTGGCCAACGAGTGGGGCAACCTGGTCAACCGCTCCATCTCGATGGCCGCGAAGAACAACGGCGCGGTGCCCGCCCCGACCACCCCGCAGGCCGCGGACGAGGAACTGAAGGCGTTGTCCCGCAACGCTTTCGGCACCGTCGGCGGGCACCTGGAGCGGTCCCGGTTCAAGGCGGCCGCGCAGGAGGCGATGCGCGTGGTGTCGGCGGCGAACAAGTACCTGTCCGACCAGGAGCCGTGGAAGCTCAAGGAGGACCCGGACCGGCGCGACGCCGTCCTGCACACCGCGCTGCAGGTGGTCTCGGACGCCAACACGCTGCTCACCCCGTTCCTGCCGCACTCGGCGCAGAAGGTGCACGAGCTGCTGGGCGGCACCGGGGTCTGGTCGGCGCAGCCGGAGATCCGCGAGGTGCCGGACCTGGACGACGCGAGCATCGAGTACCCGGTGCTGATGGGCGAGTACGCGGCCGAGCAGGCGGCGTGGCGCTCCACTGACATCGAGGTCGGCAGGCCGCTGAGCAAGCCGACGCCGCTGTTCGCCAAGCTGGACCCGAAGTTGGCCGAGACCGGCCCGGAGTGGGCCCCGATCGTGGACTGAAGCCCTGTCGGGGCGAGGGGCGTCCGACGCGGGTGCCCCTCGCCCGGCGTCCAAGCCGCA
Source organism: Saccharopolyspora sp. NPDC000359 (assembly GCF_040300525.1). Lineage (NCBI taxonomy): Bacteria > Bacillati > Actinomycetota > Actinomycetes > Pseudonocardiales > Pseudonocardiaceae > Saccharopolyspora > Saccharopolyspora sp. NPDC000359. The sequence continues at coordinate 198,733 of NZ_JBEPDU010000004.1, read as the reverse complement.
GTTTCAATTGAAACTGCGGTTCCCAGCCACGGCGGATCGCAGTTTCAATTGAAACTGCGAGGTCACGCGCAGGAGAGGTGTGATGAGCAAGCGGGACCGGAAGCGGGAGCTGCCGCCGGTGCCGGAGGCGCTGCCAGCGCCTGCGGTGGACGCGCACACCCACCTGGACGCCTGCGGCGCGAAGACGCCCGACGAGGTGCGGGCCGTCGTGGACCGCGCGGAGTCCGCCGGGGTCGGCCGGGTGGTGACCGTCGCCGACGACATCTCCTCGGCGCAGTGGGCGGTCGAGGCCGCCTCCTGGGACGACCGGGTGTTCGCCGCGGTCGCCCTGCACCCCACCCGCACCAAGGACTTCGACGACGCCGACCGCCGCACGCTGGAGGAGCTGGTCCAGCACCCGCGGGTGGTCGCGGTCGGCGAGACCGGCCTCGACTACTACTGGGACTACTCGCCGCCGGAGCCGCAGCAGGAGGCGTTCCGCTGGCACATCGACCTGGCCAAGCGCAGCGGCAAGCCGCTGATGATCCACGACCGCGACGCGCACCAGGACATCCTGCGCGTCCTCACCGAGGAGGGCGCGCCGGAGAAGGTGGTGTTCCACTGCTTCTCCGGTGACGCTGAGTTCGCGCGGTCCTGCGTGGACGCCGGGTACGTGCTCTCGTTCGCCGGGACCGCGACGTTCCGCAACGCCAACGCCCGGGGCCTGCGCGAGGCGGCGCAGCTGGTGCCGCTGGAGCAGCTGGTGGTGGAGACCGACGCGCCGTTCCTCACCCCGCACCCGTTCCGCGGCCAGCCGAACGAGCCCTACTGCGTCAATTACACCCTGCGGGACCTCGCCGAACTCCGCGGGATGACGCTGGAGGAACTGGTGGTAGCCACAACCGCCACCGCCGAGCGGCTCTTCGGCCTCGATCAGGTGTAACCCGGGGCCGCGTTCCCTCACTCGCCGTTCCCTGCTAACGGGTGTTGACGCACGCCCGCTTGCAGTCCGCCGCGCCATCCTTACCGTCCACTGTGGAAGCCGGGGTGGAGGGCACCCCCCGAACTCCACCACTCGCTGGCGGAGGCCCTCCTGCCCGGAGGCACAGCAGTCAGGATTGCGATGAAGTTCGGTGATTTCGCGAAGGCGACCGCTGCGGCGGCCATCGTGCTCTCGGGCGCGGCGTCGGTGGCGGCGGTGTCGCCGGGCTCCGCGGCGGCCGCCGGGGTCTGGGACCGGCTGGCGCAGTGCGAGTCCGGCGGGAACTGGTCGATCAACACCGGCAACGGCTACTACGGCGGCCTGCAGTTCAGCCGCCCGACCTGGAAGGCGCACGGCGGCGAGCGGTTCAACCGCTACCCGCACCGGGCGACGCGCGAGCAGCAGATCGTGATCGCCGAGGTGCTGCGCGCGGAGCGAGGCGGATACGGGGCTTGGCCCGCCTGCGCGCGGAAGCTGGGACTGCCGAGGTGACGTTCACGACTCGCCCTGGGACGCGGTTCCCACGGTGAGGGGAGGGGAGCCCGGCCCGAGCACGCAGCGCGCTCGGGCCGGGCTCGCGTCGCGGGGCCGAGGAACGGCCGTTCCGCTGCGTTGTCAGCCCCGTGTGTTACATCACCAAGGTTCGGCGGGAATCAGTTAACGCCCCCGCCCTGGTACCCCTGAACGGGGCAATTTTGGGCGATCTTGCTTACTGATCGTGGTTGGTTGCCTGGCAAACCGGCGTAACGCAGGTCACATGCGGGAACCGGGTGCTTGGCTGCACCGGTTGATCACGCTAGAGTCTCGGCCTCGTAACCGATGACAACCAGTCATGGGGAACGCCCGTTAGTCTCGCCGGTGTACGTCGGGGAAGCGGGCCGTGGGCAAGGGTGCCCCGGTCGGCTAGGACGGCAGTTGGCTTGCGGGAGTCGGATACAGACACGAAGCACGAAGGTTGTGCGCCTGCGGGAACGAAGGAGTTGAGCGATGACACCGTCTCGCCCGACGCCCTCCCGCATCAGCGCGACTTCCGCCTTCGGGAGGTAACGACCCTGTGAACGGACGCGGCGAGCCCAGCTATCCCGGCCACCAGGCCGAGGGCTACTGGGCCGATTCCTTCGACTCTGCAACGGACTGGTTCACCCCGGTCCAGGCCGCTGAGCAGCACACCGCGGTCGGTCTGCTGGACCGGCCCGAGACTGAGCGCTACCCGGCCGAGGACCACCCCAGCTTCCCGCCGGGCGCCCTGGACATCACCCCGGAGGACATCTACGAGGCTCTCGGCCCGGACGCCGAGGACGTGCTCGCGACCGCCGAGATCGACGTCGACGAGGTCATCCGGCTGATCAACGCCGAGACCGTCGTCCTGCCGCCGCTGGTCCTGCCGGAAGAACTGCCGGAGGCCGAGCCGGGCGCCGCCCCGCCGCAGGAGGCGGTCGAGGCGATCACCGTCTGGAAGCGACGCTTCCTCAAGGGCGCGGTCGCTGGCGTGCTGCTCACCCTCACCGGCACCGGCGGCGCGGCCGCCGCGATGGACAAGTCGGTGACCGTCGAGGTCGACGGGCAAGAGCGCACCGTCAACACCTACGAGAGCACCGTCGCCGAGGTCCTCGAGGACGAGGGCATCACGATCGGCCAGCACGATGCGCTGAGCCCGTCCCCGCAGGCCAAGGTCGGCCACGGCGACACCATCACGCTCGACCGCGGTCGGCTGCTCACGCTCAACGTCGACGGCGAGGTCCGCGAGGAGTGGGTCCGCTCGGTCACCGTCGGGCAGGCGCTGCAGCAGCTCGGCGTGCCCACCGAGGGCGCCTGGCTGTCCGCTGACCGCAGCATGGCCGTGCCGAGCGAGGGCATGGAGCTGGTCATCAAGACCAGCAAGGACATCACCCTCATCGACGGCGCCGGTGAGCCGCGGCAGCTGACCACCACCGCGGCCAACATCGATGAGCTGCTCAAGGAGCAGAACCTCCAGCTCGGCGCCGAGGACACCATCACCCCGGGCGGCGACCAGCGGTTGGTCACCGGTGCCGAGGTGCGTATCACCCGCACCGGCAGCACGGTGATCAACGTGACCACGCCGGTCCAGCCGCCGGTCCGCGAGATCGTCGACAACACGATGTTCAAGGGCGAGGAGCGGGTCGAGTTCCCCGGCGTGCCCGGCGAGAAGATCGTGACCACCCGCGTGACCACCCGCAACGGCGAGGAGGTCGGCCGGGAGGTCGTCGGCGAGAAGGTCACCAAGGAAGCGCAGGAGAAGGTCGTGCGCGTCGGTGGCAAGCAGCCGCCGACCAGCGGGGTCTGGGACAAGCTGGCGCAGTGCGAAGCTGGCGGCAACTGGGCCATCAACACCGGCAACGGCTACTACGGCGGCCTGCAGTTCAACAAGTCCACCTGGGACGCCTACGGCGGCGACCAGTACGCGCCGTACCCCCACCAGGCCAGCCGCGAGCAGCAGATCGCGGTCGCGGAGAAGGTCCGCGCCGCCCGCGGTGGCGGCTACGGCGCCTGGCCCGGCTGCTCGTCCAAGCTCGGCCTGAGCTGACGGCTCCAGCCCCGTCCCGCGCGGCGGTGCGGGTAGCGGACCCTCAGCGCCCTCGACTGCGGTGAAGGGCACCTCTCGTCGGCCCGATCGGCGGGAGGTGCCCTTCACCAGCTGCTGCCCTCCGACGTCGCCGCACCTGGTCGGGGCTGTTGGGTGGGGTGCGGGTACGTTTTGTCTGTGGACGACCAGCAGGCGGCGCTGCTCGGCCCGGCCGACGTGCGTCGGCTGGCCGAGGAGCTGGACATCCGGCCGACGAAGAAGCTCGGGCAGAACTTCGTGCACGACCCGAACACGGTGCGGCGCATCGTGTCCTCAGCGTCGGTCACCGCCGACGACGTCGTGCTGGAGGTCGGACCCGGCCTCGGCTCGCTGACGCTCGCCCTGCTGCCCGCTGCGGGCGCGGTGACCGCCGTGGAGATCGACCCGGTGCTGGCCGCCAGGTTGCCGCGCACCGCCGCCGAGTTCGCCCCGGCGCTGGCCGACCGGCTCACCGTGCTCGAAGCCGATGCGCTGCGCGTCCGCGCCGCCGACTTCCCCGCGCCGCCCACCGCGCTGGTCGCCAACCTGCCCTACAACGTCGCCGTGCCGGTCGTGCTGCACCTGCTGGCCGAGCTGCCGAGCCTGGAGCACGGGCTGGTCATGGTGCAGGCCGAGGTCGCCGACCGGATGTCCGCCGAGCCCGGCAGCCGGGTCTACGGCGTGCCCAGCGTGAAGGCCGCGTGGTTCGCCGACGTGCGGCGCGCGGGCCCGGTGCCGCGCAAGGTGTTCTGGCCAGTGCCCAATGTGGACTCCGGGCTGGTGTCGTTCCACCGCGTCGACCCGCCGTCGGGCGCCAAGCGCGAGGACGTCTTCCGCGTGGTGGACGCGGCCTTCGCGCAGCGGCGCAAGACGTTGCGCGGCGCGCTGTCCGGCTGGGCCGGGTCCGCCGCCCAGGCGGAGGAGCTGCTGCGGGCCGCGGGCGTCGACCCGACGGCGCGCGGGGAGCAGCTGCGGATCGCCGACTTCGCGCGCATCGCCGAGGTCGCGGGCGACCGCTGAACCACTCGTCCGGGTGCTTGCCAGGCGGGGTCAATCCGCTACTAGGAGTCACTGCTAACGCGTGGTGTGGCGGAGAAATTCCCGCTCGTCCGGGTGTGTGATTTGGCGAACGATTCCGGAAAGTGACGACTATCAACTTGCGCTGGAATCCGCCAGTGGGGTCTACTATCCGGGAAATCCATCCCGAGCGGCCGAGAGACCTGGCTCCCAGACGCCGCAGCAACCACCCGACGGGCAGGTGCTAACGCCAGGACCGATGGAGTAGCTGTGGATTCCAACGCGCTGTTAGCCGGCCCGCCCGCGGAGCACACCCGGTCGCTGTCGGCCCGGTCATCGCAAAGCCACATCCGGAGGCTGCTGACGCAGCGTCGCGTCATCGACCACGGGCGGCGCACCACCACCGCCTGTCGTCGCGAGATGTGACCCAGCTCTTCCCCTCCCTTTCCGAAGTTCCCTGGCCTGCTGCTCCCTGCGCGGAGCGCGGCCGTCGCGAGCTGATGTGGAGCCGATCGTGATCACAGTCGAGAACCTGACCAAGTCCTTCCAGCAGAACAACGGCACCGTGCGCGCCCTCGACGGCGTCACCATGGAAATCCCGGCCGGCGCCGTGTGCGGCGTGGTGGGTCCCAGCGGCGCGGGCAAGTCCACGCTGGCCCGCTGCATCGCCCTGCTGGAGAAGCCGGACGCGGGCGCCATCCGGGTCGACGGCACCGACCTGGTCTCCCTCGACGGCAAGGCGCTGCGCGCCGCGCGCCGACAGATCGGCGTTGTGCCGCAAGGGGATTCGCTGCTGCGGCAGCGCACCGCCGCGGGCAACGTGGCGCTGCCGCTGGAGGCGGCCGGGATGTCCGGCCCGCAGCGGCGCAGCCGCGTCGGCGAGCTGCTGGACCTCGTCGGGCTGACCGACAAGGCCACGGTCTACCCCGACCAGCTCTCCGGTGGGCAGCGGCAGCGGATCGCGGTCGCCCGCGCGCTGGCCGCCAAGCCGTCGGTGCTGCTGGCCGACGAACCGACCTCCGCGCTGGACCCCGGCACCACCGACTCGGTGCTGACCGTGCTGGACCGCGCCCGCGCCGAACTCGGCGTCACCGTCCTGGTGGTGACCCACGACATGGCCGTGGTGCGCAAGATCGCCGACGACGTCGCGGTGCTCGACGGCGGCCGCGTGGTCGAGCACGGCAAGGTGCTCGACCTGGTCGCCGAGCCCGGCAGCCGGGTCAGCTCGACGCTGCTGCCCGCCACCGACCAGGCCGAGCCGCTGCGCCCGACCGACGGCCGCCACGACGTGGTCGCCGAGGTCGTGCTGGTCGGCTTCGCCGCGGTCGGGGCGCTGCTGCCGGAGGCGGCCAGCCGGTTCGGTGTCGAACTGGCGATCCTCGGCGGCGGGCTGACCCGCCTCGGCGACACGCCGGTGGCGAAGTTCAAGGTCGGCCTGAGCGGCGAGCGCGCGGAGGCCGCGCTGAAGTGGATGGTCGAGCGGGACGCGCACGTGCGACGCGCCCCGGTCTGCGTTGACGGAGTTGCTGCGTGACTGATGTGACCCCCTGGTCGGAGGTCTTGGAAATCCTCGGTGAGGCAACGCTCGGCACGCTGTACATGGTGTTGGTGTCCACCCTGCTGGCAGTGCTGGGAGGCCTGCCGCTCGGTGTCCTGCTACACCTGAGCTCGCCGGTGGGGCTGAACCCGAAGCCTGCGCTGTACCGGGTGCTCGGCGTCGTGGTCGACGTCGTGCGCTCGGTGCCGTTCGTGGTGCTGCTGGTGGTGCTGGCCTCGTTCACCCGGCTGCTGATCGGCACGTCGATCGGCAGCACCGCGGTGATCGTGCCACTGACCATCGGCGCGATCCCGTTCTTCGCGCGGTTGACCCAGAACGCGTTGCGCGAGGTCAGCTTCACCGTCGTGGAGGCGGCGATCACCACCGGGTCCAGCAGACTGCGGATCGTGTGGACGGTGCTGCTCGGCGAGGCGCGGGCCGCGCTGGTCGGCGCGGTCGGCGTCACCGCGGTGGCGCTGATCGGCTACGCCGCGATGGCGGGCGCCATCGGCGGCGGTGGCCTGGGCACCACCGCGATCCAGGACGGCTACCAGGGCTACGACGACCGGCTGCTCTACGGCTCGGTGGTGGTCCTGGCGGTGCTGGCGTTCGGGATGCAGCTGATCACCGACCTCACGGCCAAGCTGGTCGACCGCCGCCGCACCGCGGCGGGCTGATCTTCCGGGTCCGGGTGACCCGACCTCCCCTCGTCCGGGAACGCGTTCCCGTTCTGACGTCCAGAAAGGACAACCCCTGATGCGTTTGCGCTTTGCTGCCCTGGTGGCTGCCGCCGGTCTGGCGCTGACCGCGTGCGGTGGCGGCCCGACCGCTGCCGAGGACCCCAACGCGCCGATCCGGGTCGGGGTCAACCCCACCCCGCACGGCGAGATCCTCGAGTACGTCAAGGACAACCTCGCCGAGCAGGCCGGGATCGACATCGAGATCGTCAAGTTCGACGACTACAACCGGCCCAACGAGGCGGTGGCGCACGGCGAGCTGGAGGCCAACTACTTCCAGCACGTCCCGTACCTGGAGGAGTACCGCAAGCAGCGCGGCGGTGACTTCGAGTGGGTCGCGCCGGTGCACCTGGAGCCGCTGGCGGTGTACTCCAAGCAGTTCAAGTCGCTGCAGGAGATCCCAGGTGGCGCGACCGTGACGCTGTCCAACGACCCGGCCAACCAGTTCCGCGGCCTGAAGCTGCTGGAGCAGGGCGGGTTGATCAAGCTCAAGCCGGAGGCCGCGGTCGGCACCCGGCTGGACGCCGCGATCGCGGAGAACCCGAAGAACATCGACTTCAAGGACCTCTCGCCGGACCAGCTGCCGCGCTCGGTGGACGACGCCGCCGCCGCGGTGGTCAACGGCAACTACGCGATCAAGGCCAACCTGCAGGACCCGGTGGTCGTGGAGAGCCCGGAGGGCAACCCGTACGCCAACGGCCTGGTGACCACCCCGGCGCTGGCCAAGGACCCGCGGATCGTGAAGCTGGCCGAACTGCTGCGCTCGCAGCAGGTCAAGGACTTCATCAACCAGGAGTGGGGCGGCGTGGCCGTCATCCCGGCTTCCTGACCGGCAGCAGCGGTGGAGGGCACCCCCGGGCCTCGGGTCCGGGGGTGCCCTCCGCTGCCTCCACCACCCGCGCGGTGGGGGAAGGTGGCCACATAGTCGGCGGTGGGGTTCCTCGGGCACGTACGCTCTAAGTGTGCTCTCCGTGGTTCCTACCCCCATCACCGTTCGCGTACCGGCCAAGGTGAACCTGCACCTCTCGGTCGGGGATGCCAGGCCGGACGGCTACCACGAGCTGGTCACCGTCTTCCAGGCGCTGTCGATGACCGACGAGGTGACCGTGCTGGCCGCCGAGGAACCCGTTGTCGAGGTGCACGGCGAGGGCGCCGAATCGGTGCCCACCGGGGCCAGCAACCTGGCGTGGAAGGCGGTGCAGCTGCTCGCCGAGCACAGCGGTCGGGACCCGGAGGAGCCCGGCGTGCGGTTGTCGATCAACAAGGGCATCCCGGTTGCCGGGGGCATGGCCGGGGGCAGCGCGGACGCGGCCGCCACGCTGCTGGCGCTGAACCAGCTGTGGCGGCTGGAGCTGGGGCGCGACGAGCTCAGCGAGCTCGCCGCGAAGCTGGGCAGCGACGTCCCGTTCTCCTTGCAGGGCGGCACCGCGCTGGGCACCGGACGCGGGGAGCGGTTGGTCCCGGTGCTGGCCCGGCACACCTTCCACTGGGTGATCGCGCTCGACCGGCGTGGCTTGAGCACCCCCGCCGCCTACACCGAGCTGGACCGGCTGCGCGCCGAGTCCCGGCCGAACCGGGTTGGTGAGGTCGAGCCGCTGCTGGAGGCGCTGGCGTCCGGCGATCCCCGCCAGCTCGCGCTGCTGCTGGGCAACGACCTGCAGGCGGCCGCGGTCTCGCTGCGCCCGAACCTGCGCCGCACGCTGCGCGCGGGCGTGCAGGCGGGTGCGCTCGCCGGGATCGTCTCCGGTTCCGGGCCCACCTGTGCCTTCCTGTGCACGGACGCGGATTCGGCGGTGCGCGTGGCGGCGGAGCTCTCCGGTGCGGGCGTGTGCCGGACGGTCCGCGTGGCCCACGGCCCGGTGCCGGGCGCGAAGCTCGTGTCCGAGGAACCGGCCCACCGCCCGACCCCACCCCAGGTCCACGCCTAGGTGACCTCCTGGTGGGTGACAACGATCTGCAGTTTCCATTGAAACTGCGGTCCCCAGCCACGGCGGATCGCAGTTTCAATTGAAACTGCGATCCCCCTGACCACGTAACGCAGTTGATGGAGTAGACGAGCACTCGATGGTGAACCTGGTCAATCTCGAATCGGTCCACAAGAGCTACGGCGTGCGCCCGCTGCTGGACGGGGTGTCCCTGGGCGTGTCGGCGGGCGAGCGGATCGGGGTCGTCGGGCTCAACGGCGGCGGCAAGACGACGCTGCTCGAGGTACTCGCCGGTCTCGCCGAACCGGACGACGGCCGGGTCAGCCAGTCGCGCGACCTGCGGATGGCCGTGGTCACCCAGCGCACCGAGCTCCCCGAGGACGCGACGGTGCGGCACGCGGTGCTCGACCCGCACGGCTTCACCGCCGAGCACGAGTGGGCCGCCGACGCGAAGGTGCGCTCCGTGCTCACCGGCCTCGGCATGACCAAGCTCGGGCTGGACACCCCGGTCAAGGACTTCTCCGGTGGCGAGCGCCGCCGCGTCGCGCTGGCCGCCGCGCTGGTCCGCGACATCGACCTGCTGGTGCTGGACGAGCCGACCAACCACCTCGACGTCGAAGGGGTGCGCTGGCTGGCCGACCACCTGCTGGAGCGCAGGTGCGCGCTGGTGGTCGTCACCCACGACCGCTGGTTCCTGGACACCGTCTGCAACCGGACCTGGGAGGTCGTCGACGGCCGCGTCGAGCAGTACGAGGGCGGCTACGCGGACTGGATCTTCGCCCGCGCCGAGCGCGCCCGCATCGCGCAGGCCGCCGAGGAGAAGCGGCAGAACCTCGCGCGCAAGGAGCTCGCCTGGCTGCAGCGCGGCGCCAAGGCCCGCACCTCCAAGCCGCGCTACCGGGTGGAGGCGGCCGAGGCGCTGATCTCCGACGTGCCGGAACCGCGCGACTCCGCGGAGCTGGTCGCCTTCGCCAAGCGGCGCCTGGGCAAGACCGTGCTGGAGCTGGAGGACGTCGACCTCCGGGTCGCCGACCGGACGCTGCTGGACGGCGTGACCTGGCGCATCGGCCCCGGCGACCGGCTGGGGCTGGTGGGCGTCAACGGCTCCGGGAAGACGACGCTGCTGAAGCTGCTCGCGGGCGAGCGCGAGCCCGACGCGGGCAAGCGCATCGAGGGCAAGACGGTGCGGCTGGCGCACCTGACCCAGGAGCTGCACGACCTGCCCGGCCACTGGCGGGTGCGGGAAGCGATCGAGGACGTCGCCGAGCGCGTCACCCTCGGCAAGTACGAGCTGTCCGCCTCCCAGCTGGGGGAGAAGTTCGGGTTCGGCAAGGGTCGTCAGTGGACGCCCGTCGAGGACCTCTCCGGGGGTGAGCGCCGCCGGCTCCAGCTGGCGCGGCTGCTGATGGCCGAGCCGAACGTGCTGGTCCTCGACGAGCCCACCAACGACCTGGACATCGACACCCTGCAACAGCTGGAGGACCTGCTCGACGGCTGGCCGGGCACCCTGGTGGTCGTCTCGCACGACCGGTACCTGGTGGAGCGGGTGTGCGACAGCGTGCACGCGCTGTTCGGCGACGGTCGGCTGACGCACCTGCCGGGTGGCATCGACGAGTACCTGCAGCGCCGCGAGTCGCTGTTGGCCGCGGAGACCAGCGTCGGCAAGCAGGCGACCGACGCGGCGAAGCCGCGAGGCCTCTCGGGCGCGGAGGAGCACGCGGCGCGCAAGGAGCTCGCGCGCTGCGAGCGGCAGCTCGACAAGCTGGCGGAGCGCGAGCAGAAGCTGCACGAGAAGCTCGCGGAGGCCGCGACGGACCCGGAGCGGCTGGCGGAGCTGAACACCGAACTGCGTGCCCTCCACCAGGAGAAGGACGACGTCGAGACCCGCTGGATGGAACTCGCCGACCAACTGGGCTGAGCTCGCTGCGCGGCGGATCGGGTGGATCGTAAGCTGCGTCACATGAGTCGGTTCTTGGCAGCTCTCGTGGCTTCGGCCCAGCGCAACTCCGGTGACGGCGGGCGGGGGCTCACCACGGGTGAACCCGCGCAGCCGCGGTTGCGAACCTGGGGTCAGGTGCACTCCGAAGCGCTGCGGATCGCCGGGGCGCTCGATGACGAGCTGGTGCCCGGGACGGCCGTTGCGGTCCTGGCCGCTGATCCGGGGCTGATCGCGCCTGCGGTGCAGGCGGTGTGGCTCGGCGGTGGCAGCGTGACCATGCTGCACCAGCCGACCCCGCGGACCGACCTCGCACACTGGGCCGAGGACACCCTGCGGGTGCTGAAGATGATCGGCGCCCGGCTGGTGCTGCTGGGGCCGCCGTTCGAGCAGCTCTCCGGCCTGCTGGCGGAGAACTCGATCGCGCACCGGGACCTGGCCGAGCTCGCCGCGGCCGACGCCGCGCCGCTGGCCGGACCGGTCGAGGTGGACGAGGACGCCACCGCGCTGCTGCAGCTGACCAGCGGCTCCACCGCCGACCCCAAGGCGGTGCGGATCACCCACGGCAACCTGCACGCGAACCTGCTGGCGATGGTCGAGGCCGCCGAGCTGGACCCCGAGCGCGACGTGGCGGTGTCCTGGCTGCCGCTGTTCCACGACATGGGGATGGTCGGCTGCCTGACCGTGCCGATGGCGATCGGCATGTCGGCGGTCAAGGTCACCCCGGCGGACTTCCTGGCCCGCCCGCTGCTGTGGCCCGAGCTGATCACCAAGCACCGCGGCACCGTCACGGCGGCACCGAACTTCGCGTACGCCATCGTCGGCCGCCGGATGGCCCGCGCCGACGACGGCGACTTCGACCTCTCCAGCGTCCGCTTCGCGCTCAACGGCGCGGAACCGATCGACCCGTCGGCGGTGCGGACCTTCACCGACGCGGGCGCCCGCTTCGGGCTCAGCCCGACCAGCATGGTGTGCGCCTTCGGGATGGCCGAGGCGACGCTGGCGGTGTCCTTCGCGCCGCTCGGGCGGGGTCTGGAGGTCGACGTGGTCGACGCCGACGCGCTGGAGCAGCAGCGGCGGGCCGAGCCGGTGCCGCCGGATTCCCCGCGGGCGCGGCAGTTCGCGCGGCTCGGCGGACCACTGCCGGGCCTGGAGGTCGACGTCGTGGACGACGCCGGGCGGCAGTTGGGGGAGCGGGAGGTCGGGCGGCTGCGGATCCGCGGCGCCGCCGTGACCCCGGGCTACCTGACCGTAGACGGACCGCTGTCCACACGGGACGTCGACGGCTGGCTGGACACCGGCGACGACGGCTACCTGGTGGACGGGCAGGTGGTGATCTGCGGGCGGCGCAAGGACGTGATCATCATGGGTGGCCGCAACATCTACCCGGTCGACATCGAGCGGGCCGCCTGCTCGGTCGAAGGGGTGCGGGCGGGCAACGCCGCCGCGGTCCGACAGGAGGCGGGCAGTCGCCGCGAGCGGTTCGCGGTGGTGCTGGAGTCCCGCCTGGCCGGGGACGAAGCGGCGGAGAAGGCGTTGCGCAAGGAGGTCGCGGCCCGCGTGGTCGACGCGGTCGGGGTCCGGCCGTCGGCGGTCGTGGTGCTCACCCCGGGCTCGCTGCCGAAGACCCCGTCCGGCAAGCTCCGCCGCGCCGCCACCGCCTCCCTCGTCCCCGCCGGGTGACGGGGTCCCGCGCGATCCCAACGGGGATCAGGCTTCCGATCCCCATCGAGGTCGCGGAGTTCCCCGGGGCGCGGGCCGGGGGTCAGTGGAACTGGTTCTGGGCGGCTTCGAGGCCCTTGGTGGCCACGGCCTCCACCGCGTCGGCGCAGACGTCGATGAAGTACGCCAGTTCCTTGCGCTCGACGGTGGCGAAGTCCTTCAGCACGTAGTCCGCCGGGTCCATCCGGCCGGGCGGGCGGCCGATGCCGAAGCGCACCCGCACGTAGTCGCGGGTGCCGAGCGACTTGGTGATCGAGCGCAGGCCGTTGTGGCCGTTCTCGCCGCCACCGCGCTTGAGGCGGATGGTGCCGAACGGCAGGTCCAGCTCGTCGTGGATCACGACCAGCGATTCCGGCGGCACCTTGTAGAACTTCACCGCACCGGCCACCGGCCCGCCGGAGAGGTTCATGAACGACCGGGGCTTGACCAGCACGGCGCGCGCCCCGCCGAGGCGCCCCTCGACGACCTCGGCGCCGGACTTGTGCGCCTTGAACTTCCCGCCGACCCGGTCGGCGAGCTCATCGGCGACCAGGAAGCCGATGTTGTGCCGGTTGCCGACGTAGCGCGGGCCGGGGTTGCCGAGCCCGACGATCAGCGAAACCGCGTCCGGGGAAGTCACGGGAAGTCTCCTGCTCTACCTGGGTGTGCCACGACGGCACCCCATTCTGCTCACCCGGCGGCGGACGCGCTGCGCGCTGCCCCACCGGAGTGGAGCAGCGCGCCGTGCACCCGACGTTCGGGGGATCAGGCCTCCGCGGCCTCGCCCTCGGCGGCCTCGCCCTCAGCGGCGGGCTCCTCGGCCATCGACGCGGCGGCTTCGGTGACGTTGACGATCAGCGTCTCCGGGTCCGACTGCAGGGTCACGCCCGACGGCAGCTGGATGTCGGAGGCGTGCAGCTGGGTGCCGACCTCGGCGCCCGCGATGGACAGCTCCAGCTGCTCCGGGATGTGCAGGGCCTCGGCCTCGACCTCGACCTCGGTGGTCTCCTGGCTGACCAGGCTGCCGGGGCCGGCGTCACCGGCGAGCACGACCGGCACCGCGACGGTGACCTTCTCGCCGCGCTTGACCAGCAGCAGGTCGACGTGCTCGATGTAGCCCTTGATCGGGTGGCTGGTGATGGTCTTGGTCAGCGCGAGCTCGCTGTCCGCACCGGCCACGTCGAGCGTGAGGACCGCGTTGTGCCCGTTCTCGCGGATGGCGCGGGCGAACTCGACGCTCGGCAGGGACAGGTGCTTCGGGTCGGCGCCGTGGCCGTAGAGGACCGCGGGGATCTTGCCGGCGCGACGGGTGCGGCGGGCCGCACCCTTGCCGAACTCGGTGCGCTGTTCGACGGCGATACGTACCTCGGACACGGTGGTGCACTCCTCATGACGTCGGGCGAACGTGAATTGGTCGCTGGCCTGCGGCGGTGGGGCGCGCTACTGGAGCAGATCGACGCGGTGCCGCGAGGCGGCACCCCGGGGTATGAGCGACATCAGTGCGCCAACCGAATGGGTCGGCGGCCACCGTGCCACCGCGCCGATCACGCCGGGCGAACGTCCCGACCTCGCCGAGGCAACCCGAATAGTCTAAACGGTGCTCGCATAGTGGTTTTCGCTTGGGTGACCTGGCCGCTGCTGGGCCGCTCGCCTCGACGGTTACCGCCGGGTTCCTGGCGCACTTTGAAGTTACCAGTAACCAATGGTTATCGTCGCTGACCAGTACTTATCCAAGGAGGATGCGATGCGACTGGTTCTGTTCGGCGCCACCGGCTACGCGGGCGGCAAGATCCGGGAGGAAGCGGTCCGGCGCGGGCACGAGGTGCTCGGGGTGGCCCGGAACGCCGACCCGCTGCCGGAGCCGAAGGCCGCCGGCTCGCTGCACGACGCGGACTTCGTGCTCGACGTGGCGGCCGGGGCGGACGCGGTGGTCGTGGCGGTCCCCGGCCGACCGATGCCCGACGGCACGAAGCTGCTCGACGCGCTGCCCACCCTGTTCACCGCCGCCGAGCGGCACGGGGTGCGGATCGGCGTGGTCGGCGGCGCGGGCAGCCTGCGGGTGTCCGAGGACGGCCCGCGGGTGATCGACCTCCCGAGCTTCCCGGCGGAGCACAAGCCGGAGGCCGGGGCGCACACCGAGGTGCTGGCGGCGCTGCGCGAGGCGCCGGAGGGGGTGGACTGGTTCTACCTGAGCCCGGCGGCCACCTTCGGCTCCTACGTGCCGGGCGAGCGCACCGGCGCCTACCGGATCGGGGGCGAGGTGCTGGTCACCGACGCCGACGGCAACTCCGCGATCGGAGGCGACGACTACGCGATCGCGTTCGTCGACGAGCTGGAGGAGCCCGCGCACCGGCGGCAGCGCTTCACCGTCGGCTACTGACGGGCGGCCGGACATCACGGTTCGGTCGCCGGAACAGGTGATGTCCGGTCCTCCGGGTTAGCTTCCCGGCATGGCTGACACGAACACCCCAGGTGCCGAGGCACCCGCACCGACCTGGAAGGCCAGGCTGAAGCAGGTCGGCCCCGGCATCATGGCCGCGGCGACCGGTGTCGGCGCGGGCGACCTGGTCGCCACCCTCGTCGCCGGCTCCCGCTTCGGGTACGTCCTGTTCTGGGCGGTGGTGCTGGGCACGCTCTTCAAGCTGGCGCTCGGGGAGGCCGTGGGGCGCTGGCACCTGGCCTCCGGGCGGACCATGCTGGCCGGTTGGCGGACCATGGGGCGCTGGGCGGTCGGCTACTTCGGCGCCTACGCGGTGGTGTGGGGTTTCGTCTACGGCGCCACCGCGATGTCGGCCTCGGCGCTGCCGCTGAACGCGCTGTTCCCGGTGCTGCCGGTCGCCGGGTGGGCGGTCATCTGCGGCCTGCTCGGGCTGGTGCTGGTCTGGTTCGGTCGCTACGGGGTGCTCGAGAAGATCATGACGGTGCTGGTCGGCGTCATGTTCGTGACCGTGGTGGGCACCGCGGTGATGGTCGGACCGAACCTGCTGGAGCTGGGCAGGGGTCTGGTGCCGACGCTGCCGGAGGGTTCGGTCGCCTACGTGCTCGGCCTGATGGGCGGTGTCGGCGGCACGATCACCATGGCCGCCTACGGCTACTGGACCTTCGCCAAGGGCTGGCGGGCGCCGAGCTGGATGCCGTTCATGCGCGCGGACAACGCCGTCGGCTACCTCACCACCGGGATCTTCGTGGTGGCGATGCTGGTGGTCGGTGCGCAGATCCTGCTCGGGCAGGACCTGACCAGCGGGGACAAGGGCCTGCTGCAGCTCAGCGACGCGCTGGCCGCGGACTACGGGCAGTGGGCCCGGATCCCGTTCCTGGTGGGCTTCTTCGCGGTCGCGTTCAGCTCGGTGATCGGCGTGTGGAACGGTGTCAGCCTGCTGTTCGCCGACTGGTGGCGCACCTGGCGGCTGCCCAAGGAGGCACCGCCGGAGACCGCGGCCGACTACGACCACAAGGCCGGGATGGGCAGCCCCGCGTACCGGATCTACCTGCTGTGGTTGACCTTCCCGCCGATGGTGCTGCTGTTCCTGGGCAAGCCGTTCCAGTTGACCGTGGTGTACGGCGTGCTGGGCGCGCTGTTCATGCCGTTCCTGGCGGGCACCCTGCTGGTGCTGCTGAACTCGAAGACGATGATGCCCGCCGAGCACCGGTCGCGGTGGCTGTCGAACACGATGCTGGTCCTGTGCCTGGCGCTGTTCGTCGGTGTGGCGTGCAACGAACTGATCGGGGTCTTCTCCTGAACCGGGAATATTTGAAACTTCAATGAGGTTGTCGCGGTGGGACCGCCACCCGAAGCGGCCCCCGCGAACGACACCCTTGGGAGAAGACGTCATGACCGCTACCGACCAGGCGCACCTCGCGCTCGACGCCGAAGCGCAGGACCTGCTGTTCCGCGAGGCCCGCACCGCGAACGCGTTCACCGACGAGCCGGTGTCCGACGAGCAGGTCCAGGCCATCTACGACCTGGTCAAGTGGGCCCCGACCTCGATGAACCAGCAGCCGCTGCGGATCGTGCTGGTGCGCTCCGAGGCGGGCAAGCAGCGCCTGCTGCCGCACCTGATGGAGGGCAACCGGGCCAAGACCGAGAAGGCCCCGCTGGTGGCGGTGCTGGCCGCCGACACCGAGTTCCACGAGAACCTGCCGCGGGTGTTCCCGCACAACCCGAACGCGAAGGACATCTTCGCCGACGACGGGTTCCGCGCGGAGAACGCGAAGCTCAACGCGAGCCTGCAGGTCGCCTACTTCATCCTCGGCGTGCGCGCGGCGGGCCTGGCGGCGGGCCCGATGACCGGCTTCGACACGGCGGGGATCAACCAGGAGTTCTTCCCGGACGGCAAGCAGCAGGTCCTGGTGGTGGTCAACATCGGCAAGCCCGCCGAGAACGCCTGGTTCGACCGCCTGCCCCGCCTCGACTACGACGAGGTCGTCACCACCGTCTGACCCGTCCCGCGTGGCGGTGCGGGCAGTGCGGCCTCAGCGCCTGAGGTGACAAGCACCCTTCGTCGACTCAACCGGCGAGAGGTGCCCGTCACCAGTGCCCGCTCGCCCTTCGCGGTTCCGGTGGAACTTGGGCGTCCAACCTCGATAGGGATCGGGTGCGGACGGCGGTGGGATGGCGAACGGCCCCGGTCCACCGAGGTGGACCGGGGCCGTTGGGCGCTCGGGGGTCAGGCGCGGCCGTCGAAGAGGCTCGTCACCGAGCCGTCCTCGAAGACCTGGTGGATCGCCTCGGCGACGAGCGGGGCGATCGACAGGACGGTGAGGTTCGGGAAGCGGCGCTCCTCCGGGATCGGCAGCGTGTTGGTCAGCACGACCTCCTTCGCGCCGCAGGAGGACAGGCGCTCCACCGCCGGGCCGGACAGCACCGCGTGCGTCGCCGCGATGATCACGTCCTTGGCGCCCGCGGCCAGCAGCTGCTCGGTGGCCTTGGTGATCGTGCCGCCGGTGTCGATCATGTCGTCCACCAGCACGCACAGCCGGCCCTCGACGTCACCGACGACGCGGTTGGCGACCACCTGGTTGGGCTTGCTGGGGTCGCGGGTCTTGTGGATGAACGCCAGCGGGGTGCCGCCCAGGTCGTCGGCCCACTTCTCCGCCACCCGGACGCGGCCGGAGTCGGGGGAGACCACCGTGATCTGCTCGTCCACGTAGGTGTCGCGGATGTAGCTGGCCAGCAGCTTCTGCGCCATCAGGTGGTCCACCGGACCGTCGAAGAAGCCCTGGATCTGGTCGGTGTGCAGGTCGATCGCCATGATGCGGTCGGCACCGGCGGTCCTGAACAGGTCCGCGATCAGCCGCGCCGAGATCGGCTCGCGGCCCTTGTGCTTCTTGTCCTGCCGGGCGTAGCCGTAGAACGGCATGACCACGGTGATGCGCTTGGCGCTGGCGCGCTTGAGCGCGTCCACCATGATCAGCTGCTCCATGATGGCGTCGTTGAGCGGGTTGCAGTGCGACTGGATGACGAACGCGTCGCACCCGCGCACCGACTCGTCGTAGCGCACGAAGATCTCGCCGTTGGCGAACTTGTAGGCAGCCTGGGGCGTGACCGTTACGTCGAGCTGCTTGGCCACCTCCTCGGCAAGTTCCGGGTGACTGCTACCGGAGAAGAGCTTGAGGCTCTTCTTCGGGGTCGCAGACATGGCACTCACGGTCATCGTCCCTCCCCGTTCGACGTCCGTCGTCGGGCGTCTTCCGTCGGATTGGTGGTCGGTTCCTCCGCCAAGGCCTGCTGTGCGGCCTCGTCCGCCGGGGTGCCGGGACGGCGCCTGGCCACCCAGCCCTCGACGTTGCGTTGCCTGCCGCGGGCGACGGCCATCGCCCCCGGCGGGACATCCTGGGTGATCGTCGATCCGGCGGCGGTGTAGGCGCCGTCGCCGATCTCGACCGGGGCGACGAAGGTGTTGTCCGCGCCGGTCCGGGCGTGCGACCCGATCACGGTGCGGTGCTTGTTCACCCCGTCGTAGTTGACGAAGATCGTGGCCGCGCCGATGTTGGTGTGCGCACCGATCGTCGCGTCGCCCACGTAGGTCAGGTGCGGGACCTTGGTGCCCTCGCCGATCTCGGCGTTCTTGGTCTCCACGAAGGCGCCGATCTTGCCCTTGGCGGACAGCCGGGTGCCGGGGCGCAGGTAGGCGAACGGCCCGACCGAGGCGCCCGGCCCGATCTCCGCGCCCTCGCCGTGGGTGCGCACGACGGAGGCGCCGGGGTGCACGGTGCACCCGGTCAGCGTGGTGTCCGGGCCGATGGTCGCGCCCTCGCCGACGGTGGTCCCGGCGCGCAGCTGCACGCCGGGTTCGACCAGCACGTCGCGGTCCAGCTGCACGTCGCAGTCCAACTGCACCGACCCGGGGTCGGTGATCGTGACGCCCGCGCGCATCCAGCGCAGCAGCAGGCGGCGGTTGAGCTCGGCGCCGAGCCGGGCCAGCTGCACCCGGTCGTTGATGCCCTCGACCAGCCACGGGTCGGCGCACACCAGCGCGCCCACCGGGCGGCCGTCGGCGCGCGCGATGGACAGCACGTCGGTCAGGTAGAGCTCGCCCTGCGCGTTGTCGGTGGACAGCCGCTTGAGCGCGTCGGTGAGCACCTCCGCGTCGAAGGCGTAGACCCCGGAGTTGATCTCGGTGATCTCCGCCTGCTCCGGGGTGGCGTCCTTCTGCTCGACGATCCCGGTGACCTCGCCCCCGGCGTCGCGCAGCACCCGGCCGTAGCCGGTGGGCTCGTCGACCACGGCGGTGAGCACGGTGACCGCGTTGCCGGAACCGGTGTGCTCGGCGAGTAGCCCGCGCAGGGTCTCGCTGTCGAGCAGCGGCACGTCGCCGTAGCTGACCAGGACCGTGCCGGTGAGCCCGGACGGCAGGGCGCTGAGCCCGCAGGACACCGCGTGCCCGGTGCCCAGCTGCTCCTCCTGGACCGCGGTGCTGACCGGGCGGTCCAGCGCGCGGGCCACGCCGTCGAGGTGCTCGGCGACCGCGTCGCGGCCGTGGCCCAGCACGACCACCAGCGAATCTGGCTCGACCCCGGCCGCGGCGCGCACCGCGTGCTCGACCAGCGGCCTGCCCGCGAGCCGGTGCAGCACCTTCGGGGTGGCCGAGCGCATCCTGGTGCCCTCGCCTGCGGCGAGCACGATGGTGCTGACCGGTTCCGGATGTGCGTCAGCGCGGCGGGAGGAGGGCGGGGCGGTGTCGCCCTGGAGCATCAGCGCTCTCCCTTGATCTCTGTGCGGCGCGATGTGGCCGACGTGCCTGATTGCGTCCAAGCGGGTGAAGGGTAACCGGACCGGTGCGGCTGCTGGTCCAGCGCCCCTGCGGGACTCCTGGCGGCAGTGATGGTACCGCCGAACGGTGCAGCGATGAGCTCAGACATACGGCCCTAGCTGGGCAAATGTGATCTTGGGTGCACGTCCCGCGCGGCTGTGGGGTGATCGGTCCCACTCTTCTGCGGGACGGGGTGCGGGCACCTTCCGTCGAGCCGGGCGGTCGGGGTCGTCCGTTGTGCGCAACTCGATCGGATTAGAGGGCGTCCGGCGGGATCCACACGGAGTGATCTTCGGCGGGCCGGTCCGGCGGCGGGATCGCACCGCCCGCCAGTGCCGCGACGCGGTTGCCGCCGCCGCGCTTGGCCTGGTACATCGCGGCGTCCGCGCGGGCCAGCACCTGGGCCGCGGACTCCTGCGGGCGCATCGCCACGACACCGATCGACAGCGTCACCCCGTGGATGAGCTCGGCGGGCAGCCGGTCCACCGCCTCGACCGCGCGCTGCAGCGCGGCCTCGGCCGCCCCCAGCGTCGCGCCGGGCAGCAGCACGACGAACTCGTCACCGCCGTAGCGGGCGACGAAGTCGTCGGTGCGCAGCGTGTCCCGCAAGGTCACCGCGACGGTGCGCAGCACGTCGTCGCCCTCCGCGTGCGAGCAGCGGTCGTTGACGCCCTTGAACCCGTCGAGGTCGACCAGCGCCACCGCCAGCGGGTCGGCGTCGGGTTCGTTGAGCAGTGCTTCCAGCCGGTCGTCCAGGGCGCGGCGGTTGGACAGGCCGGTCAGCGGGTCCTGCAGGGCCTGCCGGGTGATCGCGTCGTGCTTGTGGTTCAGCCGCGAGTTCTCCAGCCGGGTGACCAGGGTGGACAGCCGCGCCTGGCGCATCGTCCAGAGCTCGGTCTCCAGCTCCAGCGCGTATTCCCGCAGCGCCTCGTGCACGTCGACGCTGTCCAGGTCGGTCAGGTGCGCGTACTCGCGGGCCAGCGAGATGCGCAGCGTCGGCTCGGAGGTGTCGGCGTCCAGCTCGGCCCGGGTCTCCGAGAGCACCTGCACCGCGCGCTCGCCCCGGTTGGCGTGGGTCAGGCAGCGGGACAGCGCGATCGCCACGATGATCTTCTCCCGCGGGTGGATCGCGCGGTCCAGGGTGCGCAGCACTTCGAGGCGCCCGATGTGCTCCGCGTGCGGCTGCGCGAGCGCGTGCGCGGCGCCGAGCACCGGCATCTGCTCGGCGGCCGGGCGGTCGGACACGCGGGGGAACAGCGACTCGCGCCAGGGGCCCTCGACGGCCACGGCGATGGCCGAGGCGGTGGCGAACCGGGCGGCGGCCTCGTCGTCCTGCCCTATGCGCTCCAGCCGGAGCCCCCAGCCGAGCAGCATCCGGCACCGGTTGATCATGTGCACCGCGATCTCGTGCGGGCCGCCGCTCTCCCGGATCCGCTGGTGGGCGCGGGCCATCACCTCGTCGGCCATCTCGTAGACGCCGAGCTGGGTGAGCACCAGGCCGATGTCGATCAGCGCGGTGGCCAGCAGCCGCTCCCACGAGCGGCGGCCGAGCGTGCGGTCCGGCACCAGCTCCTCGTCGAGCATCGCCAGCCCGTGCGCGATCTCGGTCAGCGCGGTGTCCTCGCTGCCGCCCAGCAGCGCGCGGCGGCCGCGGAGGGCGCGCGCGTCGGCCTGCAGCACGTCCAAGCCGTGCCGACGGGAGTGGGTGAGCAGTTCGTCGAGCAGCGGGTCGGCGCTGTCGACCAGACCAGGGGTGGCCAGCCGCATCGAGGCGCAGTGCCGGAGGAGCTGGGCGACGATCCGGGGTTCACCGCGGCGCTGGGCCTCGGCGAGCAGGTTGTCGGCCTCGCGGATGGTGCTGCGCTGGCCGGCCGGGTCGCTGTGCTGGCCGACTGCGTTCAGTTCGCGTGCACGTCCGACCAACCACGCGTCGGACACCTCGCTCAGCGTGGTCGCCGGTTCTTCGCGCACGGCGGTCGTGTCGTCGCGCAGCGGCGCACACCCCCTGTTCACCCTGCCTCCCGGACGGTGCGCGTCGCCGCGCGCCGCGTCGGACCCGGGAGGACCGCTCGCTCCGCCGCCAGGATTCGAACCTGGACCATCGGAACCAAAATCCGAGGTGCTGCCTTTACACCACGGCGGATCGGGCGTCGTCGGCCCGCGGAGCCGATCTGTGACGCCCGGCACCGCTGCCCGAGCTTACCGGCCCGGGGCGACAGGCGGTGGTGCCCGGCCGACATCGTGACATGGCACTCGGAGCGCGCCGGCGTCGGGCTTGGCGATTGGCGGGGTGCGGTGCTGGGTAACACGGCAGTGGGACGCGCCGCCCCGGCGGCGGGTTGCGTGCTTGATCACGCCGATTGGGTGAACGCGGGCGAACCGGACACGCCCGAACGGGGGCGACACGCCGCCAATTTGCCGCCCGGGGGTGACGATTCGGCATCGAAGAACTTACGCTGGCGTAGGTTACGGTCCCGTAGGTGGAGGTGCGGCGGGGCCGTGGCGCCCGGCGCTGATCGCTGTTTTGCCCACCTCCCCAACGCCATTCGAGGTAGTGAGTATGACCGCAGCAACCGAGGGTGTTGCTCCTCCGAAGGCCGAATCCGGACCGAAGCCGCTGACCGCGGGCACCCGGCCCTGGGTCGCGCAGCTGTCGGTGTACCTGTTCGTCCTGGTGCCGTTCGCCGCGCTGGTGCTGGCGATCCCCGCCGCTTGGGGGTGGGGCCTCGGCTGGGTCGACGTCGTCCTGGCAGTGGTCTTCTACTTCGCTTCGGGGCTGGGCGTCACCGTCGGGTTCCACCGCTACTTCACGCACGGGTCGTTCAAGGCCAAGCGCGGGGTGAAGGTGGCGCTGGCGATCTTCGGCATGATGGCGGTGCAGGGCCCGGTGATCACCTGGGTCGCCGACCACCGCCGCCACCACGCCTTCTCCGACCGCGAGGGCGACCCGCACTCGCCGTGGCGCTTCGGCAGCTCCCCGGCCGCGCTGGCCAAGGGCTTCTGGTACGCCCACATGGGCTGGCTGTTCGAGCGGGACCTGACCAACCAGGACCGCTTCGCCCCCGACCTGCAGAAGGACGAGCTGCTGGTCAAGGTCAACCGGCTGTTCCCGCTGTGGACGGCGCTGAGCCTGGTGCTGCCCGCGGCGATCGGCGGGCTGGTCACCTGGTCCTGGTGGGGTGCGTTCACCGCGTTCTTCTGGGCCGGGCTGGTCCGGGCGTCGTTCCTGCACCACGTGACGTGGTCGGTGAACTCGATCTGCCACATGATCGGTGAGCGGCCGTTCAAGAGCCGCGACAAGGCGGCGAACTTCTGGCCGCTGGCGATCCTGTCCTTCGGCGAGTCCTGGCACAACCTGCACCACGCCGACCCGACCTGCGCGCGGCACGGCGTACTGCGCGGCCAGCTCGACATCTCGGCCCGGGTGATCTGGTTCTTCGAGAAGGTCGGCTGGGCCTGGAACGTCCGCTGGTCCAACGAGAAGCGACTCGCGCGAATCACGTCCACCGAGTACAAGGGCTGACCCCAGCGTTGCGCGATCGCTCCGGGCCTCGGAGCGATCGCGCTCGCGTCAGGACCGGGGAGTGCCCGTTCGGCGGTTGCCGGGCGGCGCTCCGTCTCGCGGGTCGGCACACAGCTGCTGGTCTCGCCGCCTAGGGTGGTGCGAGTGGTATCACGGCGACGCGGGCGGAACGCGCCCGAACCGGGAGCGAAGCCTTCGGGGCGCACCGCGCGGGTCCGGATGACGGGCAAGGAGCGTCGGCAGCAGCTGCTCGACGTGGCCCGCGCGCTGTTCGCGGAGAAGGGCTTCGACGGCACCTCGATCGAGGAGATCGCGCACCGCGCCGGGGTGTCCAAACCCGTGGTGTACGAGCACTTCGGCGGCAAGGAGGGCGTGTACGCGGTCGTGGTCGACCGCGAGATGCGCACCCTGCTGGACCTGGTCGTCTCCGCGCTGTCCGCCGGGCACCCGCGGGACCTGCTGGAGCAGGCGGCCGGGGCGCTGCTGGACTACATCGACAACAACACCGACGGCTTCCGGGTGCTGGTCCGGGACTCGCCGGTGGCCAGCAACAGCGGCACCTTCTCCAGCCTGCTCAACGACATCGCCAGCCAGGTCGAGCACATCCTCGCGCTGCAGTTCAGCGCCCGCGGCTACGAGGCGAAGCTGGCCCCCCTCTACAGCCAGGCGCTGGTGGGGATGGTCGCGCTGACCGGCCAGTGGTGGCTCGAAGCGCACAAGCCGAAGAAGGAGGAGGTGGCCGCCCACCTGGTCAACCTCGCCTGGAACGGCCTTTCCCACCTGGAGCACAAACCCCGCCTCTCCACCAGGTGACCACCCTGCGCAACTCCCATGGAGATCAGCGGCCTGACCTCCATCGAAGTTGCGCAGTTCGACCTCCCGGAGCTCGCTCCCCTGCTCGGCGGGGTGCGTCGGGTCAGGGGGTGGTGATGCGGAGGACCTTGTCGTTCTGGCCGTTGGAGGTGGAGAGGTACAGGGCGCCGTCGGGGCCTTGGTGGGCTGCTCGGAGGCGGCCGAAGGTGCCGTCGAGCTCCGGCGGGATCAGGACCTCCGAGACGGCACCGCCCGGTTGCACCGCGAGCAACAGGAGCTTGCTGCCCTTGAGCGCGGTCACCGCGAGCATCCCCTCGTAGCGGCCCCACTGCGGGCCGGTCAGGAACGTCGCCGAGCAGATCGCCTCGGTGCCGTTGCCCGAGGACCACGCGGCTCGGACCGCGTCCGGGAAGCGCTGCAGGTCGGTCATCGGGACCGACTCGTCGTAGGACTGCACCGCCCCGCCCTGCGACGGGTCCCAGCCGTAGTTCCCGCCGGGGCGCAGCAGGTTGATCTCGTCGTCGAAGTCCGGGCCGTGCTCGGCGCTGAACACCTGGCCGTCCGGGCGCAGCGCGAGGCCCTGGACGTTGCGGTGTCCCAGCGTGTAGATCAGCCGTTCGCGCGGGTCGGGCGCGCCGATGAAGGGGTTGTCCGGCAGCGGCGCACCGGTGTGGAGGTCGATCCGCAGCACCTTGCCGCCCAGCGAGGTCCGGTCCTGCGACGCGCCGGGACGTGCGGTGTCGCCGGTGCCCACCAGCAGCGCACCGTCCGCGGCGAGCGCGAGGCGGCAGCCCGAGTGCCGACCGCTGGTGTTCACCGGCAGCCCGGTGAGCAGGTCGCCGACCCGGTCCGCGCGGGAGCCGTCCTCGGCGAGCCGCCAGGTGATCAGCCGGACGTCCACCGCCCTGCCGTCCACCTGGTGCGTCTGGCAGGTGGTGAACTGCCGGTCGGTGGCGAAGTCGGGGTGCACCAGCAGCCCCATCAGCCCGCCCTCCCCGGCCACCAGCACGTCGCCCAGGTCCGCCTGGACCGGGTGCACCAGCGCGCCGGGGCGGTGGTCGGCGAGCCGCGCGATCCGCCCGGGCCGCTGGCTGACCAGGGCGGTGCCGTCCGGCAGGAAGCCGATCTCCCAGGGGTGCTCGAGGCCCTCGGCGACCACCTCGACGCGCAGCTGCGCGTCCGGTGCCGGTGGTGCGGTGGTGGCCGGGGTGGGGCGGCTCGCGGTGTCCGCGCCGCAGCCCGCGAGGGCGAGTACCAGGACCGACGCGACGAACCGGCGCACGTGCATGGGATCAGTGTGACACCGGACACGCACGGCGACGACGTCGCGTCGGGCCGTGGTGTTCGTGTCGGGGCTGAGTCGTAGTCTGGGAGCCGTCGCCCCTCCCGGCGTG
Source organism: Saccharopolyspora sp. NPDC000359 (assembly GCF_040300525.1). Classification (NCBI taxonomy): domain Bacteria; kingdom Bacillati; phylum Actinomycetota; class Actinomycetes; order Pseudonocardiales; family Pseudonocardiaceae; genus Saccharopolyspora; species Saccharopolyspora sp. NPDC000359. The sequence continues at coordinate 173,373 of NZ_JBEPDU010000004.1, read as the reverse complement.
GCGTTGGTCCCGGGCAGGGGTGTGCCCGCATTTCGCGATCCCTGCTGCGAGGTAGCTCCATGAGCCAGGCCGGTCCCCTGCGCGGACTGCTCCAAGTCGTGCTGCGCGATCCCGCTTTCCAGCAGGTGGTCGGGGCGGCAGGTCGTCCGCGCCTGGTACTGGAGGGCCCGGCCGCGGCGCGTTCGCTGGCCGCCGCGTCGCTGGCCGCCGCCGACGGAGCCGCCCGCCCGGTGCTGCTGGTCACCGCCACCGGCCGGGAGGCCGAGGAAGCCGCCGCCGCGGTCTCCGACCTGATCGGGCCGGGCGGGGTGGCGGTGTTCCCGTCCTGGGAAACCCTGCCGCACGAGCGGCTTTCCCCGCGCGCGGACACCGTGGGGCGGCGGCTGTCGGTGCTGCGCCGACTCGCGCACCCCGAAGAACACGCGGACGGCCCGGTCCAGGTGCTGGTGACCACCGTGCGCAGCCTGATCCAGCCGATCGCGCCGGGTCTGGGGGAGCTGCGCCCGGTGCGGCTGTCGGTCGGCGTCGAGCACGACTTCGAGGAGCTGGTGGCGCGGCTCGCCGAGCTGGCCTACGACCGGGTTGACATGGTGGAGAAACGCGGCGAGTTCGCGGTGCGCGGCGGCATCGTCGACGTGTTCCCGCCGACCGAGGAGCACCCGCTGCGGGTGGAGTTCTGGGGTGACGAGGTCACCGAGATCCGCCCGTTCGCGGTGGCCGACCAGCGCTCGCTGCCGGACGCGCAGGACACCGAGCTGTTCGCCCCGGCCTGCCGGGAGCTGCTGATCGACGACCAGGTGGCGGAGCGCGCCGCCAAGCTCGCCGAGCAGCACCAGACCGACACCCACCTCGCGGAGATGCTCGGCAAGATCGCGGGTGGGGCCCCGGTGGAGGGCATGGAGGCGCTGATCCCGGCGCTGTGCGAAGGCGAGATGCAGCTGCTGACGGACCTGCTGCCCACCGGCACGCACGTGCTGCTGGCCGATCCGGAGAAGATCCACGCCCGCGCCGCGGACCTGGTGCGCACCGGCCAGGAGTTCCTGGAGGCGTCCTGGATGGTCGCCGCGGACGGCGGCAAGGCGCCGATCGACCTCGGCGCGTCGGCCTACCGCAGCCTGGCCGAGGTCGCCGAGCACACGGTCTCGATCGGCCTGCCGTGGTGGCCGCTGACCCAGTTGACCAGCGAGGAGGGCGAGGACGACGACGAGGTCGTCCGCCTGGTCCTCAAGCAGGTGGACGCCTACCGCGGTGAGATCGAGCGGGCCTTCGCGGACCTGCGCGCGCACACCGCCTCAGGCGGCGCGGCGCTGCTGGTGGTGGCGGGCGCGGGCACCGCGCAGCGCGCCGTGCAGCAGCTGCGCGAGGCCGAGCTGCCCGCGCGGCTGGCCGAGGAGGGGCTCGAGGCCGAGCCGGAGCCCGGGATCGTCACGGTGGTGCGCGGCGGCCTGGAGGACGGCTTCGCCGCGCCGAGCATCGCGCTGGTGGTGCTCACCGAGGCCGACCTGACCGGCGGTCGCGGCGGGACGTCCACCCGGGACATGCGGCGGATGCCGTCGCGGCGGCGCAACGCCGTCGACCCGCTGGCGCTCAAGACCGGTGACTTCGTGGTGCACGAGCAGCACGGCATCGGCAAGTACGTGGAGATGGTGCAGCGCACCGTCGGCGGCGCCACCCGCGAGTACCTGGTGCTGGAGTACGCGGCGAGCAAGCGCGGCCAGCCCGGCGACCGGCTGTTCGTGCCCACCGACCAGCTCGACGAGGTCAGCCGCTACGTCGGCGGCGAGACCCCGGCGCTGAACAAGCTCGGCGGCTCGGACTGGAAGAACACCAAGGCCAAGGCCCGCAAGGCGGTCAAGGAGATCGCCGCGGAGCTGGTGCAGCTCTACGCCGCCCGGCAGTCCTCGCCGGGGCACGCCTTCGGCCCGGACACGCCGTGGCAGCGGGAGCTGGAGGACGCCTTCCCCTACACCGAGACCGGCGACCAGCTGGCCGCCATCGACGAGGTCAAGGCGGACATGCAGCGGCCGGTGCCGATGGACCGGGTGATCTGCGGCGACGTCGGCTACGGCAAGACCGAGATCGCGGTGCGCGCGGCGTTCAAGGCGGTGCAGGACGGCAAGCAGGTCGCCGTGCTGGTGCCGACCACGCTGCTCGCCCAGCAGCACCTGAACACCTTCACCGACCGGATGCGCTCGTTCCCGGTGACCATCAAGGGCCTCTCCCGGTTCACCGATCCGATGGAGTCGGAGCAGACCACCCAGGGCCTGGCCGACGGCGCGGTCGACATCGTGATCGGCACCCACCGGCTGCTGCAGACCGGCATCCGCTACAAGGACCTGGGGCTGGTGATCGTCGACGAGGAGCAGCGCTTCGGCGTCGAGCACAAGGAGCACATCAAGGCCCTGCGCACGCACGTGGACGTGCTGACCATGTCCGCGACGCCGATCCCGCGGACGCTGGAGATGAGCATGGCGGGCATCCGCGAGATGTCGACCATCCTCACCCCGCCGGAGGAGCGGCACCCGATCCTGACCTACGTCGGCGCCTACGACCAGAAGCAGGTCGCGGCCGCGATCCGCCGCGAGCTGCTGCGCGACGGCCAGGTGTTCTTCGTGCACAACCGGGTGAACGACATCGAGAAGGTGGCGCGGCAGCTGCGCGAGCTGGTGCCGGAGGCGCGGATCGTCACCGCGCACGGGCAGATGAACGAGGACCGGCTGGAGAAGATCATCCAGGGGTTCTGGGAGCGCGAGCACGACGTGCTGGTGTGCACCACGATCGTGGAGACGGGCCTGGACATCTCCAACGCCAACACGCTGATCGTGGACCGCTCGGACATGCTCGGCCTGGCCCAGCTGCACCAGCTGCGCGGCCGGGTCGGGCGCGCGCGGGAGCGCGGCTACGCCTACTTCCTGTACCCGCCGGAGAAGCCGCTGACCGACACCGCGCACGACCGGCTGGCGACCATCGCGCAGAACTCCGAGCTGGGCGCTGGCATGGCGGTGGCGATGAAGGACCTGGAGATCCGCGGCGCGGGCAACATCCTCGGCGCCGAGCAGTCCGGGCACATCGCGGGCGTGGGCTTCGACCTGTACGTCCGGTTGGTCGGCGAGGCGGTGGAGGCGTTCCGCAGGCACGCCGGGGCCGAGCCCGGCGAGGCGGAGGAGGAGCTCACCGAGGTCCGGGTGGACCTGCCGGTCGACGCGCACATCCCGCACGACTACGTGCCCGGTGAGCGGCTGCGCCTGGAGGCCTACCGCAAGCTCGCCGCGGCGGCCGACGAGGACGCGCTGGCGGCGGTGCGCGCCGAGCTGGTCGACCGGTACGGCCCGCTGCCGGAGCCGGTGGAGCGGCTGCTGGCGGTGGCGCGGTTCCGGCAGCGCTGCCGGGAGCACGGGGTCCGCGAGGTGACCCTGCAGGGCTCGTCGCTGCGGTTGGCCCCGCTGGAGCTGGCCGACTCCAAGCAGGTCCGCCTCAAGCGCCTGTACCCGAAGGCGGTCTACAAGCCAGCGGTCCGCACGGTGTCGGTCCCGCGCCCGACGGAGGGAGCGGCCGGTGGCCGCATGGGCGCCCCGCCGCTCCGCGACGACGCCCTCCTGGACTGGTGCACCCAGTTCCTCACCGACCTCACCACAGCCCCAGCCCCCACGGCCTGATGTGGTCGTGAGCGCGCAACAGTGCTCGAACACTGCTGCGCACGCACGACGGTCAGCTCCCCGCGAACGGCGAGAACGGCGCGAAGGAGCCGCCACCCCAGCTCTGGACGTTGCTGCCGGAGCCTCTTGAGTTGCCGAGATCTGGTGGTGGCGTGACCGTTGATCCGGCTCCGCATCAGCCAGAGGAGGCGCGGATCATGACCAGGAAGGCCTCTGCACCGAACGGCACCGGCCCGGACATCCCGCGGTCACCGGAGGCCTTCGCGCCTGCGCGCCGCACGGACCTGCTGGTGTTCGGGGTCACCGCGGTCATCACGGTGGTCTTCGTCGGCTGGGGTGTGTTCTCCACCAGCTCGCTGGCCACGGTGTCCAGCACGCTGCTCTCGTGGCTGGTGACCAACATCGGCTGGGGTTTCGTGCTCGCCTCGACCGGCTTCGTGGTGTTCGCGCTGTGGCTGGCGTTCAGCCGCTACGGCGCGATCCCGCTCGGCCAGGACGACGAGGAGCCGGAGTTCCGCACCGTGTCCTGGATCGCGATGATGTTCAGCGCGGGCATGGGCATCGGGCTGATGTTCTTCGGCGTCGCCGAGCCGCTGGCGCACTTCGTAAAGCCGCCGCCGGGCACGGTCCCGCCGCTCAGCGACCAGGCGGTGGAGACCGCGATGGCCACCTCGCTGTTCCACTGGACGCTGCACCCGTGGGCGATCTACGCGGTGGTCGGCCTGTCCATCGCCTACTGCAGCTTCCGCCGCGGCCGCAAGCAGTTGATCAGCGCGGTGTTCACGCCGCTGATCGGCAAGCGCGGGGCGGAGGGACCGATCGGCAAGCTGATCGACATCCTCGCGCTGTTCGCCACGCTGTTCGGTTCGGCCGCCTCGCTCGGCCTGGGCACGTTGCAGATCCGCAGCGGCATGCAGGCGGCCGGGTGGATCGGTGCGGTCGGCAACACCATCCTGGTGCTGATCATCGTGGTGCTGACGGTGTGCTTCATCGCCTCCGCGGTGTCCGGCGTGGCCAAGGGCATCCAGTGGCTGTCCAACATCAACATGGTGCTGGCCGCGCTGCTGGCGGTCTTCATCTTCGTCGTCGGCCCGACGGTGTTCATCCTGGATCTGCTGCCCACCTCGATCGGCGTCTACCTGCGCGACTTCGGCTCGATGGCGTCGCGCTCCGGCGCGACCGGCGGGGCGCCGATGCTGGACTGGTTGTCCAGCTGGACGATCTTCTACTGGGCGTGGTGGATCTCCTGGACGCCCTTCGTCGGCATGTTCATCGCCCGCATCAGCCGGGGCCGCACCATCCGCCAGTTCGTCGGCGGCGTGATCCTGGTGCCCAGCGTGGTCAGCCTGGTGTGGTTCGCGATCTTCGGCGGCAGCGCGATCAAGGTCCAGCAGAGCGGCGTGGACGTCTACCGCAGCGGCGGTGAGGAGGCGCAGACCTTCCGGGTGCTGGAGACGCTGCCGCTGAGCGGCGTCACCACGGTGCTGGTGATGGTCCTGGTGGCGATCTTCTTCGTCTCCGGTGCGGACGCGGCTTCGGTGGTGATGGGCACGCTGTCCCAGCGGGGGTCGATCGACCCGAAGCGGTGGATGGTGGTGTTCTGGGGTGCGGCGACGGGTGCGGTGGCCGCGATCATGCTCGTCGTCGGCGGGGAGGACGCGCTCAGCGGCATCCAGAACCTCACCTTCCTCGCCTCGGCGCCCTTCGCGGTGGTGATGGTGCTGCTGTGCCTGGCCCTGATGAAGGACCTGCGCGAGGACCCGATGATGCAGCGCGGGGCGAAGGGCGCGCAGGTGCTGGAGCAGGCGGTCATCGCGGGCACCGAGCGCCACGGCGAGGAGTTCCAGCTGGAGGTGGGCCCGGTCGCGGACGACGACGAGCCCAAGTCGTGAGTGGCGGTGGTGGTTGGGGCGACCATCGCCGCTCACGAGGGTGGGGGTGTGGGGTCGTGAGCGGCGGTGGTGGTTAGGACGACCATCGCCGCTCACGACGTTGGTCACCAGGTCACCGGGAGCTCCGCGACGCCGCCGGTGATGGTCGTGCGCACCGGCAGCTCGTCCACGCCCTTGGCCAGGCGCATGCCGGGCAGGCGCCGGGCGAGGGTGGCGAAGACGATGCGCAGCTCGGTGCGGGCCAGGCTGGCGCCGATGCAGAAGTGCGCGCCGTGCCCGAAGCCCAGGTGGGTGCGCTCGGCGCGGTCCGGGTCGAAGGTCTCGGCGTCGGCGTAGGCGGACTGGTCGCGGTTGGCCGAGTTGATCGACAGGATGACGGCTTCCCCGGTGCGGATCGTGGTGCCCGCGATGTCGACGTCGGTGTGCGCGTAGCGCAGCAGGCCGAGGTCGCCGGGCGCGCCCAGCCGCATGATCTCCTCGACGGTGGCGTCCACCCGCCCCTCGGGGTCGGCGGTCAGCGCCGCCCACTGCTCCGGGCGGGTCATCAGGAACAGCACGCCCAGCCCGATGCGGTTGACCGTGGTCTCGTGCCCGGCGAACAGCAGCCCGACGCACAGCCGGATCATCTCGCCGTAGTCGAACGCCTCGTCGGCGCTCTGGGCGCGCACGAGGTCGGTGATGACGTCCTCGCCCGGTTCGCGGCGCTTGGCCTCGGCGAGCCCCACCATGTAGCGGCTGAACTCCTCGCGCGCCTGGTGCGCCTCGCCCCCGTCGGACGGGCTGGCCATGCGGTCGGACAGGGTGTGGAACAGCTCGCGGTCGCTCTCGGGCACGCCCAGCAGGCGGCAGATGACCGCGACCGGCAGCGGGAAGGCCAGGCCGGAGTGCAGGTCGACGACGTCCTCGGGCGTCGCGCGGGCGGCGGTCAGCTCGTCCAGGTAGCCGTCGACGAGGTCCTGCACGTGCTGGGAGAGCATCCGCATCCGCTTGGCGGAGAACGCCGGGGTGAGCAGTCGCCGCATCCGCGCGTGGTCGGCCTCCTCGGTCTCGTAGCTGCCGGTGGGGCCGTCCTGCACGGCGGCGGTGGTGATCCGCGAGGCGCGCTCGGGCTCGGGGTGGGACCGGCCGAACCGCTTGTCGCCGAGCAGTGCCTTGACCTCGTCGTAGCGGGTCACCAGCCAGGCCGGGTCCCCGGCCGGGGTGGTGACCGGGGTGATCGGTGCGTCCCGGCGGAGCACCTCGTAGAGCGGGGCGAGGTCGAGGACGTTCGGCCGCGGGAAGGGCAGTCGCAGGCGTTCGGCGGCAACGCTCATGGCATCTCCTGGATCATTATTGGCAGACACTGCCAATAATGTTCGGGTCGGTTAAGGTGTGTCAACGCTCGATCCGTGGGAGGTGCTGATGGCCCAGCCGAATCCCCGCCGCGGACGCCCTCCGGTGAGCGAGGAGCAGCGCCAGCAGCAGCGGCTCGACATCTCCCGCCACGCGGTGCGGCTGTTCCGCGAGCAAGGCGTCGCGGCGACCTCGGGCGAGCAGATCGCGCGGGCCGCCGGGGTCTCCGAGCGCACGCTGTGGCGCCACTTCCGCAGCAAGGAGAGCTGCGTCGAGCCGCTGCTGACCAAGACGCTCGACGCCTTCCAGGACGTCCTGCGCAGCTGGCCGCCCGAGGTGGAGCTGGCCGAGCACCTGCGCGCGGCCTACACGCTGGTGCCCGAGTCCTCGTGGTCCGACATCGAAGCGGTCCTCGCCGTCATCCGCATGACGCACGACGAGCCCGCGCTGCGCGCGGCGTACCTGGTGCTGAGCGAGCGCGCGGAGCCCACCTTCGTCGACGTCCTAGCCGAGCGGCTGGGGGTTCCGAACGACGCGCTGGAGGTCCGCATGCAGGCCGCCGCCGTGAGCGCGGCGCTGCGGGCGGCGACCGACGAGCTGGTGGTCATCGCGGCGGGAGGCGTCGACCCGGGCGTCCTGGACGAGCACCGGGAACGGCTCGCCGACGCGCTGCGGTTCATCACCCGCGCGCCCGACATCGCAAGTCCACTGAGGACAGACATGGCGCGGTGATCGGAGGATCACCGGTGCGGCTCGAAATGTGCCGGAGATCAGTTCGCCTCCGGTGGGAACCTGTTGCGGCGCAGTGCGTCTGTAGTGGGAAAGGTCCCCGTGTTGAAAGGTCTTGTCGATGTTCTCGCGCAGCAAGCTGATCCTGGCGGCCGGATCGATCGCGATGTCCGCGCTGGCGGTGGCCGGGTGCTCGGCAGGCGCGCAACCGGAAGCCCCGCTCCCCGCGGATGCGCCGCGGGTGCAGTCCCTGCAGTCCGGGACCTCCGAGCAGGCGGGCACCTTCCAGGCGCCGGTCTCGGCCGACAAGCCGGACATCCGCGCTGGCGTGCACGGCGAGCAGGAGCGGGTCGTCTTCGACTTCAGCGGACTGTCCGGGGTCGACGGCGTCAAGGTGGTCAAGCACGAGCTGACCAGCAAGGCCCCGGTCTGGGGCGGCTCCGGTGAACCTGTCGAGGGCATGCGTGGCGCGAAGTTCCTGCACATCACCATCGAGGTGTCCGACCCCGAGCGCCGCACGGCGGGTCCGGAGACCTTCGACCACGAGCTGGTCGCGAGCGCCGTGGTCAACGACAACTCGCACGGCACCGGCGAGCTCACCGTCGGCCTGGTCACCGACGTCGACTACGAGGTCTCGGTCGAGGGCGAGAAGGTCGTCGTCAACATCTCGTGAGGCCGGCCCGCCCGCGCGGAGCAGCGGTCCCGGCGGCCAAGTGGGTGCTGGGGTTCCGCCACCGGGACGCCTGCGCGGGACGAGCCGATGTGTTGCCCTTCACCCGAGGATGATCTCGTGAGAAGGTGCGCCTGTGAGATCCCGCACGCGCCACGGGCGCCTTCTCGCTTCGATCGTCGCGGCCGGGTTACTGCTCGCCGGTTGCGGTTCCGGGCCCAGCCAGGCCGGTGCCGCCGCGATCGTCGGTGACACCCGGATCCCGGTCACCGACGTGCAGTCCTGGTTCACCGAGCTCTTCGAGCGGCAGCCGGACATCAAGCCGCAGGCGAGGGAGCAGGGCGCGTTCGACGACCTCGGGCGGCAGCTGGCCTCGCAGCTGGTCCGGCAGGAGCTGATCGACCGCGCCGCGCGCGAGGAGCGGCTGACCGTCACCGACCAGCAGGTCGCGGCGCGGGTCGACGAGCTGGGCGGACCGGAGGCGGCCACCGAGGGCATGATCTACGGCCCGCGGGAGGCCGGCGAGATGGTCCGCTCCCAGCTGCTGACCACGGAGCTGGGGCGCAAGTACATCGACCGGCTGGCGATCACCTTCGACCTCACCCAGGCCAGCACCCGCCGGGAGGCGGAGGAGAAGGCCCGGCGGATGGCGCGCGGCCCGCAGGAGGCGGCGGCGCTGGTCGTCGAGGACAAGGCGGCCGGGCTGCTCGCCGGTGCCGACCAGCGGGCGCGCCCGGTGGACACCCTGGAGCTCGCGGCCACCACACCGCTCTTCGGCGCCGAACCCGGCACCGTGATGGCCTTCGAGCGGACGCCGAACAGCGGCCAGTGGCTGGTCGTGCGGATCAAGGACCGCCGGGTCGACCCCGCCGCACCGGCCCAGCTGGCCAACGGCGCGGACGACCGGGTGCTCCAGCAGTTCGGGATGCACCTGCTCGGCGCGACGGCCGACCGCGCCGGGGTGCAGCTCAGCCCGCGCTACGGGGTCTGGGACCCGGTGGGCCTCGCGGCGGTGCCGAGCGAGGGCGAGACCACCGGCTTCCGCTTCCAGGGCGGCGCCCCGCAGTCCTGACGGTCGTGAGTGGCGGTGGTCGCTGCAACCACCATCGCCACTCACGAGGTGGGCTTGGGACAATCAGGGGCATGGACGAGGTGCGGGTGGCGGAAGGTTCGGCGGTGGTCCTGGTGGACGACCGCCTCGGTGAAGTCGTGCCTGCCGCGGCGGTCCCGCTGCTGCGGCATGCCACCACCTACGCCGAGCCCGGCCTCGCGCCCGCTGCGCGCGAGGCGCTCGGCGCTCCGGAACCGCCCGCCGACCTGCTGGCGCAGGCCGCGCGCGAGCCGGTCGTGCTCTTCGTCGGTGACCTGGGCTGCGCGGACGCCGAGGCGCTGCGCGCCGCCGGTGCTCGGACGATCGGCGCGCCCGCTCCGCCCGGGGTGGAGCTGCTGGACGCGGTGACCGTGATGGACCGCCTGCGCTCGCCGGGCGGCTGCCCGTGGGACGCCGAGCAGGACCACGACACGCTGCGCAAGTACCTCGTCGAGGAGACCTACGAGCTGCTCGACGCCATCGCCGACGGCGACCGCGAGGCGCTGCGCGAAGAGCTCGGCGACGTGCTGCTGCAGGTGCTGTTCCACGCGCGGGTCGCCGCCGAGGACGCGGCCGACCCGTTCGACATCGACGCGGTCGCCGCGGGCCTGGTCAGCAAGCTCGTGTCGCGGCACCCGAACGTCTTCGCCGATGCGGAAGCCCTGCTGGACTCCGAGTCGCAGCACGCCCGCTGGGAAGAGCTGAAGCAGCAGGAGAAGCAGCGCGAGTCCATTGTGGATGGTGTGGCGCTGGCGCAGCCCGCGGTGGCCCTCGCCGCGAAGCTGGTGCAGCGCGCCGCCCGCGCCGGGATCCCGCCGGAGGCGCTGCCCAGCGGCGCGGCGCCCGGCGAGGCGCTGTTCGACATCGCCGCGCGGGCCAAGCTCGGTGGTGGCGACCCGGAGGACGAGCTGCGCGCGGTCGCGCTGTCCTTCGCCGAGCGGATCCGCGCGGCCGAGCAGCGCGCGCGGAAGTCCGGCCGGGAACCGGCGGAGCTGACCGCCGACGAGTGGCGCGCGCTGCTGTCTGATTTGTCCAACCCGGTCGCGGTGCGCTCGGAGTCGTGACGCACACTTGCCGCTGGTGCGTCGGCTGACGCGGGATCACGGCGGTTCACCACGGGTGGCGGTCTGCTGGGTTCGACGCCCTGAAGTGTCCAGGTGCGCGAGGGAGGAACTTTGGTGTCGCGTCGGCTCTGGCTGTTGTTGTGCCCTGCGCTCACCCTGGTGGCTTCGTGCACCCCCGGGGCGCTGCGCAACGAGCTGGCCTCACCGCCCCCGGCGACCGCCCCGCCGGACCCCGGCATCGACCCGCCCGACGTGCAGCTGCACCCGCCCGGCGAGCCCGCGCCGCAACGACCGCAGGACCAGCTGGTCGACTGGTCCGAGTCGATGGCCGACGAGCTCAACATCCCCCGCGCCGCGCTGCAGGCCTACGGCTACGCGCAGCGGTACCTCGAGCAGACCACCCCGGGGTGCCGGGTCAGCTGGACGCTGCTGGCCGGGATCGGCGCGGTCGAGTCGAGCCACGGCAGGTACGGCGGGGCGCGGTTGGACGAGACCGGCCGCCCCAGCACGGCGATCATCGGGTTACCGCTGGACGGCAGCGACGGCGTGATGCGGATCCCGGACACCGACGGCGGCGTGCTCGACGGCGACGTGGAGTGGGACCGCGCGGTCGGACCACTGCAGTTCCTCCCCACGACCTGGGCGGAGTGGCAGGTCGACGCCGACGGCGACGGGGTGGCCGACCCGCAGGACATCGACGACGCGGCCCTCGCGGCAGGCCGCTACCTGTGCGACGAAGGCGGCGACCTCCGTGACGCGGAGGTCTTCTGGAGCGCGCTGCTCGCCTACAACCGGAGCCGCAGCTACGCCCAGGAAGTCCTCGACTGGGCCGACCACTACGGCAGGACCAGCCACGAGATCCCCGAAGTCCCCACCGGCAGCTAGTCCCACCCGCGTGGGGCCCGCCGCCCGCGGTGGTGGGGCCCAGGTCGGAGGGCTTGTCCACACCCTCCGGTGTGTCGTGCTCCCGACACGCCCGGGAGTGCGGTTCCGGGTGCACTGCGGGTGTCCTGGGGAGTGGAAGGCATCGGTTGGAGGCTGGAGGGGGCGGTCTACCGTTGAGTAGCCTGGCCGGGTGATCAGGACCACTTCCGACGTCTTCGCCGCCCTCGGGCGGCTGGCCACCGCGTTCGGGCTGCTCGCCGCGATGGTCACCGGGGTCGGCCTGATCAACCTCCTCGGCGCACCGCCGTCCGCGCCGTGGGCGGGACCGCCGGTGGAGCGCGAACCCGAACCCGCACCGGTCCTGCCCGGTTCGACCGCACCGCCGGTCGAGGAGCCGCCGGAGGCCATCCCCGGCGTCGACCCGGGCCAGCTGGAGTCGGGGGTGGACCCGGTGCGTAAGTGGGCCGACGAGGTCGCGACGGTGGTGGACATCCCGGCGCGCGCGATCGTCTCCTACGTCAACGCCGACCTGGCGATGCGCGAGTACCAGCCGGGCTGCCGGATCTCCTGGGCGACGTTGGCGGGCATCGGGCGCGTCGAGTCCAACCACGGCCGCTTCGGCGGGCGGATCCTGCGCGAGGACGGCCGACCGTCCACCCCGATCACCGGCGTGCCGCTCAACGGCGCGCCCGGCATCCGCCAGATCCCGGACACCGACGGCGGCAGGCTCGACGAAGACCCGGTGCACGACCGGGCAGTCGGTCCGATGCAGTTCATCCCGTCGACCTGGCGGCGGTGGGCCACCGACGGCAGCGGCGACGGGATCGGCGACCCGCAGAACCTGGACGACGCCGCGGTGTCGGCCGCCCGCTACCTCTGCGCCGGTGGGCGCGACATGACCACCGGCGCTGGCTGGTGGAGCGGGGTGATGTCCTACAACAACTCGGTGGAGTACGCCCAGAAAGTCTTTGCGCTCGCCGAGTCCTACGCCGAAGCGGGCAACCGCCGCCGCTGAAGCCGGAGCTCAGCCGCGGGTGGCGATGTGCGCGTTGATCTCCCCGAGGGCCTCCTGGTAGGCAGGGGACGGGTGCATCATCGCGGCCAACCTGAGCTGGGCGCGTGCCTCGTGGAGGCGCCCCAAGCGCTGCAGGGTGCGGCCCAGCACGAGCCGCGCGTAGTGGTCTGACGGGTCGAAGTCCAGCACCCGGAGGAAGGCGCGCTCCGCGCGGCGCAGCTGGGCGGAGAAGTAGTACGCGCGGCCGAGCAGCAGTTGGACGCTCGGCTTGTCGGCGTCGACGTCGAGCACGGGCTCGAGGACGTGGAGCGCCTCGAGCGGACGGCGTTGCGCGAGCAGTTCCTCCGCTCGGCGGAACGCTGCGACGGTGCCTTCGGTCGTCATGGCGGACACAACGTTACGTGCCGGTGGGGTGTTCCGAGACGTCCGTCCGGATGGTCTTGGTGGCCACGCAGAGCGAACGGCGGTCGAACGGCGGGTGGCCGGACGGGGGCGGAACGGGCGCCTCCGCCGCGAGGCGTGCGAGTCTCCGGCGGCCGTGCTAGCGACCCGGTTAGGCTCGTAGGCGGTCGTCGGGCGTTCGGCCGGTTTCGCCGCGCGCGGGAACGCCGGGGCGGCCCGCTTCGTCCATAGTTCAAAAGCTGGTTAGGAGCACACGTGGCGATCATCGAGCAGGTCGGTGCCCGCGAGATCCTGGACTCCCGCGGTAACCCCACCGTCGAGGTCGAGGTGGCATTGGAGGACGGCACGCTCAGCCGCGCCGCGGTCCCCTCGGGCGCTTCGACCGGCGAGCACGAGGCCGTCGAGCTGCGCGACGGCGACGCCGGGCGCTACGGCGGCAAGGGCGTGGAGAACGCGGTCGCGGCGGTGCTGGACGAGATCGGGCCGGAACTGGTCGGGTTGGACGCCACCGAGCAGCGCGTCGTCGACCAGAAGCTGGTCGACCTGGACGGCACCCCGGACAAGTCCCGGCTGGGTGCCAACGCGATCCTCGGCGTCTCGCTGGCGACGGCCAAGGCCGCTGCGGAGACCTCCGGGCTGGAGCTGTTCCGCTACGTCGGCGGGCCGAACGCGCACGTGCTGCCGGTGCCGATGATGAACATCCTCAACGGTGGTGCGCACGCCGACACCGGCGTCGACATCCAGGAGTTCATGATCGCGCCGATCGGCGCGGACACCTTCTCCGAGGCGCTGCGCTGGGGCGCGGAGACCTACCACGCGCTCAAGTCGGTGCTCAAGGCCAAGGGCCTGGCCACCGGTCTCGGCGACGAGGGCGGGTTCGCCCCCGACCTGCCGAACAACCGCGAGGCGCTGGACCTGATCGCCTCCGCGGTGGAGAAGGCCGGGTACAAGCTGGGCCGCGACATCGTGCTGGCGCTGGACGTCGCCGCCACCGAGTTCTTCGCCGACGGCACCTATGCCTTCGAGGGCGCCAAGCGGACCGCGGACCAGATGGCGGACTACTACAAGGAGCTCATCGGCGCCTACCCGCTGGTCTCCGTCGAGGACCCGCTGTCCGAGGACGACTGGGACGGCTGGGCCAGCCTGACCGAGCAGGTCGGCGACCAGGTCCAGCTGGTCGGCGACGACCTGTTCGTGACCAACCCGGAGCGCCTGGACGAGGGCATCTCGCGGGGCGCGGCCAACGCGCTGCTGGTCAAGGTCAACCAGATCGGCACCCTGTCGGAGACCCTGGACGCGGTCAACCTGGCGACCTCGTGCGGCTACAAGAGCATGATGAGCCACCGCTCCGGCGAGACTGAGGACACCACGATCGCCGACCTGGCGGTGGCCACCGGCTGCGGCCAGATCAAGACCGGTGCCCCGGCGCGCAGCGAGCGGGTCGCCAAGTACAACCAGCTGCTGCGCATCGAGGAGGCCCTCGGTGAGGCGGCCCGGTACGCGGGCGAGCTGGCGTTCCCGCGGTTCACCCCGGAGAGCTGAGCCGTGCCGGTCGGGCGCGCATCGGAACCGCGGCGGCGCCGCCAGGGGGACACCCCGGCGCAGCGCCGGGCCGAGCGCGCCCGCCGCAAGACCGGCGCGACGTCGGGCAAGCGGCCGGGGCGGCAGTCGTCGTCCCGGTCCCGCCCGAGGTCGAGCACCGGGGGTGCTTTCAAGCTCTCCTCGACCCGGCGGGCCGCTGGCCTGGCGATGCTGTTCTGCGTGATGGCGCTGAGCGTCTCGGTGCCGCTGCGCACCTACCTGAGCCAGCGGGCCGAGCTGGAGGCGCAGGACCAGCAGCGGGCCGCGCTGGCGCAGCAGGTCAGCGAGCTGGAGAAGCGCAAGGAGGAGCTCTCCGACCCGGCCCAGCTGGAGGCCGAGGCCCGGGCCCGGCTCGGCTACGTCCGGCCGGGGGAGACGCCCTACATCGTGGAGGTGCCGACCGCGCCGGTCGCGCCACCACCACCTGCGGAGTCCGCCGACGACGGGCTGCCGTGGTACGAAGAGCTCTGGAATTCGGTCACGGGGAAGGGATCTTGACGTTGAACTCGGGTGCGCCGGTGATCAGCGACGCCGATCGGGAATGCGTCCGCCGGCAGCTCGGCCGTCCGCCGCGCGGCCTGCGCGCGATCGCGGCCCGCGACGCGGCCGGTGAACCGACGGTGGTGCAGACCTGGCCGCGGCTGGAGGACGGCACCCCGTTCCCGACCCTGTACTACCTGACCGCGCCGCAGCTGGTCGCGCACGCCTCGACCTTCGAGGCGGAGGGCCTGATGCGCGAGATGCAGGACCGCCTGGCCACCGACGAGGACCTGGCGGCTCAGTACCGCCGCGCCCACGAGTCCTACCTGGCGGAGCGCGACGAGCTGGAGTCCCTGGGCACCGACGTCAGCGCGGGCGGCATGCCGGACCGGGTGAAGTGCCTGCACGTCCACATCGCCCACGCCCTGGCCAAGGGCCCCGGTGTGAACCCCTTCGGCGACGAGGCGATCGCCCTGATCGCCGACCGCTGGCCAGAACACCGCCACCTCCTCAACCGCTGACCCAGAACGCCACCAACCTCCCAGGGGCAGGTCGTCCCTCCCGGCGCCCGCTCCGCGATCCCGCACCCCAACGGATCAAGCGACCAAATCCCCTGCGAGGTGACCTCGGCGTCGTGAGTGCGTAACAGTGTTCTGGCACCGTTTCGCACTCACGACCCCTGACCTGCACAAACGCTGCCTCCAGTGGAGGGGGGAGGTGTGCTGGTTCGCGAGCCCGTCACTCATCTCACGATCTGGTGCTGGGGGCTGTTGGCGGCGACTTCGGTGCTCGTCTGGCATGCGGTCGGCGTGTCGGGTGTCCGACACACCGGTGGTGCGCAGTTTCAATTGAAACTGCGACCGTTGCCCACTCATGTTCGAGGTTTCAATTGAAACTGCGGACCCGGGTGTCACCCAGCTGTGGTTCCCGTGGGGTTGGCGAGTGTCCGTTGTGGTGGGTCGACTGGGCGTTCGATTCCCTTGGGCGTTGTGCGGTTGTTCGGTCAGTGGGTGGGGGTTGTGCGGTTGAGGAGGCCGTGGGCTCCGGGGATGGGGGTTGCGCCGAAGGTTCGGGATGCTGTGGTGAGGCGGGTTGTGGTGAAGGCTTCTGCGACGTGTGTGGGGGCGTGGCGGAGGAGGAGCGCTGACTGGAGGGTCAGGGCCAGGAGTTCGGCCAGGGCTCGGGCCCTTTCCGGTGCTGGGGCGTCCAGTTCCGCTCGGAGGCGGCGCAGGGCTTCGTCGTAGTGGGTGTTGGCGCCCGCCGCCGCGTCGAGTTCCGCGAACAGTGCGTCCCTTGTGGACGGTTGCTTCTCCAGGGCGCGCAGGAGGTCCAGGGCGGTGACGTTGCCCGAGCCCTCCCAGATCGACATCAGCGGTGCCTCCCGGTACAGGCGTGGCATGCCGGATTCCTCGACGTAGCCGTTGCCGCCCAGGCATTCCAGCGCTTCCGCCACCACCGCGGGGGCGCGCTTGCAGACGTAGAACTTCGCCGCCGGGAGCGCCAGCCGCAGCAGGTCGTGCTCGCCCTGCTCCACCGCCGCGGCCAGGCGCATCGCCAGCGTGGTCGCCGCTTCGGACTCCAGCGCCAGGTCGGCCAGCACGTTCTGCATCAGCGGCAGGTCCGCCAGGCGCGCGCCGAAGGCGCTGCGGTGCTGCACGTGGTGGGCCGCTTCGGACAGCGCGATGCGGATGTTCGCCGCCGAGCCCAGCACGCAGTCCAGCCTGGTCATCGACACCATCTCGATGATGCAGCGGACGCCGCGGCCCTCCTCGCCGATCAGGTGGCCGATCGCGCCGGTGTACTCGATCTCCGCCGACGCGTTGGACTTGTTGCCCAGCTTGTCCTTGAGCCGCTGCACCCGGATCTCGTTGCGGCTGCCGTCCGGCAGCACCCGCGGCACCAGAAAGCAGCTCAGCCCGCCGGGCGCCTGCGCCAGGGTGAGGAACAGGTCGTTCATCGGCGCCGAGGTGAACCACTTGTGCCCGACCAGCCGGTAGCTGCCGTCGGCGAGTCGTTCGGCGGTCGTGGTGTTGGCGCGCACGTCCGAGCCGCCCTGCTTCTCGGTCATTGACATCCCCGCCAGCAGCGCGGTCTTCTCCGCGGGCGGACGCAGGCCGAAGTCGTACTCGGTGGCGGCGAGCTTCGGCACGTGCTGGGCGGCCAGCTCGGGGTTGTAGCGCAGCGCGGGCACTGCCGAGTACGTCATCGAGATCGGGCAGCTGTGCCCCGGCTCCACCTGCGACCACAGGTAGAAGCCCGCCGCGCGGCGCAGGTGCGCGCCCGGCCCGCACGTCCACGGCGCGGCGTGCAGGCCGTGCTCGACGGCGCGTGACATCAGCCAGTGCCAGGACGGGTGGAACTCGACCTCGTCGATCCGGTTGCCGTAGCGGTCGTGCGTGCGCAGCTGCGGCGGGTGCTCGTTGGCGAGCCGCCCGTGCTCGCGGGCCTCCGCCGACCCGGCCTCCTTGGCCAGCGCGGTCAGGTCCCCGACGGCGTAGCGGGTGAGCGCCGAGCCCAGCGCGGGATCGCAGGCCAGCGGGTCGAATCCGGACAGCGGTGGCGGCTGGTTGGTCACCTGGTGGGTGCCGAACACGCGGGGCTCGTCGGTGAGCGTCATGCCCGGAGCGTAGGCAGATTTCGCTCGATCGGCGGGAACCCGACGGAGCGCACCGCCCGGACGGAGCAGTGGGAACGGGTGGTCGAGACCAGTCACCAGTCGTCCGGGTGACGTGTCGGCCCGCCATCCGGCGATCGTCCACCTGGTGGTGTATCCAGGAGGCCATTCGTTTTTCGGGGTTGGCGGTCCACGTCGGGGGAATGGACTAGTGACGGCTCGCAGCAAGCGCCACGGCAAGCACATGTGGAGGACGGCTCCGCGGTTCGGCGGGGTGGCGGGGCACCGGGCGCGGAGGTGGGTCGCGGTCACCGCGCTGACCCCCGCGCTGCTGATACCGTTGTCGCTGGTCGGAGCGTCGAGCTCGTTCCTGGCGGCGCCGCCGGGGTCGGTGCCGCGCGAGCTGGGCGTCACCGGGAACCTGCCGCAGGCCCCGCAGCCCGGACCGGACCTGCTCGGGCAGGCCGGTGATCCGCGCGAGCTGGCCGACGGTGCCGAGCGGCCGATCGAGCTGCCCACCGGGTCGCTCGGCATCCCCGAGGTCGTACTGGCCGCCTACCACCGGGCCGCGGACGCGGCGAACGGGCGCAACCCGAGCTGCGGGCTGCACTGGTCGGTGCTGGCGTCGATCGGCCGCATCGAGTCGGGGCACGCCCGCTCCGGCAGCGTCGACCTGCTGGGCACCACGATCCGCGCCATCCTCGGCCCCCGGCTGTCCGGCGGCCCGGGGATCGCGGCGATCCCGGACACCGACGGCGGCGCGTTCGACGGCGACCCGGTGTGGGACCGCGCGGTCGGGCCGATGCAGTTCATTCCGTCGACCTGGCGGAAGTTCGCGGTGGACGGCAACGCCGACGGTGCGGCAAGCCCGCACAACGTCCACGACGCGGCTGCCGCGGCCGGCCAGTACCTCTGCATCGGGGGTGGTGACCTGCGCGAACCGCGCGACCTCGCGGCTGCGGTGTTCCGCTACAACCACTCCGAGAGCTACGTGCGCACGGTGCTGATCTGGGCCGCCGCCTACGCGAACGGCGTGACGCCGACGCCGACGGACCTGGCGCCCGAGGTCGACGACGTGCTCGCCGGTGAGCGTCTGCCCGACGGCCCCGCGGTCCTGGCCCTGCCCGCCGCACCGGCGGCGCTGCCTGCCGCGCCACCTGCGCCGTCGTCCGAGCAGCCGCCGGTTCCCTCCGGCGAGCCCCCGGCACCGCCCGGGGAGGTGCCGCCGCACTCCGGCGAGCCGCTGCCGCACCCCGGCGAGGTGAGCGTCCCATCGCCGTCGATCCCGGAACCGTCGCCGCCGAACCTGCCCCCGTCCACTCCCGGCACTTCCGCGCAGCCGTCGAACCCGCCTGGAACCTCGGTGCCGCCGTCCACTCCGGGCGAGCCCGCGCCAACACCTGGGGCGCCGTCGCCCACGCCCGGCGCACCGCCATCGGAACCGGCGCCGGGGGCGCCGCCGTCCGGCGAGGTCCCGCCGCCCGAGGCGAAGCCCGAGCCGGGCGCTCCGCCGCCCGGTGCCTTGCCGCCTGCCGCACCGCCGCCTTCGGCTCCGCCATCCGACGCCCCACCGCCCGCCGCACCGCCACCGCCGCCCGGCGAACCGTCGTCGGCGACGCCTCCGCCGGGGGCCAGCGCGCCGCCGTCGGAGCCCGCTCCGGGGGGTGCGCCTGCGCCACCGTCCGTCACCGCGCCTCCGGCGACGTTGCCCGAAACGGGCGACCCCGTTCCGGTGCCCGTCGAGTCGCTCGGGACCTGTGACCCGGCAGTGCTGGGCCGGGGCGAGTTCTCGCTCGACCAACCAGCGCCGGGCACCTCGATCGGGCCGGGCACCGGCGACCCCGCGACCCTCGCGCCGGGCCAGGAGGTCTACGTCCAGAACGGCACTCCGGGGACCTTCGCGACCTGCACAACGGGAATTCCCACCCCTCCGCAGTGAACCCCCGAAGGTCCTGCTGGGCCGCGTCGACCGGGGAAGTAGCGTGGACCTCGGGGCTGCGCGAAGCGGAGGAGGACTGGGATGCCACGGGTTGCGGCGATCGACTGCGGGACGAACTCGATCCGGCTGCTGGTAGCCGATGTGACGGTGCACGAGGACGGTCGGCGCGACCTGCGCGACGTGTACCGCGGGATGCGGATCGTCCGCCTCGGGCAGGGCGTGGACGCCACCGGTCGGCTCGCCGACGAGGCGCTGGAGCGGACCCGGGAGGCGCTGGTCGAGTACGCCGCGATGGCCGTCCGCAAGGGCGTCGAGCGGGTGCGCATGGTGGCGACCTCGGCGACCCGGGACGCGGAGAACCGCGAGGACTTCTTCGCCATGGTGCGGGACGTGCTCGGCGTGGACGCCGAGGTGATCAGCGGTGACGAGGAGGCCCGGCTGTCCTTCACCGGCGCCGTCGGCGACCTGGACCCGCTGGACGGCCCGTTCGTGGTCACCGACGTCGGCGGTGGGTCCACCGAGGTCGTGGTCGGCACCTGGGACGGGGTGCGCGCCGACATCACGGCCGCGCACTCGGCGGACGTGGGCTGCGTGCGGCTGACCGAGCGCTGCCTGCACACCGATCCGCCCACCGAGGAGGAGGTGCGGGCGGCGGAGAAGGTGGCCCGGCAGGTGCTGGACGAGGCCTTCGCCGCGGTGGACTGCTCGGGCGCGAAGACCTGGGTCGGCGTCGCGGGGACCGTCACCACGTTGTCCGCGATCGCGCAGGACCTGCCGGAATACGATCCGGTGGCAATTCATCTTTCCCGTATTTCCCAGAGTCGGGTCGAACGAATCACCGAGGAACTGCTCGGCATGACGCACGAGGAACGCTCCGCAATCGGTTCGATGCACCCGGGGCGGGTCGATGTCATCGGCGGTGGTGCGCTGGTGGTGGAGGTGCTCGCCGAGGAATTGGCGGAGCGCGCGGGGATCACCGGGGTCACTGTCAGTGAGCACGACATCCTGGACGGTATTGCCCTGTCTATCAGCTAGTTCTCACGATGTGAAAACTTGATTCCAACTTTTGGGTGATATCTGGTCTGGATCGAATCAGAAAGTGACGGCTTTGTGACAGTGCACCGGCGTGATCTGGTTCTCCCTTATGTTTACGCTCGTCTGACGCGGCGGTGAATGATCCGCCGCGCGTGATGCCTTGGGAATGAAACCCCCGGGGAGCGCGTGGAAACAGGAGGACGCTCAATGCGGAAACGACGCTTGGTCGCTTGGGTTGCGGCCCCACTGGCGGTGGGGTTGCTCGCCAGCGCCTGCGGCGGTGGTGGTGGTGGGGCGGCCGAGGACGGCATCGTCACGGTCAACCACACCGAACCGCAGAACCCGCTGCTGCCTGGTAACACCAACGAGACCGGTGGCGGCAACGTGCTGAAGGCGATGTTCACCGGCCTGGTCGACTACGACGAGAAGACCACGGAGCCGTACAACGCCGTCGCCGAGTCGATCACCTCGGACGACAACAAGGTTTTCAAGATCAAGCTCAAGCCCGGGTGGACCTTCCACGACGACACCCCGGTCACCGCGAACAGCTTCGTGAAGGCCTGGAACTACGCCGCCTACGCGCCGAACGGCCAGTCCAACTCGTCGTTCTTCGAGCACATCCAGGGCTACTCGGAGGTCAACCCGCCGGACCCGGACGGTGACGCCGGCCCGGCCGAGGCGCCGCAGCCGACCGCCCAGGAGATGTCCGGCCTCAAGGTGATCGACGACCTGAACTTCGAGGTCACGCTCGACGCGCCGTTCGCCACCTTCCCGGTCATGCTCGGCTACACCGCGTTCTCCCCGCTGCCGGAGAGCTTCTTCGCCGACCCGAAGGCGTTCGAGGAGCACCCGATCGGCAACGGCCCGTTCAAGTTCGACTCCCGCCAGCCGAACGCGTTCATCAAGCTCACCACGTACGACAAGTACGCGGGCAAGAACAAGCCGCAGATCAAGGGCATCGAGTTCCGCATCTACAACGAGCTCGAAACCGCCTACCAGGACCTGGTCTCGGGCAACCTCGACTTCGTCGACCAGCTGCCGCCGTCGGCGCTGGTCGGTGACAAGTGGAAGTCCGACCTGCAGGACCGCGGCGAGTCCAAGCCGATCCTGAGCAACAACGCGCTGCAGGTCGCGCTGTACGCCCCGGAGTACAAGGACCCGCGGGTCCGGCAGGCGATCTCGATGTCCATCGACCGCGAGCAGATCACCTCGACGGTCTTCCAGAACGCCTACGAGCCGGCCAACGGCTGGGTGCCGGGCGGCGTCATCCCGGGCTACCAGGACGGCGGCTGCGGCGAGTTCTGCGAGTTCAACCCGGAGAAGGCCAAGCAGCTGCTGGCCGAGACCGGCTTCAAGGGCCCGGTTTTGATCGACTCCAACTCCGACGGCGGGCACAAGGAGTGGATCGAGGCCATCTGCGGCCAGGTCAAGAACAACCTGGGTGTCGACTGCGTGTACAACCCGGTCCCGACCTTCGCCGAGTTCCAGAAGATCCACGACGAGAACGCCCACCAGGGGCCGTTCCGCTTCGGCTGGCTGGGTGACTACCCGGCGGCCGAGACCTTCCTGGGCAAGATCTACCGCACCGGTGCGTCGTCGAACTACATGCGCTACTCCAGCCCCGAGTTCGACGCCGCGATGGACCGCGCGGACCAGGCCCCCACCGAGGAGGAGGCCAACAAGCTCTACGCGGAAGCGGAGAAGGTCCTGGCCAAGGACATGCCGTCCATCCCGCTTTGGAACCAGAAGGCCGTGGTCGGCTGGTCCGAGCGGCTGGAAGGTGCGACGGTGACCTTTGACCGGAACCTGAACTTCGAGACCGTCAAGCTGAAGTCCTGATCGGGTAAGTCCGGGTCCGGCCCGACCAGTTGGGCCGGACCCGGCTTGCGTCCTGGAGGAGGTTCACGTGGGGCGCTACGTGCTGCGGCGGTTGCTGCAGCTGATCCCGGTATTCATCGGGACGACCTTCATCATCTACGCCCTCATCTGGGCGTTGCCCGGCGACCCGTTCGCCGGCCGCTGCGGGGACCGGCCGTGCCCGCCCGCCTACATCGCGGAGATGACCGAGAAGTACAACCTGGACGACCCGGTGATCGTCCAGTACTTCAAGTACCTGGGGAAGATCCTGACGGGTGATTTCGGCGAGACCTTCGCCGGCATCGAGGTCAACCAGCTGGTGGCCGACGCCTACCCGGTCACCCTGCGGCTGGCCATCGTGGCGCTGGGCTTCGCCGCGCTCATCGGCATCGGCGCGGGCATCATGACCGGCCTGCGCGGGCGCGGGTTCATGGACAACCTCGTGCTGATGTCCACCCTGTTCCTGATCTCGCTGCCGGTGTTCGTCACCGGCTTCATCCTGCAGGTCGTGCTGGGCACCGAGCTCGGCATCATCACGCCGAGCGTCAGCTCCAAGGCCACCTGGGGCGAGCTGATCGTGCCGGGCTTCGTGCTGGGCAGCACGTCGATGGCCTACGTGGCGCGGCTGACCCGGACCAGCCTGATGGAGAACAAGCGGGCCGACTACGTGCGCACCGCGGTGGCCAAGGGGCTCGAGCCCAAGCGGGTCGTCGGGGTGCACCTGCTGCGCAACTCGCTGATCCCGGTGATCACCTTCCTGGGCACCGAGCTCGGCGCGCTCATGGGCGGTGCCATCGTCACCGAGGGCATCTTCAACATCCGGGGCATCGGCGGGCTGGTCTACAAGGCCATCCTCACCAAGGAAGGCACCACGGTGGTCGGCATCGTGACCCTGCTGGTCCTGGTGTACCTGCTGATGAACCTGCTCGTGGACCTGCTCTACGCGGTTCTCGACCCGAGGATCCGATATGACTGAACAAAGCGCTGCCAGCTTGACGTCGGAGCCGACTCCACCAGAGCCGGAGACCACGGCGGCCGGGCCCGCCCCCAAGAGCCAGAAGCCACGCGGGCTGTGGGGCGACGCCTGGCGCGACCTGCGCCGTCGACCGATCTTCCTGATCTCGATGGCGATCATCTTCGTGCTGCTGGTGATGTCGTTCTTCCCGCAGCTGTTCACCTCGGTGGACCCCAACCACATGGACCTGTCCCGGTCCCGGCAGACCCCGTCGGCGGAGGCCTGGTTCGGCTACGACACCCAGGGCCGCGACATCTACGCCCGGGCCATCTACGGCGCCCGCGCCTCGATCATCGTCGGTGTCATGGCGACCGTGCTGACGGTGCTGATCGGCTCGATCTTCGGCCTGATCGCCGGGTACTTCGGCGGGTGGCTGGACAGCCTGCTGTCCCGGTTCGGCGAGATCTTCCTGGGCCTGCCGTTCGTGCTGGGCGCGATCGTCATCCTGACCACGCTGAACCCGGCCACCGAGATCCCCGACGCCTTCAAGATCACCTCGCTGGTGATCCTGTCGATCTCGATCCTGTCCTGGCCGATCTCGATGCGGATCATGCGTTCCGCGGCGATCTCGGCGCGCAACCAGGACTACGTCAAGGCCGCGCGCGCCCTGGGGGCCGGACCGGTGCGCATCATCCTGCGGCACATGCTGCCGAACTGCCTGGCGCCGGTCCTGGTGTACGCCACGATCGCGCTCGGGTCGTTCATCGCCGTCGAGGCGACGCTGTCGTTCCTCGGCCTGGGGCTGCGGTCGCCGGTGGTGTCCTGGGGCGTGATGATCGCCGACTCGCGCCAGTACATCCAGACCTCGCCGCACCTGCTGGTCTTCCCGGCGGCGTTCCTGGTGGTCACCGTGCTGGCGTTCGTGATGCTCGGGGACGCCGTGCGCGACGCGCTCGACCCGAAGCAGAAGTAGGAGAACCCTTTGTCTACTGTGGACGAGAAGACCGCGGGGGAACACCTGCTGGAGGTCGAGGACCTGCACGTGGAGTTCCGCACCCGCGACGGGGTGGCCAAGGTCCTCAACGGCGTCAGCTACCACGTCGACGCGGGCGAGACGCTGGCCGTGCTGGGCGAGTCCGGCTCCGGTAAGAGCGTCACCGCCCAGACCATCATGGGCATCCTGGACATCCCGCCGGGCGCGGTCACCGGGGGCTCGATCCGCTACCGCGGTGAGGACCTCCTGTCGGCGTCGGACAACCGGCGCCGCGAGCTGCGCGGCGAGTCGATGGCGATGATCTTCCAGGACGCGCTGTCGGCGCTGAACCCGGTGTACACGGTCGGCTTCCAGATCGCCGAGCAGCTCCGGCTTCGCCGCGGCATGTCCCGCAAGGACGCCACCGCCAAGGCGGTCGACCTGCTCGACCAGGTGAAGATCCCGAACGCCAAGCAGCGCGTGAAGGAGTACCCGCACCAGTTCTCCGGCGGCATGCGGCAGCGCGCGATGATCGCGATGTCGCTGGCGCTGGACCCGGACCTGCTGATCGCCGACGAGCCGACCACCGCGCTGGACGTCACGGTGCAGGCGCAGATCATGGATCTGCTCGACGAGCTGCGCCGCGAGCGCGGCATGGGGCTGATCCTGATCACCCACGACCTGGGCGTGGTCGCCGAGGTCGCGGACCGGATCGTGGTGATGTACGCGGGGCGGATCGTGGAGTCCTCCGACGCGTACTCGCTGTACAAGCAGCCGGGCCACCCCTACACCGAAGGCCTGATGCGGTCGATCCCGCGGCTGGACCTCAAGGGCCAGGAGCTGGAGACCATCAAGGGCCTGCCGCCGAACCTGCTGGCGGCGCCGCCGGCCTGCCCGTTCCACCCGCGCTGCCCCCGCGCCGAGGCGCGGTGCAGCACCGAGGTCCCGGAGTACCACCAGCTGGGGCTGGGGCGGATCAGCGCCTGCCACTTCGCGGAGGAGATGATGAGCCGTGGCTGAGCCGATCCTCCAGGTGAAGGACCTGGTCAAGCACTTCCCGGTGACGCGCGGTGTGCTGTTCAAGCGCACCATCGGGCAGGTGCGGGCCGTCGACGGTGTGTCGTTCGACCTGGCCAAGGGGGAGACCCTCGGCGTGGTCGGCGAGTCCGGCTGCGGCAAGTCGACCCTGGCGCAGGTGCTGATGCGGCTGGAGAAGCCGACCAGCGGCAGCGCGCTGTTCGAGGGGCGCGACATGTTCAAGATGCGCGGCTCCGAGCTGCGCAAGCTGCGGCGCGACCTGCAGATCGTGCTGCAGGACCCGTACACCTCGCTGAACCCGCGGCGCACCGTCGGCGACATCGTCGGCGAGCCGTTCGAGATCCATCCCGAGGTGGCCCCGAAGGGCGAGCGGCGGCGCAAGGTGCAGGAGCTGCTGGAGGTGGTGGGGCTCAACCCCGAGCACATCCAGCGCTACCCGCACCAGTTCTCCGGTGGTCAGCGGCAGCGCATCGGCATCGCGCGGGCGCTGGCGCTGCGGCCGAAGGTGATCGTGTGCGACGAGCCGGTGTCCGCGCTGGACGTCTCCATCCAGGCGCAGGTGATGAACCTGCTGGGCGACCTCCAGAAGGAGTTCGGCCTGTCCTACGTCTTCATCGCCCACGACCTCGGGGTGGTGCGCCACCTGTCCGACCGGGTGGCGGTGATGTACCTGGGCAAGATGGTGGAGATCGGCACCGACGAGCAGATCTACGAGCACCCGCAGCACCCGTACACCCAGGCGCTGCTGTCCTCGGTGCCGGTCCCGGACCCGACCGCGCGCGGCAAGCGCGAGGTCATCCGCCTGACCGGGGACGTGCCGAGCCCGGCGAACCCGCCCTCGGGTTGCCGGTTCCGCACCCGCTGCTGGAAGGCCCAGGACCGCTGCGCGGAGGAGGTCCCCCAGCTGGAGGTCCGCCTGGGCAACCACCCCTCGGCCTGCCACTTCGCCGAGGAACGCCCCCACGTGGTGTCCTGACGACGAGCTCTGCGAGGTGAAGGGCACCTTCCGCTGACTCAGTCGGCGGAAGGTGCCCTTCACTCGTCACCGGACAAGGTGATTCGGGAAGACCTGGACTTCGAGTTCCGCGGGGCGCCTGGCGTCGCGTCGTTCTGCGGGGTCGAGGTGGCGGCGTGGCGGCTCCCGTCGGAGTCGGAGCGGGTGCGCGAGAACACCTGCGGTCGTGAGTGCGTAACAGTGTTCCAACCCCGTTTCGCACTC
This sequence comes from Saccharopolyspora sp. NPDC000359, assembly GCF_040300525.1. NCBI lineage: Bacteria > Bacillati > Actinomycetota > Actinomycetes > Pseudonocardiales > Pseudonocardiaceae > Saccharopolyspora > Saccharopolyspora sp. NPDC000359. The sequence continues at coordinate 146,947 of NZ_JBEPDU010000004.1, read as the reverse complement.
ACGACCCCTCGCGAGTGGCGACGGCTGACTCCCCAGCGGCTGGAGTCGCCACGTTGGCGGTACTTCGCGGCGCGGGTCACCGCCTGGGCGGCGGACAGCATCGCCGCATGGCGTTGAGGATCAGCTCGATCTCCTGCGGGGAGCGGTTCTCCGCTGCTGCTCGGCGGTGCATGGTGATGCAGCCGATGAGCAGGGAGCGGAGCTCCGCCGTCGTGATGTTGGAGCGGACCGCGCCGCACTGCTGGGCGCGTTCCAGCAGGGCCCCGAGGACGGTGTCGAAGTCGGTTTCCCGGCACTCCGACTTCGGTTGCCGACCGGTTGATCCCAGGGCGTCGCAGAGGTCCTTGTTGAACGAGGCCTGCTCGACCACCTGGCGGAAGTAGTCGAAGAACGCCTGCTCCGGGTCGTCGGCTTCGGCCAGTTCGCGGGCGTCGTGGACCATGCGCTGGATCCGCTCGGAGACGACCGCGTCGAACAGCGCTTCCTTGGTGGGGAAGTGGCGGTAGATCGTGCCCGGGCCGACGCCGGCGCGGCGGGCGATGTCGTCCAGCGGGACTGCCAGGCCCTCGGCCGCGAACAGCTCCTGAGCCGCGGCGAGGACGCGGTCCCGGTTGCGCTGGGCGTCCGCGCGCAGTCGTTTCCCCTGGTTGTTGGTGGTCGTCACGTCCCGACCATATCGCGTCGCGGACAACCGGAGCGTGCGTTCCGTATAGTCGTCGAATATAAGCGGGGCGCATGTTCCGTTTAAGGTTCCGGATAGCGGAGGACCCAGTGCCCACAGAAGACAAGGTCGTGCTCGTCGTCGGTGCCACCGGTCAGCAGGGTGGTGCCGCCTCGGCCCAGCTGCTCGACCGCGGCTGGCAGGTGCGGGCCTTCACCCGCAGCGCCGCGAGTGCTGCGGCTCGACGGCTCGCCGACGCGGGGGCTGAGTTGGTTGAGGGCGACATGGGCGACCGGGCGGCCCTGGAGTCCGCGATGCGCGGTGCGCACGGGGTTTTCAGCGTCCAGCCGGCCTTCGTCTCGCCGGAGCTGACGCCGGACTTCAGCCACGAGGTGGAAGTCCGCTGGGGCAAGAACGTCGCCGACGCGGCGAAGGCCGTCGGAGTCGGGCACCTCGTCTACGCCTCGGCGTTCAACGCCGAGCGGGCGACCGGCATCCCGACGCTGGAGACCAAGTGGGCGGTCGAGCAGCACATCCGCGAGATCGGCGTGCCGGCCACGATGCTCCGCCCGGTGTCGTTCATGGAGAACTACCTCGCGATGATGCCGGGCCAGTCAGTCACCGACGGCGAGCTCGTCAGCGCGCTCCGGGCGGACGTGTCGCAACCGCTGATCGCGACGGAGGACATCGGCGCCTTCGCGGCGCTGGCGTTCGAGAACCCCGACGAGTACATCGGCGAAGTGCTTGAGATCGCTGGCGATTCGCTCACCCCGCCGCAGATCGCCGCGGCGCTCGCCCGGGCGACGGGTCGCGAATTCCGGCACGTCGAGATGCCGCTGGAGCCGCTCCGGGAGCAGAACCCGGTCCTGTACCGCGCGTACAAGGTGCTGAACGAACTCGACTCCGACGTCGTGGACGTTCCAGCACTGCGCGAGATCCACCCGGGCCTGCTCACCTTCGAGTCCTGGCTCGCGAAGCGGCGCTGAACGGTCGTGAGTGGCGATGGTGGTCAGGGCGACCATCGCCGCTCACGAGGTGGTGGTGTGGGGTCGTGAGTGGTGGTGGTTGGGGCGACCATCGCCGCTCACGAGTCAGGCGGAGTTGTCCGCGCCGAGTCTGGGGAAGGGGCGGGTGGAGAAGACCACTTCCACCGGTACTTCGAAGTGCTCCGCGATGTGCAGGGCCAGGTGAAGGCTTGGGCTGTACTCGCCGCGCTCCAGGTAGCCCACCGTTTGGTAGTGCACGCCGAGGGCTTCCGCGAGCTGCCGGCGGGAGGTGCCCCGTTCCGCGCGCAGCATCGCGATGCGGTTGTAGATCGTCTCGCTCATGTTCCCTCCGCCTCAGCGCACGCGCTGCAGGGCTTTCTCCCTCCGCGCCGCCAGGGTCGAACCGGACTCGCGCCGCGCCATCCGGCGCAGCACCACCGGCGCGACCGCGAGTCCGACCACGGCCCACAGGACGAGCACCCCGATGGTTCCCAGGTGCCGCCACGACTCGCCGATCTCGGCCGTCGCCGCCGCGTCCGGCAGCAGGATCAGCGCCATGCTGGTGGGGATCGAGAACAGTGCCCCGAAGCTGGGTCCGATCGGGATCGTCGCGACCAGGCCCAGCACCGTCACCCCGAGCACGCCCAGCCACGGACCGAGGGCTCGCACGCGCGCCTGCTGGGCAAGATCGACGCCCGCTCCACGGTCGGCGCGCTGGGTGAACCGGCTGGACGACACGTTGGTCACCCAGCCGATCGGGTCGACGCCTTTGAGCACGTCCGTCGTTCCGTAGCTCATCCGCAGGCCGCGGACGTCGAGCGCGGTCGCGTCGGTGGTTGGCGGTCTCGCGTGATCGTTGTTGGCTGTCATTGCCCCAGTTCTTCTTGTCATGAACATCCGTCGAGATGTAGTACGGGTGCTATATCTCGTGGAAACGGCTGAGCATGTGTGGTGCAGATCTCCTCTCGCTGTAGATCGACTTCAGCGGCTACGCCTGGCGCCCGGGTGCTGGACGGGCCTTGCCAACGGGGGTTCGGCGGATAGCCTTGGCGGTGCTGGTGGTTCGTCCGCTTCCGCGACGCGGGAGGGGACGAGGCAAGAGGGAACCCGGTGCGAATCCGGGACTGCCCCGCAGCGGTGAGCGGGAACGACCGCCGTCATCGAGCACTGGACGCCAACGTCTGGGAAGCGACGGCCAGTAGGTACCTCCGTGCAGGAGAGCGCCCGCGAGTCCGAAGACCTGCCACCGGTGCGCCCGCCGACCGGTGGGCGCGGTCCGAGGTCTCGCGGGAGGACCTGGCCGACGAGCGGCTGCCGCTCGCTGGTTCGCGCCCGCACGACCTCGGCACACCTGATGTCGAGCTCGCGAGGTGAGGGACTTGACCAGCAAGATCGGATCGACCGCGCTCGGATACCCCCGGATCGGGCCGGGGCGGGAGCTGAAGCGGGCCCTGGAGAGCTACTGGGCCAACCGCTCCACCGAGGCGGAACTGCGCGAGGTGGCCCGGGGCCTGCGCATCGACACGTGGCGCCAGCTGCGCGACTCGGGACTGGACTCGGTGCCCGGCAACACGTTCTCCTACTACGACCACGTGCTCGACACCGCGGTCACCTTCGGCGCGGTGCCGCCGCGCTACGCCGAGCTGGGGCTCGGTCCGCTGGACACGTACTTCGCGATGGCGCGCGGGGCTTCCACCGTGCCGCCGCTGGAGATGACGAAGTGGTTCGACACCAACTACCACTACCTGGTGCCGGAGATCGGACCGGACACGCGGTTCTCGCTGACCGACCGGACACCCGTCGAGCAGTACCGCGAGGCCCTGGAAGCCGGTGTGACCACCCGGCCGGTGCTGGTCGGTCCGCTGACCTTCCTGCTGCTGGCCAAACCGGCGGCCGACGCGCCGGAGGACTTCCGCCCGCTGGACAAGCTGCCCGAGCTGCTCGACGCCTACGCCGAGCTGCTGCGCGAGCTGCACCGCGCGGGGGCCGAGTGGGTGCAGCTCGACGAGCCCGCCTTCGCCGCCGACCGCACGCCGGAGCAGCTGCAGGCGCTCGGCGACGCCTACCGCCAGCTGGGTGGGTTGGCCGCGCGGCCGCAACTGCTGGTGGCGGGGTACTTCGGCGACTTCAGCGAGGCGGTGCGGGTGCTCGCGGCCACCCCGGTGGAAGCGCTCGGGGTTGACCTGGTGACCGCGACGTCCACTGTGGACTCGCTGTCCGGGGTGCCGGGACTGCGGGACAAGGCGCTGGTGGCCGGGCTCGTCGACGGGCGCAACGTCTGGCGCACCGACCTGGACCGCGCCCTCACCACGGCGGCAACCCTGCTCGGGCTGGCCGGTGAGGTCGCCGTGAGCACCTCCTGCTCGCTGCTGCACGTCCCCTACGACGTCGAAGCCGAGGACATCGACCCGCAGGTCAAGTCCTGGCTGGCCTTCGCCGCGCAGAAGGTGCGCGAGGTCGTCGTGCTCGGGCGCGCGCTGGAGGAGGGGCGGGAGGTGGTGGCCGCCGAGCTCGACGCCGCCCGCGACGCCATCGCCGACCGCGCTGGGGCGGCGCGCGTGCGCAACAACCGCGTCCGCGCCCGGCTGGACTCGCTGCGGCCCGAGCACTCGCAGCGCGGCGACCACCAGAAGCGTCGGCAGGCCCAGCAGGAGTCCCTGCGGCTACCGCCCCTGCCCACCACGACGATCGGTTCGTTCCCGCAGACCACCGACGTCCGCAAGGCGCGGGCGGCGTTCCGGGCCGGGCGCATCGACCGGGCCAGCTACCAGCAGCGGATGCGGGACGAGATCCGGCGCGTGGTCGAGCTGCAGGAAGCGGTCGGGCTCGACGTGCTGGTGCACGGCGAACCGGAGCGCAACGACATGGTGCAGTACTTCGCCGAGCACCTGGACGGGTTCACCAGCACCGCGGGCGGCTGGGTGCAGTCCTACGGGTCGCGGTGCGTGCGGCCGCCGATCCTCTACGGCGACGTGTCCCGGCCGGGACCGATCACCGTGGAGTGGGCGACCTGCGCGCAGGCGCTCACCGCCAAGCCGGTCAAGGGCATGCTCACCGGCCCGGTCACCATCCTGGCCTGGTCGTTCGTCCGCGACGACCAGCCGCTGGCGGACACCGCCGCGCAGGTCGCGATGGCCATCCGCGACGAGGTGCAGGACCTGGAGGCGGCCGGCATCCGGGTGATCCAGGTGGACGAGCCCGCGCTGCGCGAGCTCCTGCCGCTGCGCGCGGCGCAGCACGAGGCGTACCTGCGGTGGGCGGTGTCGGCGTTCCGCCTGGCCACCTCCGGCGTCAGCGACTCCACCCAGGTCCACACCCACCTGTGCTACTCGGAGTTCGGTGACGTGATCGACGCGATCGTGGCGCTGGACGCCGACGTGACCAGCATCGAAGCGGCCCGGTCGCGGATGGAGGTGCTGGACGACCTCAACGCGGTCGGCTTCAGCCGCGGTGTGGGGCCGGGGGTGTACGACATCCACTCGCCGCGCGTGCCGGACGCGGCCGAGGTGGTCGACCTGCTCCGCGCGGCCCTGCGCTCGGTGCCCGCGGACCGCCTGTGGGTCAACCCGGACTGCGGCCTGAAGACCCGCGGCTACGCGGAGGTCGAACCGGCGTTGGAGAACCTGGTCAGCGCAGCGCGAGTGGTCCGCCGCGAGCTGCCCTGACCGCGAGCGTTGCGGGCGGTGCGGTTCCCCCACCACTCACCGCACCGCCCGCAACACCTCCCGCGCGGGGTGACTGCCCGGACCTCGCGCGACCGTCAGACGGCCAACTCCCGTTGAGGTCGCGTTGGGACGCGCCTGACCGGGGTCAGGTCTGCGGGGCGAGGTCGGGGCCGAGGGAGGCGAACTTCTCGCGGGAGACCACCCGGGGCGGGGGCCAGGTGATGTTGCGCGGGGGCCAGGACTGGCCGGTGCGCTTGAGGAACCACTCCGGCGGCTCGTACATCGGCGGTTCGAAGTCGGCGGGCAGCATGCTGCGCCACTCGACGTCCTTGGTGCGCTCGGCGAACTCGTCCTTCAGCGTCTGCAGCCGCTCCGGTTGGGTGAGCAGGTCGATCGCCAGCGCCGCGAGGTACTTCGACGCCGCGAGCAGCGCCGCGTGGCCCATGGGGGCCGCGGTCGTCGCCGCGAACGCCCAGTTGTGCGTCTTGCAGCCGATCGGGGCGACCGCCGTGCCGAGGCTGACGGTCGGCACCTGCCAGCTGATGTCGGCCACGTCGGTCGACCCGCCGCCCAGGAACGCCGGGTTCGGCGGCTCCAGGTCGCCGATCTCGGTGGACACGCCCTTGGTCGGCAACCCGAGCGAGTCCTGGATCTCCCGCGCCAGCCGCTGGTCGGCGTCGGTGAACCGCGGCGGCCCGATCTGGAGCATGTTCTCGTGCAGCAGCTCGGCGGCCGACCGCGACGGCAGCTTGTTCCAGCAGGCCGCGGTGATTTTGTGCTCCACCCGGGTCTGGCTGGCCTGGGCGGCGGCCTGCGCGCAGGAAACGACCTTGTCGAACAGCACCTTGACCCGTTCCGGGCTGCCTTCCCGCACGTAGTAGGAGATCTGTGCGATCTCCGGGGTCACGTTCGGCGCGTCACCGCCGTTGTTGATCACGTAGTGCAGCCGCCCGGACGGCGCCAGGTGCTCCTCGCGCAGGAACTCCGTCATGGTGGCGAGCATGATCGCCGCGTCCAGCGCACTCTTGTTGCCCAGCGGGAGCCCGCCGTGCCCGGCCACGCCGAGGAAGGTGAAGGTCACCGCGGTCAGCGCGCTGCTGGTGCCCCAGCCGGTCGAGTTGGTGGTGCCCGGGTGCCAGTCCAGGAACGCGTCCAGCCCGCGGTAGACGCCCTCGCGCACCGCGTAGGCCTTGCCGATCAGCTGCTCCTCGGCGGTCGAGCCGAAGAACTTGATGGTGCCGCCGACCCCGTTGCGGCGCATGCCCTGCGCCGTCGCCGCGGCTGCGCCCGCTGCGGCCGAGCCGAGCGCGGCGTGTCCGCAGCCGTGGCCCGGGCCGTAGGTCGGGGCGAACGGGTCGTGGTGGTAGACGAGCGGGTCGTGCTGCCCGGCGCCCTTCTTCTGCGACAGGCCGGGCAGCGCGTCGTACTCGCCGCTGAACCCGAGCGTCGGCCCGGCTCCGTTGTGGAAGGTCGCGACGAACGCGGTGGGGAAGCCCGCCGCGCCCCACTCGATCTGGAAGCCGTTGCGGCGGAGGAACTCGGCTTCGGCGATCGAGGAGTTCCACTCGCGCAGCGACAGCTCGGCGTGCTCCCAGACCTCGTCGTTGAGCGCGGTGATGTCGCCGCCGTGCGCGTCGATCCAGGCCAGCGCGCCCCGCTTGGCCGGGGTGTCCTTGGCCAGGCCGGTCGGCGGGGTGTACCCGCTGGTGGTGTCGCTGGCCGTCGCGGCCATGGCGGCGTCGCCGGTCATCGCCAGCCCGGCGGAGGTGACACCTGCCGCGCCGAGCAGGTGGAGGACTTGGCGGCGGCTCAACCCGCTCTGCGGTGCGGCATGTTCGTGGTCGCTGTGGTGCAGGTCACACACGATGTGTCTCCCCGGGCCGACGATCGTTTGCCTCGGCAAGCATTCGGTTGAAGGTTGGACGAGGTCAAGGAGATCGACCCGAACGGACGCGTGTGCGGTTGACTTCCGGTGGTGGCCGAGAAGACTGGAGGGCGTGGTCAAGACGCTGCACCCGCGGAACTACGACGACGCCTACCACGTCGGCGACTACTTCCGGCAGGGCAACTCCGTGCTCATGGACCTGTCGGGTGTGTCGAGCTCCGAGGCCCGGCAGCTGGTCGACTTCGCGGCGGGCATGGTCGTGGCGCGGGAGGGCAGCATGGAGCGCGTCGCGCCACGGGTGTTCCTGCTGAGCCACCCGGAGCGGAAAACCGGTTGATCGATCCGGTGTGCGGGGTAGGGTTCGCGACTGCGCTTGCCGGCAACGAGGTTCGGGGGATTTCCGTGGCTGCTCCAGTCGATCCGTCCAATGTGGAGCAGTTGCGCGCGTGGGACGGGGACCAGGGTGGCTTCTGGGCCGCCCGCGCCAAGCGCTTCGACGAGGGCGTGGCCCGCTACCACGGGCGGTTCCTCGACGCCGCGGCGATCGACCGCGCGGCGGAGGTGCTCGACATCGGCTGCGGCAGCGGGCAGACGTCGCGGGACGCGGCCCGGCGCGCGGTGGACGGGTCGGTGCTGGGTGTGGACCTGTCCTCCCAGATGATCGAGCTGGCCCGCCAGCTGGCCGCCCGGGAAGAGCTGTCCAACGTGGCGTTCGAGCAGGTCGACGCCCAGGTGCACGACTTCGGCGAGCAGCGCTTCGACGTCGCGGTCAGCCGCCACGGGGCGATGTTCTTCGGCGACCCGCTGGCCGCGTTCGGCAACATCGCGCGGGCGGTGCGCCCCGGTGGGCGGCTGGTCCTGCTGACCTGGCAGCCGGTGGAGCGCATCGAGTGGGTGGTCGCGTTCCGCACCCTGCTGACCGGTGAGCCGCCGAAGCCGCCCGCGAGCGGCCCGAACCCGTGGTCGCTGAGCGAGCCCGACGTGGTCCGCGAACTGCTGACCGCCGCCGGGTTCTCCGACGTCCAGCTGCACGGCCTCACCGAGCCGATGTACTTCGGCCGGGACGTCGACGACGCCTGCGACTTCGTCACCGAGCAGCACGCCGGGTTGCTCACCGCGCTCCCGGAGGAAGAGCGCGACCGGGCCGTGGCCGAGCTCCGCGCGGACCTGGCCGAGCACCAGACCGCGGACGGCGTGTTCTACGACTCCGCGGCCTGGCTGGTCGAAGCCCGCCGCTGAGCCCGCCGCGGCGAGCCCAGCGGCGCCCCGATCAGCTGCGCACGAACTCCGCGAGGTGCGCGGACTGCTCCACGCGCGAGGGCTCGTGGACGTACATCATGTGGCCCGCCGGGTAGTAGCGGACGTCGAGGTTCTCGCGCAGCTCCGCCGGGATCGGCAGCCGCGCCAGCACGTGCTCGGCGGCGAAGTACGGCGTCGCCCCGTCGGTGTAGCCGCAGCCGACGTGGACCCGCAGGTGCGGGTTGGCCTGCATGGCCGCGCCCAGCTTGTCCACCACGGACACGCTCGCGCCCTCGAACTCCTTGTACGACCAGGGCTGCACGCGGCTGGAGATCATCTCGTACGGCAGGTCGTTGGTGTAGTCGAGCTCCTCGCGCAGGTAGTGGTTGATCGCCGCCGCGTAGGCACCGAGGATCCCGGAGATGCTCGGGTCGTCGGTGAAGCGCTCGCCCACCGCGTCCGGCTCCCAGCCGGTGAACCGGCCGTCCATCCGGCCCACCGTCTGCCGCCGGTCGCGCAGCAGCTCGGTGAAGAAGCGAATGTGCTCGATGCGCAGGTTCGCGCGGTCCACGTAGTCCTCGGTGAGCCCGGACAGCTCCGCGACCTTGCGCACCACGTCCGCCCGCTCCTCGGCGGTCAGCCGCGCGCCGCGCGCCAGCGCCCACGAGTAGTCCTCGGCGGCGAACTTCTCGGCCTCGTCGAGCACCTCGCGCAGCGGCCGGTCGCCGTGCTTGCCGTGGTGGTGCGCGATCGCCGCGTAGGTCGGCAGGTAGAGCGAGTAGGGCAGGTCGTTGCCCTCGGTGAACCGGATCGTGCCCAGGTCCAGCACCGAGGAGATCAGCAGCAGGCCGTTCGGGTAGAGCCCGTACCGGGACTGCAGATGCTCGGCCAGCGCCGCCGCGCGCAGCGTGCCGTAGGACTCGCCAGCCAGGTACTTCGGCGACATCCACCGCCCGTTGCGGGTGGTCCACAGCCGGATCACCTCGGCGATGGACTCGATGTCGCGCTGGTATCCGTGGAAGTCGCCCGGCGTGCCGCCCTCGACGGCCCGCGAGTACCCGGTGGACACCGGGTCGATGAACACCAGGTCGCTGTGCGCCAGCAGGGTCTCCGGGTTGTCGGCCAGCCCGTACGGCGGCGGGGCGAGGTCACCGGCGTCACCGGAGAGGACCCGCCGCGGGCCGAGCAGCCCGAGGTGCAGCCACACGCTCGAGGACCCCGGGCCGCCGTTGAACGCGAAGGTCACCGGTCGGGTGGTGCCGGGCTCGGCGTCGACCACGTAGGAGGTCATGAAGACCTCGGCCTTGGCCTTGAACCCGTCGAACTTGCCGTCGGTGTGCACCTCTTCGCGCAGCACGACCCGCCCGGTCGTGGCGGTGTAGGACAGCTGCCCGCCGTCCACTTCGATCGTGTGGTGGGTGCTGACCAGGTCGTCGACCGGCTCCGCCGGGGTGGTCGTGTCCTTGCTCTCGTTGTCCGCGCTGGCTGCCATGGCGACCACATTACGTGCCGTCGCAGCGCTTTTCTGAGACTTTTGGGAGGTGCCCACCACGCCCGCCAAGCTGGTCGCCGACCCGGTCGGCGACCCGGCCACCGCTGCCCCGACCGCCCCCGAGCTGACCGAGCTGGACCAGCTGATCAGCCGCTGCACGGCCTGCCCGCGCCTGGTGGCCTGGCGCGAGGAGGTGGCCGAGGTCAAGCGCGCGGCGTTCCGCGACGAGGACTACTGGGGCCGCCCGGTGCCGGGCTTCGGCCCGCCGGACGCCGCGATCGGCATCGTCGGCCTGGCCCCGGCGGCGCACGGCGGCAACCGGACCGGCCGGATCTTCACCGGCGACCGCAGCGGCGACGTCCTGTTCCGAGCGCTCCACGACGTCGGCCTGGCCTCCCAACCCGAAGCTCACCACCTGGACGACGGCCTGGAGCTCTTCCACACCAGGATCACGGCCCCGGTGCACTGCGCCCCGCCGGCCAACAAGCCGACCCCGGCGGAACGCGACACCTGCCGCCCGTGGCTGGTCCGCGAGCTCGATCTGCTCCGCCCAACCCTGCGCGCGGTGGTCGTCCTCGGCGCCTTCGGCTGGCAGGCCCTGCTCCCGGTGTTGGCGGACGCGGTCTGGCAGGTCCCGCGCCCCCGCCCGAAGTTCGGCCACGACGCCCACGCGGAACTCCCGGCCACCGACGGCGGAGCACCCCTCCACCTCCTCGGCTGCTACCACGTCAGCCAGCAGAACACCTTCACCGGCACGCTCACCCCAGCGATGTTGCGGGGCGTGCTGGAACACGCGAAGGAACTGGCGGGAATTCCGTGAGGTCCAGGCGCTTGACTTGACTGTGCATGCATGGTGACTGCAAAATGCATGCATGACTGTGCTGACGATTCGCGATGTGCCGGAGGATGTCAAGGAGGCTCTGGCGCGTGATGCGCGGGAGAGCGGGCAGTCCCTGCAGGCGTTCCTGCTGGGCGTCCTGCGGCGGCAGGCCGCGTTCAGCCGCAACCGGCAGCTGCTCTCCGAGATCGAACGCGACCTGGCCGAAGGTGGCGGAGCCGGGGATGATGCGCCCGATGCGGCCGCGCTCCTGGAGCAGGCCAGGCCGGAAGACCTGGACGGCGGGCGCTTCGGGGCGGGTGGCGCTGCGTGATCGTGGTCGACGCCTCGGTGTTGGCGAACATGCTGCTCTACGCGGACGAACGCGGTCGCCGAGCGAGGGCGGTGCTGGGGCGGGACGTGGAGTGGGCCGCGCCCGAGCACTGGAAGGCGGAGGTCTTCTCGGTCGTCCGCGGGCTCGCGCTGGGCAGGAAGATCAAGGAGGCGCAGGGGGTTCGGGCGATCGAGCGCCTACCGCTGCTCGGCGTCGAGCACGTCTCGCTCGACGAACTGCTCCCGCGCATGTGGCAACTCCGGTCCGCGATCAGCGGCTACGACGCCGCTTACGTGGCGTTGGCGGAGATGCGCGGCCTGCCGCTGGTCACCGCTGATGCCCGACTCGCGCGCGCGGCGACGAGTTGCTGCCGGGTGGAGCTCGTGGCGACCTCGGCGTGACAACTCCGGCGGACTTCTGACAGTGGTGGCGTCGGTATGGGTGGCTAGTGTTCGCCCCATGGCTTCCCAAGATCATTTAGGTGGGGCGTTCGTCGATCTCGCGGCGCTCGGCGTCGAACCGGCCGAAGTTCTCCGCGCTCTTGAAGCTGCGGACTGGTCGGCGTTCGTGCCTGGCCGCGACCTCGCCCCGTTGCGCGACCTGCTCCACGCGGTCGAGCGGGAGCACGGGATCACCGAGGCCCACCGCTTCGCCACCGCGCGGCTCCGTGCGCTCGGTGCTCAACCACGCCACCCGCACCACCACTTCGACGGGATCTCCGCGTGCGCGCTGAGCACCTGCGGGCGCTACCTCGCCACCGGCAGCTGGGGAGAGGACCCGGGCGTCCTGCAGATCTGGGAGGTCGCCACGGGGCGGTGCGTCAACGCGCTCCCCGACATCGAAGGTGGGCTCGGCTGGTTCGACGAAGCACGCACCATCCAGTGGTCCGCGGACAACGCGCGGGTCGGGATGTCCTTCAACACCAACGTGATCGGTTCGTGGGACCCCTTCGGGGACACCTCCGAGCCCATCGCCTCGGCTGACGTGACCAACGGTGGTGGCAGGCCGCCCGCGTTCGCGCTGGCCCCCGACGGCCTCCGCGCCTACATCTCGGTGGGGACCGGGGACGGTGAAGGCGTGCCGGGTTGCGTGGTCCCGTTGGTGGAGGGGGAGCTGGACGAGGGCGACGAGGCAGTGGAGCCGATGGCGGAGTCCCTCCCGCCCGGGTTGATGGCGGGCCGCGAGTACGGCCCGGAGCCGCCGAAGTGGGTCGCGTGGTCCAGCGACGGGACCCGCATCTACGGGCAGGACGGCCTCGGCGAAGCGTTCTCCATCGACGCCCGGACCCGGCAGCTGACCTGGGTCGCGCAGGCCGGGGACCTCCTGCGCGTCGGCACGGTCGGGATGCCCGCCGCGTGGAGCGAAGACGGGCGCTTCCTCGCCCACCAGTACGGGGAGCTGGTCATCCGGGACGGCGTGACCGGCGAATCCCTGGCGACCTTCCCCGCGCACCCGGGCGAACCCACCCTGCACTGGGGCCAGTCGGCCAAGCTCGCCGTGGCCGTCCGGGAGGGCGACGAGGCGGGCGCGAGCCCAGCCGTGACCATCTACGACGGCGGCGAACTCCGCCACCAGCTCGACATCGCCCTCCCGCAGTGGCACGACCCCGACGCCCCGGCGTGGTGCTGGGCACCGGATGGCGACCGGGCCGCCGCGCTGACCGCGGCTGGGGTAGCCGAGGTCCACTCGCTCACCGGCGCGCCCGAGCTCCTGCGCACCCTGGACGTACCGGCTGGTGCTGTGGGCCTGCTGTGGGGAGTCGGCGACGTGCTGATCGCCCTGGGAAGCACGGCGCTGCGCTTCGTCTCCGTGGCGACCGGTGAGGTGCTCGGGGACTTCACCTTCCCGGTCGACGATGGCGCGGACACTGACGAGTCCGGATCATGGCTCGGCGTCGAGGACGACGAGCTGGCCGAGCTCGTCGAGGAGCACGACGACCCGCAGGCCCTGGACGACACCCTGGCCTGGACCGTCGACCGCCGCTTCGCCTGGCCGCTGCGCTGGAGCTGACGGGAGCTCACGGTTCGACGGGGTGGGGACGAACACCGAGAGGCCCGCTCGCGGCCACACTGCACCGGCAGGACCCGCTTCACGATCTCCTCGACCAGCGCGCTCCGCCCGTCGGAAGCTGGCGGAGGGCATGGCCGCCAGGACGAAGCGGGTGGTGCACAGCTGCGCGTGGTGCTCCGCATATGGAGAACCTGCTGGCCGTCGCGGGGCCGCAGGAGTTCCCCGTGAAATTCGGGTGCACTTGATCTGCTCGACTTCCATGCTGGCCGGATGGATCGCCAAGAGCTGAGTGCCCTCGCCCACGCTGACCACCCCATCGCTGCTCCGGTGAGCGCGTCGAACATGGGGGAGTTGATCCGGCGGGCCGCGTGCAAACCGGACGCCCTCGTGCTCGACCTCGGTTGCGGACCGGGCGAGTGGGTTCTGCGGGCGCTGCAAGAACATCCGACCGCGCGCGCACTCGCCGTGGACACCTCGGGCGAGGCGTTGCGGAGGGCCGAGGACTCCGCGCGAGAACGGGGAGTCGGTGACCGGGTGACCTTCGTGCGCGGTGACCTGCGGGAGTTCCAGCCTCCGCGACCGTGCGACCTCGTGCTCTGCGTTGGCGCCACGCACGCCTTCGGCGGCCTGGAAGAGACGTTGCGGGCGGTCGACGAGCACGTCGGACCAGGCGGGGCGGTCCTGGTCGGCGAGGGGTTCTGGGAACGCCCGCCGGACCAGGCGGCGCTGGAGGTGCTCGGTGCGACCCCCGACGAGTACCGGGACCTCGCGGGCACCGTGGAAGCGGTCGAGGCCGCCGGGTGGACACCGGTGCACGGGCACGTCAGCGAACCCGGGGAGTGGGACGACTACGAGTGGTCCTGGTCCGGTTCGCTGACCCGGTGGGCGCTGGACCACCCCGAGCACCCGGACGCCGAGGCCGCCATCGAGGCGGCGCGCGAACACCGCACCGGCTGGCTCCAGGGGTACCGAGGAGTGCTCGGTTTCGCCTGCCTGCTGCTCCAGCGCAACCGACCGCCACGCCGCTGAACGGCGCCCACCCGCCCTCCGTCCAGTGCACGCGATTTCCATGGAGATCAGATGTCTGATTTCCATGGAGATCGCGGAGGTTCGGGCGGAGGTCGGAGGTTCGCCGCGGTTCGCCGAGGGTGGTGGCGGTGCCCGGTGCGGGTGACCGGTGGCGTCGACGCGGTGGGTGCAGGCGACGTTGGGGCGCCCGATCGCGGGTCGTTCGAGTGGTGGAGTTGTCGGTGGGGCCTAAGAGGTTCCAGGCATGACGGGATCTGTGATGAAGGCCGATCTGAAGCAGTACCTGCAGGCTGCTCGCGAAGCGCTGCTGTGGAAGCTGGAGGGGCTCTCCGAGTACGACGTCCGCCGTCCGCTGACGCCGACCGGGACCAACCTGCTGGGGCTGGTCAAGCACGTCGCGAGCATGGAGGCCGAGTACTTCGGGCACGTTTTCGACCGGCCGTTCCCGGATCCGCTGCCGTGGCTGGCTGACGAGGCCGAGGCCAACGCGGACATGTGGGCGACCGCCGACGAGTCGCGCGAGTGGGTCATCGACTTCTACCGCCGCGCGTGCGCGCACGCGGACGCCACGATCGACGCCCTGGACCTGGACGCGCGGTGCCGGGTGCCGTGGTGGCGAGCTGACGAAAGCGAGGCGACGCTGCACCGCATCCTGGTCCACGTGATCGCCGAGACCCACCGGCACGCCGGGCATGCCGACATCGTCCGCGAGCTCATCGACGGGCAGGTCGGCTGGCAGGTCGGCGCGGACAACATCCCCCCAGCCGACCAGGCGTGGTGGGAGGACTACCGAGCCCGCCTGGAACAGGTGGCGAAGGAGGCCTGACACCCCGACTCGACAACACGCCGGGGTGAATTTCGACCTGCAACGTCTTCGCAGGTGGAGGTGAGGTTGCTACCAGAGGTAGCATCCTCCTCGTGAGCGCGTTGCCGAACGACCCCGCAGGTGGTCCCGAGCGGGGGAGGGATTTCACCGAGCGGTTGGCCCTGCTGCTGAGCCAGTACCGCGACTTCGACGAGCTCGCGCAGGAGGATGCCGCGGCGGCTGGCAACGTGCGGTCACTGGGGCGCGCGCGGAAGGTCAGCGTGTCGATGCCCGAGGAGCTGACCGCCGCGGTGCAACGTCGGGTGGGCCGGGGCGCGTTCAGCCAGTACGTGACGGATGCGGTGGCCAGGCAGCTCGAGCTGGACCTGCTGGCAGAACTGTCCGGCCTGCTCGACGCGGAGCACGGCCCGGTTCCGGATGAACTCCTGGCGGAGGCGCGGGCGGCATGGCCGGATACCGAGTAGCGGGTGGCGGCACGCTGGTTCTGGACAGCGAGGGCTTGTCGAAGCTCGCGAGCGGCGATGCGCGGGCCCGGTCGTACCTGGAGATCGCGCGGGTGCGGCGGGCCAGGGTGGTGGTGAGTGCGATCACCCTGACCGAGGTGCTCCGCGGCGGTGCCCGGGACGCGTTGGTGCACCGGGTGCTTTCGCGCATCAGCGTCGTCCCGGTGTCGGCCGAGATCGCCCGTGCTGCTGGGGGGCTCCTCGGTGCCACGGGGATGTCGGGCCACCGCTGCGCGATCGACGCGGTCGTCGCGGCGACGGCCCTGGGCCTGGCGCGCCCCGTGGTGCTCCTGACCAGCGACCCGGACGACCTGAACCAGCTGGTCGACGAACCGGAACGACCAAAGCACGAACGAGTGGCCGTCCACCACGTCTAGTGCGGAGCTCTCCGAGCCCGGGGCGCGCACTGCGCGAGTACGTGGATGACTGGCACGAACGCCCGCCGGATGCGTCGAACCGCCGCGAGAGCTGGGGTCTCAGCGATGGCGTGCAGTCGCGGGAGAGGCTGGGGGGCAGTGCCGCGGCACTCGCAGGCGGATGCGGTGGTGTGGCAGCTCGAAGCTGGTGAACGTTGGGTGAACGATCTGGGGAAATCGGGCAGATCGACTCGGGTCCGGGCATCGCCGTCCAAGATTCGGTATGGTGGCGGGAACCAGCCCCCATGACACCTCGGTGGCGTCATCGTGACATCACCGCACACCACCCCTCCTGGGTGCGTACACAGCGCGTTTGGCCGCACACAGCGCGTTGACCGTGATCGAAGCCACCCGCGACTGGCGTCACATTAAGGGGGGTCGGCGCAGCGCGAACGCGGTACGTGGTGCGAGCATGTAAGCATGGCTGGTAAATCCGATCCCACGCGGATTCTCATCCTCGGCGGCGGTTACGTCGGCATGTACACGGCACTTCAGCTGCAGAAGAAGCTGGGGCGCCGGGAGGCCTCCGTGACGGTCGTCGACCCTCAGCCGCACATGACCTACCAGCCCTTCCTCCCGGAAGCGGCCGCGGGCAACGTTGAGCCCCGCCACGTGGTAGCGCCACTGCGACGAGTGTTGAAGCGGTGCCACGTGGTCACCGCCGCCGTCACCGAGATCAATCACGACCAGAAGGTCGTCACGGTCGACAACCCGCAGACCGGCAGCGAGCAGATCGCCTACGACGTGCTCGTCGTGGCGCTGGGCTCGGTCTCCCGACTGCTGCCGATCCCCGGCCTCGCCGAGGAGGGCATCGGGCTCAAGACCGTTGGCGAAGCCACCTACCTGCGCAACCACGTGCTGGGCAAGATGGACGCTGCGGCCAACACCGACGACGAGGAGCTGCGCAAGCGGCTGCTCACCTTCACCTTCGTCGGCGGCGGCTTCGCCGGTGTCGAGGCGCTCGCGGAGCTGGAGGACATGGCCCGCTTCGCGACCCGCTACTACGACAACCTCAAGGCCGACGACATGTCCTGGGTGCTCGTCGAGGCCGCTGGCCGGGTGATGCCCGAGGTCAGCGAGAAGATGGGCGTCTACGTCGTCAACGCCCTCGAAGAGCGCGGCATCAAGGTGTACCTGAACACCTTCCTGAAGTCGGTCGAGGGCGGTCACGCCGTCCTGTCCGACGGCACCGAGTTCGACACCGACACCCTGGTGTGGAACGCGGGCGTCAAGGCCAACCCGGTGCTGAAGAACAGCGACCTGCCGCTCGACGAGCGCGGCCGGGTCAAGGCCAGCGCGCACCTGCAGGTCGAGGGCCTGCCGGGCGTCTGGGCGGCCGGTGACTGCGCCGCGGTGCCGGACCTGTCCAAGACCGACGAGACTCCCGGCGCGACCTGCGCGCCGTCGGCTCAGCACGCGGTGCGGCAGGCCAACCAGCTGGCGAAGAACGTGCTGGCCTCGCTGCGCGGGAAGCAGACCAAGGAGTACCGGCACGCCTACGCCGGTTCGGTCGCCGGCATGGGCCTGTACAAGGGCGTTGCCGACGTCTACGGCTTCAAGGCCAAGGGCTTCATCGCGTGGTTCATGCACCGCTCGTACCACGTGAGCCGGATGCCCACGTTCAACCGCAAGCTGCGCATCATCATCGACTGGACGCTGGCGTTCCTGTTCAAGCGGGAAGTCGTGTCCATGGGCCAGATCCAGAACCCGCGCGCCGCCTTCGAGCGCGCTGCGGAGAGCTGACCGGTCCTGGTCGGGGCAGTAGCGACGAAGCCGCGTGTCGCAGTCGGCACGCGGCTTTCTTGCGCCGCAGTTCTGCTCCGTGCGGGCTACTTTCCGATCAGTTATCCTTGACAGCCCGTAGCGAGTAATCGAAGACTGAGCCGAGGTGTTCACCTGAACGGGTGCGTCGTGCGGGGGAAGGGGTGAATTCCTTGACGCTGAAGGAGCTGGCTGCGCTGCTGCGCAGCGGCGCGGTCGAGGAAGGTCCGCTCGCCGAGTTCGCGGTCGACTACCGCGAAGCGGCCAAGGTCTTCCGGAAGAAGGACGACTGACGATGCCACCGGCTGAGGGGCAGCCCGCTGAGGCCGGGGATGTCTCCGAGCCGTCGCTGCGCCCCACGCCGATGCTGCTGCAGGGGCAGGACTACTTCTTCCGCGCCCCCGACACCTCGCTGGACTTCCAGGAGCGGATGTTCGGCGCGGACCTGGTGGCTGACGAGCCGGGGGACCCGGTGCCGTGCGTGCTGGTGCTGGCCCGCGCCGCGGACATGGAGATGAACGAGCTCTCCCTGGCGCTGGCCGAGCACGACATCCGCATGGTGCGCATCGACGCGGACCGCTGCCTGGACCTGCCGCTCACCATCTACACCGACACCCCGCTGGTCGAGTTGCACCGCTGGCTGCTGCGCCCGGTGCTGGTCTGGCGGCGGCACTTCGACATCGACGCGGTCCCGGCCGACCCGACCACCGTGCACGGCGCCTACGTCCGCGAGCAGTGGCGGGCGGTGGCCAACTGGCTGTCCTGCCGCGACGACTGGGACCGGGTGAACTCGTTGCGCGTGGCCGAGCACCTCGACCGGCTGACGCAGCTGCAGGACGCGGCCGCAGTCGGCCTGCGGGTGCCCCGCACCGCGGTGACCACCATGCCCGGCCGCAGCCGCCCCGGTGGCGGGCGCTGCATCGTCAAGACGGCGGGCCACCACCTCCTCGAACCCGAGCCCGGCGCGCTGCGCGGGCTGTTCCCGCAGCCGCTGGACATCCGCCGCTCCGGGGAGATCCGCGAACCGGCCCCGGTGCTGGTCCAGCAGTACCTCGACGCGGACCGCGAGCTGCGGGTGTTCGTGGTCGGCGAGCGCACGATCGGCTTCCAGGTGGAGAAGCTGGACCCGGCGCAACTGTGGGTCGACCCGGAGTCGGTGGTGGTCGAACCGGTCGAGGTCCCCGAGCAGCTGTCCGAGCGCTTGCTGCAGCTGTGCCGGAACTGGGGCCTGAACGTGGCGGGCTTCGACCTGTTGGGCGTCGGCGACGACTGGGTGTTCCTCGAGGTCAACGTCAACTGCGATTGGCGCTGGTTCGAGCACCGCGCGGACTCCGACGAGGTGTCGACGGCGGTGCACGGGTGGGTCCGGGCCCGCTTCCACGAGCTGTCGGCGGCGGCCGCTGGCGGGTGGGGCGGATGGTGAACCAACCGACCAGGTGCGAATTAGCGGAACCGGGAACCGATCCGAGGCGCCTTGCGTCGTAGTGATGCGGACGGCCCCGTGCCGCCCACCGGCCCCCGTAGCCCAACTGGCAGAGGCAGACGACTTAAAATCGTCCAAGTGTCGGTTCGAACCCGACCGGGGGCACTCATACCCTGTCTGATCAGGCTTTTTCAGCCCCGTTGACCTGTTCCGCCGCGTGGGCGACCTGGGTTGGGTCATCGGCGGGGAGCCTGATCGTGATGCTGGCTTGGTCGATGCCGCCGGGCAGTGAGCTGGGTGGTGGCGAACGGACCCGTGCCTCTGCGATCAGCCATGGTCACCACCCGCGAAGCCTCCGATCTGCGCCACGATCACCGAAGGGGTCGTGAGTGCGTAACAGTGTTCCAACCCGGTTTCGCACTCACGACCCCCGAACTCCCACAGCCGGCGCGGGCCGGTGAGCACGTGGACGAGCAACTTCCGCGTCACCGGGGTGCGGCTGAATGCCACGTGATCAGCGGCAGCGCGTTCGGCGTCGAGCGTCGGTGGGCTTCGCCCAATGAACGACCTTCTCGCGCCATGACGGCGTGTGGAGCAGCAAGATGTGTGACGACCCGATGTAGCTTGCTGGACGCTCGGGTGAGAGGCCCGTCCGCTGTGGCCCGGGGCCCTCATACCCTGCCTGATCAGGCGTTCTTCCTCCTCGGTCGGCTTGGGTGGGGGCCGTTAGTCGTGGTCTGGGGTTCCGGTGACGTGGTGTTCGGCGGCGTTGACGGCTTCGGTCAGGAGTCGTCGGACGTGGCCGCCGCGGGCTCGGTAGAGGGCTCGGCGGCCGTCTCGCTGGGTCGTGACCAGGCCCGCCAGGCGGAGCTTCGCGAGGTGCTGGGACACCGCGGGGCGGGCGATGCCGACCGCGGCGGCCAGGGCGGTGACGTCGTACTCGTCGCCGCAGAGCAGCCACAGCATCCGCAACCGGGTGGGGTCGGCCAGCATCCGGAAGGCGTCCGAGGCGGCCGCCACCTGCTCGCCAGGGGGTAGCTGCTGCCAGCGCTGGGCAGTTGCATCGTTGTCGCGTGCGTACACGAGAACATATGTTGGCACTCCGACCACGATGCAGCCGCGAGGGGTGCCGATGCTGGGCGTGCTGCGCCACCAGACCTACCGCCGCCTGTTCGCGGCCCAAATCATCGCGCTACTCGGCACCGGCCTCGCCACCGTCGCCCTGGCCCTGCTCGCGTACGAGATCGCCGGATCGCGGGCGGGGCTGGTGCTGGGCACGGCGTTGGCGATCAAGATGGTCGCGAACGTGCTTGTGGCCCCGGTGGCCCACGCGGTGCTGGGACACCTGGCGCGGCGCACCGTCCTCGCCTCGCTCGACGCGGTCCGGGCACTCGCCGCTCTGCTGTTGCCGTGGGTGGATCAGATCTGGCAGGTGTACCTGCTGGTGTTCGTCCTGCAGGCCGCCTCCGCCGCGTTCACCCCGGTCTTCCAAGCCACCATCCCGGACCTGCTCGAAGACGAGGACGACTACACCAACGCCCTGGCGCTGTCCCGCCTGGCCTACGACGCGGAACGCCTCATCAGCCCCGCACTGGCCGCCGCCGCACTGGCCCTGGTCAGCGTCAACGAGCTGTTTCTGGGCACCGCCGTCGGGTTCACCGCCTCCGCGCTCCTGGTCGTCTCGGCAGCGCTTCCCGCGGGTGCCCGGCAGGCCGGGGGCCTGGTCTCCCGCACCACCGTCGGCGTGCGCGGCTACGTCGCGGTGCCGCGCTTGCGGGGCCTGCTCGCGCTGCACTTCTCCGTCGCGGCAGCCGGGGCGATGGTGCTGGTCAACACCGTCACCGCCGTGCGGGACGACCTCGCCGGGAGCAATTCCGACGTCACCGCTGCGCTCGCCGTGTACGGCACCGGTTCCCTGCTGGTGGCGCTGTCGTTGCCCCGGTTGCTGCGCCGGTCTCCTGAGCGACCGCTCATGCTGACCGGAAGTGCCCTGGGCGTGGGTGCCCTCGTAGCCGTGGCGGCCTCCTTGCCGGGGCAAGGGGCGTGGCGCTGGCCCGCGCTCCTGGTGGCTTGGGGCCTGCTCGGTGCGGCTGGAGCACTCGTACTCACCCCTGCTGGTCGGCTGCTGCGGCGCAGCGCCGACGGCAGCCGCCGCTCAGCCTTGTTCGCCGCGGACTACGCCCTGTCCCACGGCTGCTGGCTGGTCACGTACCCGCTGGCCGGGTGGCTGACGACCACGTGGGGAAACGTTTGGACCGCGGCGGTGTTGGCCGCTTTGGCCGCTGCGGCCACAACCGTTGCCGCGCGCCTCTGGCCCACCGGCGACCTCGCCGCGCGGGAGCACGACCACGACCTGCCCCCGGATCACGACCACATCCAGGACGCCCAACTGGTCGCGGCAACCGGAGCTTGGCGCCATTCGCATCCCTACCGGCTCGACGACAACCACCACACCTGGCCCCGCTGACCGCGCTCCCGGCCCACCGTCGACCGCGGGGACCACGCTCGCCGCGACGACGGAATGCAGGTCGCACACGCCAGGGCAGGAAGCCCTGCTCCGCCGCCGCAAGAAGGGCTGCTTCGAGCAGGAACCCGCCCGGCATCACCACCGTCGGCGAACGCCTCGCCGAACTCCTCAGCGGCAACTGACGCGTCCCGGGCGGTGATGGTCCCCTGTGGACACTCGTCTGGGCGCAACGTTGACCCGGTCGAGTTTCCGGCGTGGTTGAGCCGTTCCTCCTTCACTAGCGTCCGAGGCTTGCTTCGGGAGGTTCTCGGTGCCGCCAGGCGAGTGGGCGGTCACCGGCTCCCGGTGCGTTCGGAGAGGAGTCGGGGTGAAGGTTGAGAAGTGGGTCATCCGGGAGCACGTCGAGGGCGTGCCGGACGTGGGGCGGATCTACGAGAAGGTGGTGGAGGACGTCGCGGTCGAGCTCGCCGACGACGAGATGCTGCTCGAGGTCCGGTACGTCTCCCTCGAACCCCACCTGCACGGGATCACGCTGAACCTGCCGGTCGGGTCGGTGGCGGGCGCGGACTCGATCATGGAGGTGGTGCAGGCCGGGCCGCACGCCCGGTTCCCGGTGGGTGCTCTGGTGCAGGGCTGGGGCGGTTGGCAGACCCACCTGGTCAGCAGCGGGGCTGGCGGGCGGCTGTGGGAAGGTCGGTTCCCGCTGGTCGTGCCGCCCTTCCGCGAGCTGGATCCGCGGAACTACGACGAGGTGCTGCCGCTGTCGACAGCGCTGGGGGTCATGGGCAGCACCGGCATGACGGCGTGGGGCACCATGACGAAGTTCTTCACCGTGCAGCCCGGCGACACCGTGCTGATCAGCGGAGCTTCCGGGAGCCTCGGGCCCGTGGTCGGGCAGCTCGCCAAGCGCGCCGGGGCCCGTGTCGTCGGCACGACCACCTCACCGGACAAGGAGGCCTATCTGCGTGAGCTGGGCTTCGACGCGGTGCTCGAATACCGGCACGGTGACCCGGTGGAGGAGGTGCACGCGGCCCTCGACGCGGCGGTGCCGGACGGCATCGACAAGTACTTCGACAACCTGGGCGGTCCGATCACGGACGCCGTGTTCACCCGGCTCAACCTGCACAGCCAGGTCGCGGTGTGCTGGCAGTGGGGCAACCAGGTCCACGGGGACGAGGTCGGGCCGCGCTTGCTGCAGCACATCATGTACCCGCAGACCACCATCCGCGGCATCTACGTCCTGGAGTGGTTCACCGAGCCGAACTGGAACGCCCTGCACGAGGAACTCGGCGGCCTGGTCCGGCGCGGTGAGATCCGCTACGACCAGACCATCCACCACGGCGTCGACGCGATCCCGAACGCCTACCAGAGCGTCTTCTCCGGTGGCCCGGCCAAGCGCGGGAAGGTCCTCGTGGAGCTTTGATGCGCGACTGCCCGGCAGGAACACGAAGCTCCGCCTGATCGTCGGTCAGCCGGAGCTTCGCGTTCGAGCGCGCAGAACGTGGGGGCTGGCGAGGGCGCCTGCAACGTCTGGGACCTCATCGCCCAGGTTGAGGCTGAACGGGAGCAGTTGCCAGAGCGCCGGATACCGCGGCCTCCCCAGTTCCCGGACCACGACCCTGATGACGAGCCGACGGAACGCCACCACCTGCGGACTTGATCCCCCGAGCCGGGCTGGTGCGGACTTCTCTCCGACCACTGCACCAGCCCACCCGGCGGCCGGGCGCGCTGCGCCGTCCCCAACCGCGTCCGGCTGTCGGCCTATCAAGCTGCTCCGGTTGAGCTTCGATCAGGTTGAGGTCAGCTTCGTTCGTGTTGCTTCTGCCAGTGGCGGAGCTTTTCTGGGTTGCGGACTGCCCAGATGTGCTTGATCAGGCCGTCCTCGACGTGGAAGGCCGCCACCATCACGGTGGTGCCGTGGTGCTGGGTCACCAGGCCTGGGTGGCCGTTGACCGGGCGTTCCAGGAGGGTCAGGTCGGGGGCTCGGCTGGCCAGGTCGACCAGGTAGCGCGCGATGTGCTCGCTGCCCTCGATCGGGCGTGGGGCGGCCGGGACCAGGCCGCCGCCGTCGCCGACCACCGTGGCGGACGGGTCGAGGAGGCCGATCAGGGCCTTGATGTCCTTGGTCTGCCACGCCTGTCGGAAGGAGCTGACGACGTCGGCGTGCTGGGCCGTCCGCGCCGTCGGTGCCGGGGACGTGCGGATGCGGCGGCGGGCGGAGGAGGCCAGCTGGCGGCAGGCCGCCGGGCTCCGGCCGACGATCTCGGCCACCTCGGGAAAGCGGTAGCCGAACACGTCGTGCAGGACGAAGGCGACCCGCTCAGCCGGGGTCATCGACTCCAGCACGACCAGGAACGCCATGCTGACCGACTCGTCGAGGGTGATCCGGTCGGCCGGGTCGTCGAGCCCCGAACGGTCCGGCAGCGGCTCGGGGACCCACTCGCCCACGTAGCGCTCCCGCCGGGCTCGTGCCGAGCCGAGCAGGTCCAGGCAGATCCGACCGGTCACGGTCGTCAGCCAGGCGGCGGGGGACTCGATGGTCTCCCGCTGCTGCGCGGGCAGGGCATACCAGCGGGCGCAGGACTCCTGCACGACGTCCTCGGCCTCGCTCAGCGAACCGAGGAGCCGGTAGGCGATGTTGATCAGCTGCTGGCGTTCCCGGACTATCGCGCGCAATGCCGGATCGGTGTTCACGTGTGGCTCCCTCGTCGTGCCGCTGCTCACCGGGTTCGACGAAGCACCGCGTCGAACTGTGACTCCGTCGGCCCACCTCACACTCCGACGGGCAGCGTCGTCGGGCTTGTCGGACGCACCCGAGGACGAGAAGGGACACGACATGACCACGACGAGCGAGCGCGTCGAGTCGCGGCTGCCCAACCCGCTGCAGTTCTTCCCCGAACTGGGCGAGGTCGCTGGCGCGATGATCAAGGCGATGCGCAACGGTTCCATCCCGCAGACCACGGTCTCCCTGGTGCAGCTGCGTGCCGGGCAGATCGTTGGCAGCACCTACCACACCGTCCGGCACGTGGACGCCCTGCGCGAGTCCGGGGAGCCGGAGGAGCGCATCACCGCCGTCGCCTCCTGGCAGGACGCGGGCTGTTTCACGGCGGCCGAGCGGGTCGCGTTGGAACTCACCGAGGCGGTCTTCACCTCGCGCCACCTCGCCGAGCGCGTGCCCGACGAGCTGTTCGCCCGGGTTGCCGGGCACTACGACGAGAAGGCGCTCTGGACGCTCATCCTGGCGCTCGGGCAGATCGGATTCTTCATCCCGGTCGCCCTCGTCGCCAAGCCGATCCCCGGCACGCCGCCGGGGCGGAACTACAGCAGGTGAGCCACCGCTGGGAAGGGGGACGCGCAGTGCGGTGGCTCGCCGCACTGCGCGGCTGCTGCACCTCTGGTCGAACCGGGTTAGTGCGCAATACGGTACACTGTACGGTCGACGAGGTGGGAGGTGCGGGTGGGGCAGTGCGCGATGGTGTTCGAGCCCGGCGAGGTGCCGGGTGCGGGGACGTTCTTCCGCCACGATCCGGACGGTGGCCCGGCTGGGACGGATGCGGCGGTGGTGACCCTGCTCGACGGCGGTGAGGTCGTCGCGCGGCGGGTGCTGGGCCGCCGGATTCCGCTGGTCGATGCGTTGCCGCTGCTGGTCTCGCCGCACGCGCACCCCTCGGCCGCGTTCTGGGGCGCGGCTGCGAGGCTCGCGCTGCACATGGTGGCGCGCGGCCGGATCCTGCCGGGCGTCCGCGCGAGCGGTGTTGACGCGTGGCGGATGGGGCCGTTCGACGTGGCCGACGTCGAGCGGTTGCGGGCACTGGCCGCTGCCGCCCCGGCGAGCGCGCGGTCGATTCCGCTGGACGCGGAAGCTGCTCAGCTGCGGCTGCCCGACGCCGAGGACCTGCTGCGCGAGTTCTTCGACGGAGTCGCCGACGCGATGCCGCGCACGCCGGGAGCCGTCTGGTTGACCGGTGATCCGCGGTACGCGGCCCAGGAGCGCACCACCGCTGACGGCGAGCTCCGCGAGTGGGCGCAGCAGGTCGCCGCGGGCGTGGACGAAGGTCTGCGGGTCGGCTTGCGCCTGGAACTGCGTGGCGACCCCGAGTCGACGCCGTTCACCGCCGTGGTCCGGCTGCGCAACCTCGCCGACCCGACCCAGGTGGTCGACGCCGAAGCCCTGTGGGCCGGGGAGGCGCACGGGTTCGGCGACCGGGCGACGTTCGAGGCCGTGCTCGCGCTGCGGCGGGCCGCCCGCGCCTGGTCGCCGCTGGAGAGCCTGCTGGCCGAGGCCGAACCGGTCGAGCTGGAGCTGGTCGACGAGGACGTGGTCGACCTGCTCGACGGTGGTGAGGAGCGGTTGGCGGCGATGGGGGTCGACGTCGAGTGGCCGCTCTCCCGCGGGCTCAGCGCGCGGGTCGCGGTGTCCGCGCCGGGCGACCAGCCGGACGACGTCGCCGCCTTCCTGCGGGAGTCCGAGCCGCTCCCGATGTCCTGGCAGCTGGTCCTGGACGGGGAGCCGCTCACCGACGACGAGGTGGACCTGGTCGCCGGGTCCCGCCCGGTGGTTAGGCTGCGCGACCGGTGGGTGCTGGTCGACCCCGAGCTGGCGCGCAAAGCCCGGGAGCGCGCGTTGCCGCCGATCCCGGCGTACCCGGCGCTGGGGGTGGTGCTGGTCGGCAGCGCGGTCGTCGGCGGGGCGCGCTTCGAGGCCGTCGGGGAGGGCTGGCTCGGTGACCTGGTGGACCGGATCGCCGATCCCGGTGCTGGCCCGGAACCGCTGGGGCAACCCGTCGAGCTGGCCGCGACGCTGCGCGACTACCAGCGGCGCGGGCTGCGCTGGCTGGAGCGGATGACCTCGCTCGGCTTCGGCGGGTGCCTGGCCGACGACATGGGTCTGGGCAAGACGATCACGCTCATCGCGCTGCACCTGCGGCGCGCGGCGGGACCGACGCTGGTGGTCTGCCCGACTTCGCTGCTGAGCAACTGGGAGCGCGAGATCGCGAAGTTCGCCCCCGGCACCCCGGTGCGCCGCTTCCACGGGGCGGCCCGGTCGCTGGCCGACAGCGGTTTCGTGCTCACCACCTACGGAACGATGCGCAGTGCCGCGGCAGCGTTGGCGGCGCAGCACTGGGGCATGGTCGTCGCCGACGAGGCCCAGCACGTCAAGAACCGCCTGAGCGACACGGCGAAAGCGCTGCGCGCGATCCCGGCGGACGTGCGCGTGGCGATGACCGGGACACCGGTGGAGAACAACCTGGGCGAGCTGTGGGCGGTTTTGGACTGGACGACCCCGGGGCTGCTCGGCCGGATGCACGAGTTCCGCGCCGAGTGGGGGCGGGCGGTGGAGGAGGACCGCGACACCGCGACCGCGCAGCGGTTCTCCCGGCTGGTGCGGCCATTCCTGCTGCGGCGGCGGAAGAACGACCCGGGCGTCGCGCCGGAGCTGCCGCCGAAGACCGAGACCGACCACCTGGTGCCGCTCACTGCGGAGCAGACCGCCTTGTACCAGCGGGTTGTCCGGGACGTGATGGCGGAGATCTCCAGCAGCACCGCGGAAATCGTGCGGCGAGGACTGGTGCTGAAGTTGCTGGTCGGGCTCAAGCAGGTGTGCAACCACCCGGCGCACTACCTCGGGGAGCCCGTCGCGGAAGCTGAGCGGTCGGCGAAGCTGCAGGCCCTCGACGAGCTGATCAGCACCATCCTCGCCGAGGACGGGGCTGTCCTCGTCTTCACGCAGTACGTGCGGATGGCCCGGTTGCTGGCGAAGCACCTGGCAGACCGCGGGGTGCCCGCGCAGCTGCTGCACGGCGGAACCCCGGTGGCCAAGCGCGACGAGATGGTGCGCCGCTTCCAGACGGGGGAGGTGCCGGTGTTCCTGCTGTCGCTCAAGGCGGCCGGAACCGGGCTGAACCTGACCCGGGCCGACCACGTGGTGCACTACGACCGCTGGTGGAACCCGGCCGTCGAGGACCAGGCCACGGACCGGGCGCACCGGATTGGCCAGCGCAAACCGGTACAGGTGCACCGGCTCGTCGCGCAGGGCACCGTGGAGGAGCGGATCGCCGAACTGCTGGTGCGCAAGGCGGAACTGGCCGAAGCGGTCATCGGCGGGGGTGCAGCCGCGCTGAGCAGGCTCTCCAACGCCGAACTGCGCCGCCTGGTGGAACTGAGGGGTGCCTGAGATGCCTTGGGACGAACCGGTGCGCGCGGTGACCTTCCCGGCCTTCCCGCCGGGCAGGCGGTACGGCAGGAAGTTCGCCGACACCTGGTGGGGCAACGCGTGGGTCGAGGCCGTGGAGAGCGCCGCGCTCGACCCGGACCAGCTGAAAAAGGGGCGCAAGCACGCCTTCGCCGGTCAGGTCGGGGCGATCACGGTCAGCCCCGGCCGCGTGCTCGCGCCGGTGCACGACGGCGACCCCGACCAGCCCTACCGCACCGAGGTCCACCTCCCCGCGCTCCGCGACCCGGCGTGGGAGCGGTTCCTGGACCAGGTGGCCGGGCGCGCCGGACACATCGCCGCGCTGCTCGACCGGGACATGCCGCCCGACCTGGTCGGCGCCGCCGAGGACGCCGGTGTGCCCCTGCTGCCGGGTTGGGGCGAGCTGGAACCGGAGTGCGACTGCCCCGGCTGGGACAACCCGTGCAAGCACGCCGCGGCACTGGCCTACCAGGTCTCGTGGTTGCTGGACCGGGACCCGTTCGTCCTGCTGCTGTTGCGCGGTCGCGGGGAGGACGAGCTGACCGAGGAGTTGCACCGGCGGAACGCGCGGCGGAGCGCTTCGGCCGAGGAGCAGGCGGCGGGCACCCCGGCCACCGAGGCGTGGGCGGCTCCGGTGTCACCGCTGCCGGACGGGCCTGGGGAGCCGGGTGAGCTCTTGGACCTCGCGCGGCTGCTCGAGGACGCTCCGGTCGACACCGCTGCTCTCGCCGCGCTGGCCGCTGACGCCGCCGACCGAGCCCGCGATCTGCTGTCCGATGTGGACTGCTCGGTTGATCGGTGGGCGAGTGCTGTGCGGCTCGCGGCGCGAGCCGGGAGCGAGGAGTTGACCGCGCGGGCTGGGCGGCTTTCCGGTCGTCCCACGGAGTTCGCCCGAGCGGTGCGGGCGTGGGAGGTCGCCGGGCAGGCGGGGCTGTCAGCGCTGGAGGGTTCGTGGTCGCCACCGCGGGAGGTCGTGGTGCGCGCCCGCGCGGAGATCGCCCACGCCTGGGCGGACGCTGGGCTCGAACCGCTGGAGGTGCGGCACTGGCGCAACCGGCTGACGCTGGCCGACCGCGGGGTGCAGCTCAGGTTCGGCGAGGATGAGCGCTGGTACCTGTTCCGCGCCGACGGGAGCGGGTGGTGCCCCACCGGTACCCCGGCAACTCACCCGGTCGAGGCACTGATCGACCTGCTGAACCCGGCCGGCTGACGGGGCGTCGCGAATTTCGAAGACGCGTTCGCCAGCTGCGGGCGTGGCCGGGAATTCAGCTCCGACGAGCAGGTACTGGCGGCCCCGCCGGGCGGTAGAGTACGCGTCGTCCGCTCCTTGTCGACGACGAGGTGCGCATGGTGTTCGCGAGGCCCAGCGTGGCGGCAGTGCACGAGCGCTGCGCCGGAATCCACCACGAACAGGTCCGTCCGGGTAGGTTTTCCTGCGCAGGCCGGGCAGCCTGAGGTCAGGACGACACTTCGCGCGGAGGGGGTCCGGTGGGTTCGACCAAACCAGAGCTTCCCGATGACCAAGCGGTGCGCGCCCACGTGGCCAAGGCCCTCGCCGCCGAGGACATGCGCGACTACGCGATCTTCTCGCTGGACGCCGAAGGCCACGTGGTCAGCTGGAACCCGGGTGCCCAGCGCATCAAGGGCTACACCAGCGACGAGATCATCGGCCAGCACTTCTCCGTCTTCTACCCGCCCGAGCAGGTCGAGTCGCGCTACCCGGACTGGGAGCTGGAGCAGGCGGCCCGGGACGGCTTCTTCATCGACCGGGGCTGGCGGGTGCGCAAGGACGGCAGCCAGTTCTGGGCGCACGTGGTGGTGACCGCCCAGCGCACACCGGCCGGTGACCTGCTCGGGTTCATCAAGGTGACCCGGGACGAGAGCGAAGCGCAAGCGCGCCAGCAGCGGACCCGGCGCCAGTTCAGCGACCTGTTCGAGTTCGCCTCGTCGGGCATTGCGCTGTTCGACAACAGCGGGCGGTTCCTCGACGCCAACCAGGCGCTGTCCGACCTGCTCGGCCACCGCCTCTCCGAGCTGCTCGCGAAGACCGACCGCGACCTGGTGCACGGCAGCGACCCCGGCGCGGGCGGCCTGCTGCCCAGCACCTCACCGCTGACCTCGCCCAGCGGCGTCGGCGACCCGATCCCGCACCGGGTGCTGGCGCGCTCCGACGGCACCCCCGTGCTGTGCCAGGTGCACAGCAAGCCGTCGGTGAGCGAGGCGGGCGGACCGGTGTGGCTGGCCCTCTTCAACGACGTCACCGAGCAGGTCGAGCACCTCGAGGTGCTGCGCTACCAGGCCACCCACGACGAGACCACCGGCCTGCTCAACCGCCGCGGGTTCGAGCACTTCGTGACCACCCTGGCGGGCGGTGACGAAGGTGGGCGGGCGGCCGTGCTGTTCTGCGACCTGGACAACTTCAAGCGGGTCAACGACGCGCTGGGCCACGAAGCCGGGGACGAGCTGCTCCGGGCGGTCGCCGAACGCCTCACCGCGGCACTACCGGCGAAGTGCACCGCGGCGCGCCTCTACGCGGACCAGTTCGTCATCGCATGCGCCGACTCGGAGGCCTGCGGGGGGCTGGACACCCTCACCGAGGAGATCACCGACCTCTTCCGGATGGTCGTGCCGCTGCAGGAGTGGCGGGTCCACGTGTCGGCCTCGGTCGGGGCAGCGGTGCTCTCGCGCAGCACGTTGCCGCTGACCGACATCCTCCGAGCCGCGGAGGCGGAGATGATCGAGGACCGCGTCCGCGGGCAAGGGCGCTCGACCGGCGCGCGCAGCACGGTCCTGCCCGCCCAGACCGACGCCGAGCAGATCAAGCTCGAGCAGCACCTGCGGGAAGCCATCGACAAGGACCACCTGGAGCTGCACTACCAACCCATCGTGGACAGCACCGGCCACGTGATCATGGCCGAGGCGCTGCTGCGCTGGTTCCACGCCGACCTCGGGCGCATCACCCCCGACGTCGTGCTGCGCGTCGCGGAACGCGGCGGGTTGCTGGCCGACCTGGACCGGTGCGTGATGCACCGGGCCCTGCGTGAATCAGCCCACTGGCAGGCACCGGACGGCCACCCGATCGCCGTCACGGTCAACGTGGCCGGGCTGCACCCCGACCAGCCGACGTTCGCCTCCGACGTGCGGGACGCCCTGCGCGCCGCCGACGCCGACCCCGGCCACCTCGTCATCGAGATGGTCGAGACCGTCATCGCCGAGCTCTCACCGGAGTCCCGCAAGGCGATGAGCGACCTCGTCGACACCGGGGTCCGCTTCGCCATCGACGACTTCGGCACCGGCTACTCCTCGCTGGCCCGGCTGCGCAACCTGCCCGCGCAGGTCCTCAAGCTGGACCGCGAGTTCGTCGGCAACGTCTGCATCGACAACAGCGACCTGGGCATCACCCGCGCGGTGGCCGAACTGGCCCGCACGATGAACCGGCTCTGCGTCGCCGAGGGCGTCGAGACCTTCACCCAGTACCACCTGCTGCGGTCCATCGGCATCGACGCCTACCAGGGCTACCTGTTCTCGGCCCCGCTGCCCCCGGCGGACTTCGACACCTTCCTCACCACCACCCCGCTGAGCTGGACCGGCCGCTGACCTCCCCACCCGCCCGGGGTCACCAGGCCGGGCGGCTCGTGGTGCGGCGGCGGAGCTGCCTGGCCGGGACGACGCGGGCCCGGTCGACCGCGACCACGCTGACCAGGATCCCGGCGACCAGCCAGGCCACCAGCTGGAGGACACCGCTGGACGCGCCGCCCGCACCGGTGACGATCGCGGACAGGGCCTGGACCACCCCGTGGGTCGGCAGGAAAGCGCTCGCGCCCTGCAGGGAGCCGGGGATCGTGGAGACCACCCCGGTGGCCGCCGCCAGCACCAGGACCGCGATGCCGATGATGCGCCCGGTGTTGCCGAGCAGGGCGACCAGCGCCTGGTTGAGCGCCACGAACGCCAGGGCCGCCAGCAGGGTCACCCCGGCGAAGGCCGCCCAGGAGCCGAACGACAGGCCCAGGAACGGGGCCAGCGCCGCGCTGACCACGACCGCACCGGTCGTCGCGACCAGCGCCCCCGGCAGCAGCGAGCCGAGGACCAGGCGCCAGGTGGAGCGGCGCGAGCTCGCCGCGCCCTCCGGGACCGCCCTGGTCACCGCGTAGGTGCCCAGCGCCGCGGTCCAGAACGCGATCGCGATCAGCAGCGCGATCAGCGACTTGCCGAAGCCCGGCAGGTCGGACTGCAGCGCGGCCGGGCTGGCCGCGACCGCCTTGAGGTGCTCGCGCTCCTCGTCGGTGTAGTTCGGCAGCTGGTCGACGGCCGGGGCGATCTGGTCGGCGAACTGCCGGTTGCCGTCGGCGACCTGCTCGGCGCCGGAGACCAGCTGGCCCACCCCGCCGTCGAGTTCTTGCACGCCCCCGTCGAGCGCCTGGACACCGCCGTTGAGCTCGTTCAAGCCGCCGGAGAGCTGCTGCGCGCCGTCGCTGAGCTGCGCACCACCGTCGGCCAGCTGGCCGATCCCGCCGACCAGTTGACCGGAGGAGTCGGCGAGCATCCGGGTGCCCATGGCGACCTGCTCGGAGCCGAACGCCAGGCCCTCGAACCCGTCACGGGCCTGCTGCACCGGCTGCTGGATCTTGGACTTGAGGCCGTCCAGCAGGCCTTCCCGCTCGGTGATCTGGTCGACCTGCTCGCGAAGCCGGGTGCAGAAGTCCGAGGTCAGGCCGTCGGTCGGGCACTGCTCGGCGATCTTGGCGAGGCCGCTGAGGTCGGGGGAGTCGGGGATCTGGTCGGTGGCGGCCAGGATCTGGTCGGCGAGCGGGACGAACTGGTCGGCCATCGCGCGGTTGCCCGCCGCGACCTGCTCCGCCCCGTCGGCGAGCTGCCGGGTCTGCTCCGGCATCTGCGACACCTGCTGGTGCAGCTGGTCCAAGCCGCCGGAGAGCTGCTTCGCGCCGTCGGCGAGTTGCGCGCCGCCGTCAGCCAACTGCGGCACGCCGCCCGCGAGTTCACCGACCCCACCGGAGAGCTGACCCACGCCGTCGGCCAGCTGCCTGGTGCCGTCGGCGAGCTGCCCGCTGCCGTCGGCCAGCTGCCGCGCGCCGTCAGCGGCGGTGCCCAGCTGGCCGTGCATCTCCGAGAAACCGCCGTAGAAGCCGTCCAGCAGCATCTCCAGGATCTGCTGGTTGAACACCGAAACGCTCTGCCGCGCCGCGGCTTCCACCGCCGTCGCGTCGGCCGGGGCCGCCACCGGGGAGGTCTCCACGGTGATCCCAGCGTGCGTGGCGTCCAGCGGCTCGCCGGTCAGCACCGACGCGGTGTTGCGGGAGAACGCCTCGGGGATGGTCACCGCCGCCGCGTAGCGGCCGTCCGCCAAGCCCTCCTCGGCGTCCTCGGCCGCGGTGATCTGCCAGACGTAGCCGGAGTCGGTGCTGTTGACCAGCTTCGCCGCCATCTCGCGGCCGAGCGGTGCCAGCTGCCCGTTGATGGTGGCCGGCTCGTCGGCGTTGACCACCGCGACCTTCGCCGCGCCGTGCTGGGTCATCGGAGCCCAGAAGGCCCAGGCCAGCACGCCGACGACGAGCACCGGGACAAGGGCCAGCCCGATCCAGGTGAAGCGTCCGACCGAGCCCCCGGAACGCCGGGTGGCCTGCGTGAACGGGTTCCTCATCGTTTTCACACCTCCTGGAGGCGGCCCGCGAGCACGCCCGGGCGCGCGGAAAGCCGCAGAACGTCGACCCGGTGCTCCGGCAGCAGGTCGGAGACCAGGCTCGGGTTCTGGTACGTCACGACGAAGCCCACCGGCGAACCGTCCGGGGTGGACGTGCCGGGGAGCAGGGCGGCCAGCTGGCGGCGCTGGTCGGCGTCGGCGATCGCGTCGGCCTCGTCCAGCAGCACCAGCCGCACGCCCTCGGCCACCGCCTGCCGCACCTCGGCGGCGGGTTCGGCGCTGGTCCGGCAGTGCACCAGCGCGGTGCGCGAGCGAACCGCCCGCGCCCGCTGCGGCAGCAGCAGCCCGGTCACCCGCAGGTCGCCCCGCACGGTGCGGACCCGGCCGCCTAGCGCGTGCAGCAGCGCGGAGGTGTCCGCGTCGTCGCCCTCCACCGCGAGCACGCCGCCGGGCCGCAGGTTGATCCGAATCCTGCCGAGCACCTGGTCACCGCGGTCGTCGTGGATGCTCAGGTCGCGGGCGCTGACCACCTCGTCGTTGCCCGGCCAGTCGGACAGCCGCAGCTCGTGCTGCAGCGCCTCGCCCTCCACGTCCAGCGCGGGAAGTCGGCGGGCCAGCCAGCGCGGCAGCCACCAGGCCTTGTCGCCGAGCAGCGCCATCACCGCGGGCACCAGCGTCATCCGCACCACGAAGGCGTCGACGAACACGCCGACGGCGAGCCCGAACGCGATGGGCTTGATGTTGGAGTCACCGTGCGGGACGAACGCGGCGAACACCGAGATCATGATGACCGCGGCGGCCACCACCACCGGGGCGACGTTGGTGAAGCCGGACTCGATGGCCCGCTTGGCGTCGCCGTGGTGGGTGTACTCCTCGCGCATCCGGGAGACCAGGAAGACCTCGTAGTCCATGGCCAGCCCGAACAGGATCGCCATCAGCAGGATCGGCATGAAGCTGATGACCCCGCCGACGTGCGACACGTTCAGCGGACCGGCCAGGTGCCCTTCGTTGAACACGAACGCGACCGCGCCGAAGGTGGCGCCGACCGACAGCAGATAGCCGAGCGCGGCCTTGACCGGCACCCACACCGACCGGAACACCATCGCCAGCAGCACCAGCGTCAGGCCCACCACGATGATCGCGAACGGCAGCAGCGCGTCGAAGAGCTTCTCGGACAGGTCGATGCCGATCGCGGTCACGCCGGTCACCGCGATGCCGGAGCCGTACACCTCCTCGAAGTGCGGGCTCATGTCGCGCAGCCGGTGCACCAGGTCGGCGGTCTCCTCGGCCTCGCCGCCGGTGGTCGGGACCACCTGGATGATGCCGGTGTCGATGGTCGGGTTCGGGGTGGCCATCGGCACCGCGGCGACGCCGGGCATCGCCCGGATCTCGTCGGCGATGCCGTTGACCACGCCCAGCGGGTCCTGGCTGCCGATGATGTCGGTGGTGATCATCAGCGGGCTGTTGAAGCCGGGGCCGAAGGTCTCGGCGATGTGGTCGTAGGTGTCGCGCGCCGGGGTGCCCACGGCCTGCGCGCCCGCGTCGGGCACCGACAGCTTCAGGTTCGCCATCGGCAGCGTGCACACGCCGAGACCGGCGATGACCACGACGATGGTGACCAGCGGCGCCTTGGTGACCGCCCGCACCCAGGTCAGGGCGAACGGGCGGCGCTCCCGCCGCGGCTTGGCGGCGCGGCGGCGCCGCACCTTGACCGGCCGCAGCCGCTCGCCGGCGAAGCTGAGCAGCGCCGGGATCATGGTCAGCGCCACCGCGACGCCGATCGCGATCGCGACCCCGGCCAGCACGCCCATCGTGGTCAGGAAGGTGATGCCGGGAACCGCCAGCGCCAGCAGCGCGATGATCACGGTGACCCCGGCGAAGATCACCGCCGAACCCGCGGTGGCCACCGAGCGCGCGATCGACTCGGTGACACCGACTCCGGCGGCCAGCTGCTCGCGGTGCCGCGACACGATGAACAGCGAGTAGTCGATGCCGACGGCCAGGCCCAGCATCATGCCGAGCATCGGCGCGGCGGAGGAGACCTCGGTGAGCGCGGTGGTCAGCAGCACGATCGTCATCGAAACGCCGACGCCTACCAGCGCGGTGACCAGCGGCATCACTGCGGCGACCAGCGAGCGCAGCAACAGCAGCAGCACGAGCAGCGCGACGACCACGCCGACCGCCTCGGTGGCGCCGAGCTCGGGCATGGCGTTGGCGAAGATGTCCCCGCCGACGTCCACCGAAGCACCCGCGCCGAGCTGCTGCTCCAGCGCGTCGGCCTCGCTGAGCAAATCGTCCTTGACCTGGTCGGGGACGTCCAGCGGCGGGAAGTCGAACTGCATGTTGATCAGGCCGGTGCGGCGGTCCTCGGTGACCTGGTTGCCGACCATCTCGTCCAGCGGGCTCATCGCCGCCTGCACGCCGTCCCACTCCGAGACGCGGTCGATGAGCCCCTCGAAGGCCTCCCGGGCCTGCGGCGAGTCCACCTGCTGGCCCTCGGGCACGGTGAACACCAGCTGCGCGCGCGAGCCGGTCATCTGCGGGAAGACGTTGTTGAGGTGGTCCAGCGCCTCCTGCGACTCGGCGCCGGGGATCTCGAGGGTGGTCTCCATGCCCTGCTGCAGGAAGAACGCGCCCCCACCCAGCACGGCGAGCAGTGCCAGCCACGCGACCAGCACCCATGCCCTGGCGCGGACCACGGCCCGCCCGAGTCGGTACAGCAAAGACGACAACCGGAACACTCCCGCAACGAAGACTCGATACACGGCGCATGCGATACGCGGCGCATGCGATACACGATGTATTCGATGCACACTGTATATTTCCCGAGATCCCCGGCGGCCACCTCGCGGGGGAAACTGTGAGGCGAAACACTGGGCAGGAGACTCGAGGTCATGACCGAGCAGCCACCACGACGCGAGACCCGTCGCCGAGCGGAGACCCGCCGACGGCTGGTCGCCGCTGCCCGGGACGTGTTCCTCGAACACAGCATCCGGGACACGCCGGTGGAGCTGATCTGCGAAGCGGCCGGGTTCAGCCGCGGCGCCTTCTACTCCAACTTCGCGACGAAGGAGGACCTGTTCCTCGCCGTCTACGAGGAGGAGATGGCCGCCCGCATCGACCAAACCCGCGAGATCATCGAGAAGGCCGTCGCCCCCACCGGGGAGCAGCGCTCGGTGCACGAGGCGATCGTGACGATCGGCGCGGCATGCGCGGAGTCGCTGGTGGCGGACAAGACCTGGTACCTCCTGCTGACGGAGTTCCGCGCGCACGCCCTGCGCAGCTCGGAACTGCGCCTGCGCGCGGGCGAGTACCTGGAGCAGGTCCACGAAGAGGTGGCGGCCCTGATGCAGCACGCCCTGGACGAGATGGGCATGCGCTCCGAGGTCGACACCCGGGACGCGGTCCGAGCCCTGATCGCGATCTACGACGCGGAACTGGAGAGGGCGGTCTTCAGCAACACCGACCCCAACATGGGCACCCTGTTCACGGAGATCTTCCCCCGAGTAGCAGCAGCCCTCATCGCCCCCCAGGAAACCTGAGCAACCAGCGAGCTGTCTCCCCGCGAGCGCACCCGTGCATGCGGGGCCGACCGCCCACGTGATGCCAGTGGGGATCGCACACCTGGTTCCACGGTGTGATCCCGCTGAGACCACACGACCTCCCGGCGTGCCACCGGTGTGTCGGGCACGCGACACGCCGGTGACGGCGCAGTTTCAATTGAAACTGCGCCCTTTGCCCACTCATGTTCGAGGTTTCAATTGAAACTGCGGTCCCGTCGCCCGGGACTACAGTTTCAACTGAAACTGTGAACCCTCGTGGTCACCGGGTGCGGAGGTAGGTGGTGAGCATGGTGACCAGTTCTTCTTCCAGGTGAGTGGGGTTGATCTCGCCGGGGGTGGCGATGAGGGGGTGGACCGTGTACTCCACTGTGGACGCCACCAGGTGGGTTGCGGTGTGCTTGTCCTGGACGTGTACCTCGGGGTGGTTGTTGAGCAGGTCGTGGAGGTTGGTGTGGATCTCCCGCTGGTGCTGGGCCATGAGCTCCAGGAGTTCGGTGGAGCGGGGGGCCTGGTCGGACAGGATGCGGAGGAGACGGGGGTCGTCGTGGTGGTTGTCGATCACCGCTCGGACGAAGGCGCGGATGATGTCCTCCAGCGGTTCCTCCTGGTGGCGGAGGGTTTCGGCGGACCGGTCGGCCTCCAGGTGGCGGGTCAGGAGTTCGGCCAGGATCGCGTCCTTGTTCGGGTAGTACTGGTACAGCGAGCCGATCGAGATCCCCGCGCGCTCGGCGATCCGGTTCGTGGTGCCCGCGGCGTAGCCGTGCTCGGCGAAAACGCGAGCAGCCGCGGTGAGGATGCGCTGCCGGGTCAGCTCCGCGCGGACCTGGCGCGGCTGTTTGCGCGGTTGGAGGCGGCGTTGCTCCGCGGCCATGGGACCCCCTGCGAATCGATGTGAAAGCGAGTAGCGAACAAGCCGAGCAATTGCTCATGATTGTGTCATGACCAGCAACAACACCGTCACGCGGACGCGTCCGCGGCGGATCTCCGCGGCCGCCGTCCGGGCTCGGCTCGGGGAGCCCGAGGCGATGATCGAGGCGAAGGTCCTGGACCACGTCGACCGGCACTCGCACCGCTTCATCGCGCACTCCCCGTTCCTGTCGATGGCCACCTCGGACGCCACCGGCCTGCCCGACTGCTCCCCGCGCGGCGACTACCCGGGGTTCGTCAAGGTCCTCGACGAGCGCACGCTCGCGATCCCCGACCGGCCGGGCAACAAGCTCGCCGACTCGTTCCGCAACCTCGCCGAGAACGACGGCATCGGCCTGATGTTCGTCGTCCCCGGCGTGCGGGAGGTGCTGCGCGTCAACGGTCGCGCGTACCCCACCGACGAACCGGACGTGCTCGCCCGGATGCGGATCGAGGGCAGGGACGCGGAGCTGGCCATCGTGGTGGAGGTGGCGGAGGTCTTCTTCCACTGCGGTCGGGCGCTGATCCGGTCCCGGCTGTGGGATCCCGCCAGCCAGTCCTTGGCCGACGAGTTGCCGCCCGCGGCCGAGGTGGCCGCCGAGCAGATGGGCGGGGTCGTCGACCGGGCGGCGATGGAGCAGGTCCTGGAAGCCGGTTACCGGCAGCTGTACTGAGGAGGCCCGACCATGCAGCGAACCATCCTCGAGGAGCTGGAGCCGGTCGCCGATGGCGTCGTCTCGCTCGTCCTGCGCGGTGCCGACGGCCCGCTGGCGCCCTGGGAGCCGGGCGCGCACGTCGACCTGGCCTTGCCCAACTGGCTGACCAGGCAGTACTCGCTGTGCGGGGACCCGGCCGACCGCGACCGCTACCGCGTAGCCGTCCGCCACGACCGGCTCAGCCGGGGCGGCTCGGAGTACGTCCACCTGTTCCTGCGCACCGGCCGCGCACTCGGGGTGTCGTTGCCGCGCAACAACTTCCCGCTGCTGCCCGCGCCGGACTACCTGTTCCTGGCCGGGGGCATCGGCATCACGCCGATCGTGCCGATGCTGACGGCGGCGGTTGAGGCGGGAGCCTCGGCGACGCTGGTGTACGTGGGCCGGGACGTGGCCACCATGCCGTTCGTGGCGGAACTCCGGGCGGCGCACGGAGATCGGGTGCGGATCCACGCCACCGAGCAGCACGGCAGGCCCGTCTTCGCCGAGCTGGCAAGCGCGCTCAGCCCGGAATCGCTTGTGTACTGC
Source organism: Saccharopolyspora sp. NPDC000359 (assembly GCF_040300525.1). Lineage (NCBI taxonomy): Bacteria > Bacillati > Actinomycetota > Actinomycetes > Pseudonocardiales > Pseudonocardiaceae > Saccharopolyspora > Saccharopolyspora sp. NPDC000359. The sequence goes on along the minus strand of NZ_JBEPDU010000004.1, from coordinate 107,871 downwards.
TGCGGGCCCGCGCCGATGCTCGACGCGGCCGAGGCGGCGTTCCCCGCGCAGCAGCTGCACATCGAGCGCTTCCGGCCGGAGCCGAAGCAGTTCGCCCCGAACGAACCGTTCGAGGTGCACTGCGCGCGCTCTGGGCGGACAGTGCTGGTCGGTGCCGAGGAGTCCGTGCTCAACGCGTTGCACCACGCGGGCCACCCGGTGCCGTCGGGTTGCCGCGAGGGGGTGTGCGGCAGCTGCGAGATCACCGTCCTGGACGGGGAGCCGGAGCACCGCGACGACATCGGGGCCGCGCCTGGTCGCATGTACTGCTGCGTCTCGCGCGCCCTCTCGCCCCGGCTGGTCGTCGACCTCTGAATCGTGCCCGTTGCCGTGGGTGATGGCGCGGTCGCCCTCGGAATTCGTTGCCAGAACTGGATTTCGGTCGGGGCGGAGGTATTGGAAACTTACTTCGGATGACGTATAAAGTAGCGCATGTCCGAGGTCATCGAGCGTTCCGCGCCCACTGGGAACGAGGCCCTGCGGCGCATCCGCACCGATGCCGTGCTCGCCGCGCTGCGGGAGCACGGGCCGGTTTCGCGCACTGAGCTCGCCGGGTTGACCGGTTACCGTCCGTCGTCGTTGACCGAGATCGTGCGCGAGCTGATGGGCAGCGGGCACGTCGTCGAGGTCGGTGCCGGGGACTCCTCCGGTGGGCGTCGGCCGCGGATGCTCGCGTTCAACCCCGCCGCCGAGTCGCTCATCGCCGTTTCCCTGGAGGGGGAGCAGGCGCGCGTTTCGGTGGTCGACCTCGCCGGGGAACTGCTCGGCGGGTACAGCCGGGTCATCGAGCCGGACGCGCCGCTGGACGGGCTGACCGACGTCATCCAGCTCGCGCTGGAGAAGCACCCCAAGCCCCGGCCCGGCCGCGTCGTGTTCTCGCTGCCTGGCGTGGCCACCGCGGAGGGGGCCGTGGCGCTGTCACCGGTGCTGGAGTCGTTGGGGGAGCGGTCGCTCACCGAGGAGTTGACCGAGCGGGTCGGGTTGCCCGTGCAGGCCTCCAACGACGTCAACCTGATCGCGCTGGGGGAGTGCGAGCGCGGTGCTGCGGCCGATGTGGACGACCTCGTGCTCATCTACGTCGGGTACGGCATCGGCGCCGCCATCCTCAGCGGTGGAACGCTCTGCCGCGGCGCCGCCGGGTTCGCCGGTGAGATCGGCTTCCTGCCCGCCGGGCTGCCGCCCGCGCCGCACAGCGGCGGGCGCGGCGAGTTCGAGCGGCGGTGGAGCGTCCCCGGGATCCGGCAGGCGCTGTCCGAACTGGACGGTCGGGCCACCGCCGCCCCGGTCGCCGAGCTGGCCGCTCGGGCCGGTGAACCTGCCGTAGCCGCGCTGCGCAGGCAGGTCATCGAGGCGTGGGCCTACGCCGCCATCGTCTGCGCGTGCGTGGTCAACCCGGCACGCGTGGTCTTCGCCGGAGCCGCCACCGAACTCGGGCCGGACGGGTTGGCCGAACTGGCCGCGCTCGTCGGTTCGGCGGCCCCGTCGGCACCCGAGGTCGTGTTCGCCGAGCTCGGGACCCGCGCGCTGCACATCGGCGCGGTTTCCCCATCCCTGATCACCCTGGCTGCCGACGCGCAGCCCACGCGCGAAGGATGACCATGCGCAGAATCCTCTCCCTCCTGGCCAGCGTGCTGGCGCTGGCCGTCCTGGCCACCGGGTGCGGGCTGAACGCCGCCGGTGGCGACTCCGGCCTGACCATCTACACCGCCCGCGACAAGGCGCTCGCCGAAGCCGTGGTCAAGGACTTCGAGGCCGCCTACCCCGAGTACCAGGGCAAGGTCCGGCTCCTCACGCTCGGCGCGCAGGAAGCCGCCGAGCGGGTCGCGGCCGAGCGCGGCCGCCCGCAGGCCGACATCTGGTGGGGCGGTTCCCAGCAGCAGTTCTCCCAGGCCGCCAACGACGGCCTGCTCGCCCCGGTGCCCGACCAGGTGCGCGACCGGATCCCGGAGCGCTACCGGGACCCCGAGGGCCGCTGGGTCGGCGAGATGATCCTCGCCGAGGTCGTCTTCTACAACGACCAGATGCTCACCCCGGAGCAGGCCCCCAAGGACTGGGACGACCTGATCAAGCCGGAGTACGAGGACAAGGTCGTCGTCCGCGACGTCGCCGCCTCCGGCACGATGCGCAGCATCTACTCGGCGATGATCAGCCGCAACAGCACGCCGGAGGACCCCGAGCCCGGCTACGACTGGCTGCGCGCGCTGGACGCCAACACCAAGATCTACGCGGCCAACCCGACCGACCTCTACCTGCGCATCCAGCGGCAGGAGGCGCCGATCAGCGTGTGGAACCTGCAGGACGTCATGCTGCAGCAGAAGAAGACCGGCGCCCCGTTCAAGCCGGTGGCCACCACCTCCGGCGTGCCGCAGCTGATCGACGGCGTGGCCAAGGTCAAGGACGGCCCGAACGCGGCCGCCGCCGACAAGTTCCTCGACTTCCTGCTCGGCGTGGACAAGCAGCAGCAGCTGGCCGAGGAGTACTACCAGATCCCGACCGTCGAGCAGGCCGGTGAGCCGAGCTGGCTGGCCCCGCTCGGACTGCACGAGATGCCGGTGGACTGGGAGCTCGCCGCGGCCAAGGAGTCCGAGTGGATCTCCTACTGGAGCGAGCACATCAAGAACCAGAACTGACGCTCGACCCGGCGGTGCGGGCGCCCCGGCCCGCACCGCCCGCCGACCCAGCCCCCCAGTCGTCCCGCCGCAGTTGCGGCAGAGCACGGAGCGACCAGCATGATCCCCGTTCGCCTCGATCGCGTCGGCAAGAGCTACGGCTCCGCCGCGCCGGTCGTGCACGACATCGACGTGACGATCGAGTCCGGTGAGTTCTTCACGCTCCTGGGCCCGTCCGGTTGCGGCAAGTCGACCACGCTGCGCATGATCGCCGGTTTCGTCACGCCCACCAGCGGCCGAATCCTGTTCGGCGGGCGCGACATCACCACCACCCCGCCGAACAAGCGGGGCACCGGCATGGTGTTCCAGAACTACGCGCTGTTCCCGCACTACGACGTCGCGCAGAACGTCGCCTACGGGCTGGTGACCCGCAAGGTCGCCAAGGCCGAGCGCGCCGAGCGGGTCGCCGCCGCGCTAGCCGCGGTGGGCCTGGAGGGCTACGCGGACCGGCGCATCGACCAGCTCTCCGGCGGCCAGCAGCAGCGCGTCGCGCTGGCCCGCGCGCTGGTCATCTCGCCGTCGGTGCTGCTGCTCGACGAGCCGTTGTCCAACTTGGACGCCAAGCTGCGCGAGGAGACCCGGGTGCAGATCCGGCGTGCGCAGCGGGACGCGGGAATCACCAGCGTCTACGTCACGCACGACCAGGCCGAGGCGATGGCCATGAGCGACCGGATCGCCGTGCTGGAGTCCGGCAAGCTGCACCAGGTCGGCACCCCGCGCGAGGTCTACCACCAGCCCGCGACCGCCTTCGTGGCCAAGTTCATCGGCGGCAGCAACGTGCTGGACGCCGAGGTCGTGGAGGTCTCCGGCGACCGGGCCGTGGTGGAGCTGGCCGGGTCCGGCGCGAAGCTGTCCGCCGGTGGCGCCGAGGGGACCAGCAGCGGCGAGCGGGTCGCGGTGTCGGTCCGGCCCGAGCACTTCGAGCTCACCGAGCCGGGGGAGGGCAGCTTCGACGCCGTGGTGCGCGCCGTGGAGTTCACCGGCGCGACCTGCCAGTTCGAGCTGCAGGCGGAGGACCTGGCGCTGTCGGTCGCGGTGCCGGACCGGCCCGGCCTGCCGCGGCCCGGTGACGGCGTGGGCCTGCGCCCCGACGCCGAGCACGCCTGGCTGGTGCAGCCGTGAGCGCCCCGACCGCGGCCCCGAAGGCGCGGCGCAGGCTGCCCGCGACCGACGGCGACCGGTTCGTCTACGTGCTGGCCATCCCGGTCGTGCTGGTGCTGCTGTTCCTGGTCGTCATCCCGATGGCGACCACGGCGGTCACCTCGGCGGGCGGCAACGGCTTCGCCACCAACTACGGCAGCCTGTTCGGCGGCAGCTCCGGGCAGGCGCTGCTGCTGTCGCTGGTGACCTCGCTGCTCTCGGTCTTCTTCTGCGGCGTGCTCGGCACGCTGCTCGCGGTGCTGCTGCACCGCTTCGACTTTCCCGGCCGCCGGGCCCTCTCGGTGTTCGCGGTGCTGCCGATGGCCCTGCCGCCGCTGATCGGCGCGGTGTCCTTCGTGCTGCTCTACAGCGAGACCGGCATCCTGCCGCGCACCCTCAGCGCGCTGCTCGGCATCGACCCGGCGACCACCTCGGTCAGCGGCCTGGCGGGCGTGGTCCTGGTGCACGCCTTCACCATGTACCCGTACTTCTACCTGTCGGTGTCGGCCGCGCTGGCCGGGATGGACGGGTCGCTGGAGGAAGCCGCGACCAACCTCGGCGCCGGTCGGGTCCGGGTGTGGCGCACGGTGCTGCTGCCGATGCTCACCCCGGCGCTGGTGTCCGGTGCGCTGCTGACGTTCATGATGTCGATGGCGTCGTTCACCGCGCCGCAGCTGTACAACGTGCAGACGCTGACGATGGAGATCGTCTCGGCGCGCACCTCCGGCAACGCCGCGCTCGCCGCCGCCCAGTCCACCGCGCTGTCGCTGGTGTCCATCGCGTTCCTGATGAGCATGCGCTGGTACCAGGGCCGCCGCGTGCACCGCAGCCTCTCCAAGGGCACCCCGAGCGCACGGCGGGCACCGGCCTCCGCGCTGGCGAAGGTCGCCGCCGCGCTGGGCAGCCTGCTGCTGACCGTCGTGCTGCTGGCGCCGGTGCTGGTGATCGTGCTGGTGTCGTTCTCCGTCGACGGGGCGTGGACCACGCAGGTGCTGCCGTCCGAGTACACGGTGGACAACTACCTGCGGATCTTCGCCGAGCCGCAGAGCCTGCTGCCGATCTCGGTCAGCGTGCAGACCAGCCTGCTGGCCACCGCGTTCGCGATCGTCATCGGCGCGGCCGCCGCGTGGGTGGTGGCCCGGTGGCGCAAGCCCGGCCGGGGCGTGCTGGACGTGGTCATCATGCTGCCGTGGGCGCTGCCCGGCACGGTCATCGGCGTCAACCTGGTGACCGCGTTCAACGAGCCCGGCCCGGGGAACCTCGGGTTGACGCTGGTCGGCACGCTGTGGATCCTGCCGGTCGCCTACTTCGTGCGGTTCGTGCCGCTGGTGTTCCGCTCCACCAGCGCCTCCCTGGAGCAGCTCGACCCGTCGCTGGAGGAAGCCGCGCGCAACCTCGGCGCGGGGCCCATGCGGGTGCTGCGCACCATCACGCTGCCGCTGGTGCTGCGCGGGGTGCTCGCGGGCGCGCTGCTGGCCTTCGTCGACGGGGTCGGCGAGTACGTGGCCTCGGTGGTGATCTACCCGCCCGGCCTGCCGCCGATGTCGGTGGAGATCTACAACCGGATCTACTCCTCGGAGTTCGGCACCGCGGCGGCCTACGGCGCGCTGCAGATCGTGCTGATCCTGATCGTCCTGGCGGTGTCCAACCGGCTCGGCCAGGGGCCGCGCCAGAAGCGGCCCGGTTCCGCGGTCGTGCCCGCCGCGTGACACATCCACAGTGGAAAGAGTTGCTCAGATGACCCAGCCCCCGGAGAACCTGTCCACCTACTGGCAGAACCACCTGCGGGTGGCCTTCGAGAAGTCCGCGCCGCAGCTGTACCGGCCGATGCTGCGGGCCAGCCTCGCGCACGTGGTGATGCTCGCCGAGCAGGAGCTGCTCCCGGCCGAGCGCGCCCGGCAGCTGCTGGGCGGGCTGCGCGAGCTGCTCGCCGCCGACGACGACCGGTTCGCCTTCGACGGCTCCGTCGAGGACGTCTACTACCTCGTCGAGCAGCGGCTCGCCGCGGCCGCCGGGATCCGGCAGTCCGAACTGGACGTCCAGCTGGCCCGCTCCCGCAACGACCTCGACGCCGGGGTGTTCCGGATGGTGCTGCGCGATGACGTCCTCGCGCTGGCGGGGCAGCTCTGCGGCGCGGCCGAGGCCGCCGCGGCGCAGGCCGACCGCTGGGCCGACGTGCTGATCACCGGGTTCACCCACCGCAGACCCGCGCAGCCGACCACGCTCGGGCACGTGCTGGCCGGGTACGCCGAGGCGCTGCTCAGCCAGGCCGACGAGCTGCTGTCGGTCTACGACGAGCTGGACGTCAACCCGCTCGGTTCCTGCGCGTTCGCCGGGACCGACCTGCCCATCGCCGCGCCGCGGTTGGGTGAGCTGCTCGGCTTCCGCGCGAACTTCACCTCCAGCTACGAGGCGGTCGCCGGGGCCGAGCACCTGATGCGCACCGCGGCCGTGCAGGCCCGCGTCCTGGCGACCGGTGCCCGGATGGCCCGCACCATGCTGGACTGGATGACCTTCGGCTGGATCGCCACGCCGGACGCCTACTGCCAGGGCTCCAGCATCATGCCGCAGAAGAAGAACCCGGTGGTGCTGGAGCACATGTGCTCCATGGCGGGCGCGGCGGCGGCCGACCTGGCCGCGACGATGAACAACGTCGGCGCCGCCTGGTACGAGGACTCCAACAACGCGACCACGGACGTCCAGGAGCACCTGTGGCGGGCAGGGGACCGCGCCGCGCGGTTCATGACCATGATGCGCGGGCTGCTCCAGGAGCTGCGGCCGCAGGACCCGCCGTCGCCGGAGCAGGTGGTGGCCACCGGCGCGACGACCACCGCGATCGCGGAGGCGCTGGCCGGGGCCGGGGTCCCGTGGCGCGGCGCGCACTCCGTGGTCGGCGCGCTCGTCCGGCAGGCGCCGCCTGCGGAGTGGACCAGCTCGGTGGTCGCCGCCGCGATCGCGGAGGCCGGTCTGGGCGAGGTGGACGACTCGGTGGTCGAGGCCGCGCTCAACGCCGGGCTCCGGCCGCAGCGGGTGCTCGACCGCGCCCAGGAGGGCGGTCCCGGCGCCGCGGCCGTGCGCCGCACGGCCGAACTGGCGCTCGGCCGGGCGCGCTCGCTGGCCGCCGAGTTCGCCGCCCGCCGCACGGCCCTCGACGAGGCCGCCACCGCACTGGACGAGGCGGTCGACGGCGTGCTGGCCGGGGGCCGCGGGTGAACCAGCCAGCTGACCGCGTCACGGTCGTCGGCAACGTCAACCTCGACGTGCTGGTCGCCGGTGCGGCGGAGCTGCCGCCGCCCGGCACCGAGCAGATCGTGCCCTCCATCGTGCTGCGGCCCGGCGGCTCGGCCGCCAACACCGCCATCGTGCTCGCGCGGCTGGGCCGGTCGACGGTGCTGACAGGGCGGGTCGGCGACGACGGCACCGCGCGGCTGCTCACCGACCAGCTCGACCTGCCCGGGCTGCGGCTGGACCTGGTGCGGGTCCCCGACGAGCCCACCGGGGTGACCGTGGCGGCCGAGGCGCCGGGCCGGGACCGGTCGTTCCTGTCCGCGCTCGGCGCGATGGCCGACCTCGACGCGGCGGCCGTCCCCGACGACTCGCTGGCCGCCCGGTTCGTGCTGCTGTCCGGCTACTTTCTGCTGCCCGCGTTGCAGGGCGAGGACGCGCAGGACCTGCTGGCCCGCGCCCGGCGGGCCGGGGCGCGCACCGCGCTGGACACCGGGTGGGACCCCGCGGGCTGGTCCGCGGGCACCCGCGCCGAGGTGCTCCGGTTGCTGCGCGGGGTCGACGTGTTCCTGCCCAACGCCGACGAACTGCGCGCCCTGCGCGGGGACGACCGGAGCACCGACGAGGCCGCGGCCCGCGGCATCGCCGACGAGACCGGCGCGACCGTCGTGGTCAAGCGCGGTGCGCTCGGCGCCCTCGTCGCGCGGCCGGGCCAGGAGCACAGCGCGCACCCGGCGCCGGAAGTCCAGGTGCGCGATTCCACCGGCGCCGGGGACGCCTTCAACGCGGGCCTGCTGCACCGGCTCGCCGACGGCGCGGACTTCGCCGACGCCGCCGACTACGCGGTGCGCGTCGCCGCCACCGTGATCGTCCGGCCCTCGCACGACCGCGCTTTCACCCCTGAGGACGTGATGACATGAGCGAGCACCCCACCGTGCAGGGGGTCCCCGTCCTCGACTTCCACCTGCACTTCCGCATCGAGCACGACCCGGCCACCAAGGACCTCTCCGGTGGCCAGTTCAGCTGCGCCGACCACGACGAGCAGGCGCACCGCCGCCGCGCCGAGCAGGTCGCCGAGCAGTCGCGGCGCTGGCGCCGGGCCTGGGACTTCCCCGACCCGCAGCCGGATCCCGCGCGCACCTGGCAGGACGAGGCCGACCTGTGGTTGGCCGAGCTCGACCGGCACGGGATCGCGCACGCGGCGTTCGTCACCGGCTGCGGCGACGAGCAGGTGGCGGAGCTGGTGGCCCGCGCGCCGCAGCGGTTCTCCGGCATGGCGAACCTGCGCGACCTCACCGCCCCGGACGCCGCCGAGCGCCTGGCGCGGGCGGTCGACGAGTTCGGGCTGCGCGGGCTCAAGCTGTTCGCGCCGCTGCTGCCGCACCGCATCGACGACCCGGCCGCCGACCCGGTGTGGCGGGTGGCCGCCGACCGCGGCATCCCGGTGCTCATCCACTTCGGGCACTGCGGGTCCAGCGGCGGCGTGGCGCACAACGCGCACATCGAACCGGCGTGGCTGGAGCCGGTCGCCAAGCGCTTCCCCGGGATCCCGTTCGTGATCCCGCACTTCGGCGTGCAGCACGTGCAGCAGGTGCTGTTCCTGTGCTGGGCCTGCCCGAACGTCCTGGTGGACACCTCCGGGTCGAACCAGTGGGTGCGCTGGATGCCCTACAAGCTCACGCTCGAGGACCTGTTCCGCCGCTGCTACGAGACCATCGGCCCGGAGCGCATCGTCTTCGGCAGCGACTCCTCCTGGTTCCCGCGCGGCTACTGCTACCGCTACCTGGCCGACCAGCTGCGGGTGTGCCACGAGATGGGCATGCCGGAGACGGACCTGCGCAAGGTCTTCGGCGGCAACGCCGCACGGCTGCTGGCAATCCCGGACTTCGCTGGAGGAAGCGCATGACCACGACGGAAGCGGCCCCGGGCACCTCGATGGCCGCCGAGATCGCCGAGCAACCGCAGGTGCTGGCCGACCTGGTGCGCCGGGCGGCGGAGTTCCGGGCGGTCGCCGAGCAGCTCGCCCGGGCCCGGCCGCGGTTCGTGCTGTTCGCGGCGCGCGGCTCCAGCGACAACGCCGCGCTGTACGGAAAGTACCTGGCGGAAGTGCTGCTCGGGCTGCCCGCCGGGCTGGTGTCGCCGTCCACCACCACGCTGTACGGGGCCGCGCCGGACCTCACCGACGTCGCGCTGGTCGCGGTCAGCCAGAGCGGTGGTTCGCCCGACCTGGTGGAGGTGACCGAGCAGGCGGCTCGGCGCGGGGCGGTCACGGTCGCGGTGACGAACACACCGGACTCCCCGCTCGGGGCGGTCGCTCGGCACACTCTGGACATCGGGGCAGGTGCGGAGCGCGCGGTCGCGGCCACCAAGACCTACTCCGCGACCCTGCTGGCCCTGCACCTGCTGGTCGCCGGGATGCGCGGCGAGCACTCGGCCGACCGGATCGGCGACCTCGCGCAGTCCTGCCTGGACGCCAACGCGGAGCGGGTCGTCGATGCCGCGCACCGGCTCCGCTTCGCGGACCGGATCATCACCACGGCGCGCGGGTACTCGCTGTCCACCGCGCACGAGGCGGCGCTGAAGCTGGCGGAGACCAGCTACCTGGTGACCCGCGCCTACAGCGGCGCTGACCTGCTGCACGGCCCGATCGCCGCAGTCGGGCCCGAGACGGCCGTGCTCGCGGTGACGGGCACCGGCCCGGGCGGCGCGGCGATGGCGGAACCGCTGTCCCGGCTCGCCGCACAGCGCGCCGAGGTCCTGCGGGTCGGGGCGGGTGACGGTGCCCAGCTGCTGGTCCCGGAGCTCCCGGAGGAGCTGTCCCCGGTCCTGGAGGTGCTGCCGCTGCAGCAGCTGGCGTGGCAGCTGGCGACCTCCCGCGGGTACGACCCGGACCGCCCGGCGGGCCTGCGGAAGGTCACCGAAACCCGTTGAGAGCCCCGTGCCGCCGGGCCCGCCGCACACACCGGCCCGGCGGCACGGTTGCACCTCAGCGCAGCGCCGGGACGGGCTGCGGCTGCACCGGCTCGGGTGCGGCGCTGCGCTTCTCGCGGTGCACGGCCAGCAGGACCAGCGCGACGACGGCCTGCACCCCCACGACCAGTGCCTGCGGCAGCAGTTCGCTGATCCCCACCAGGGACATCGTCGCGTTGGTGCCGAAGTGGACGATGACCGCGCCGAGGACGCCGGCGCGCTCGTAGCCGTAGGCGGCGAGCACCGCCATCGGGATCACGCTGACCAGGTAGGTCAGGCCGCTGAAGCTGAACAGGCCGAAGGCGTTCTGGACGGTTCCGGCGACGAAGAACAGCGGCAGGTGCCACACCGACCAGACGACGCCCAGCAGCAGCCCGGCGAGCAGGCGGCCCATCTTCGCGCGCAGCCGCGGGTGCATCGTGCCCCGCCAGCCGAACTCCTCGCTCAGCGGGCCGACGACGAGCATCACGGCCGCGAAGGCGATCGGGCCACCGGACATCTCCAGGAGGGTCAGCGCCGCGGGCAGGCTCACCACCGGGCCACCCAGCTGCTGCCCGAGCAGCGCGCCGCCCACGACGGTTCCCGCGGCGACCACCAGCAGGACCGGCAACCAGAGCAGCCCCGTCAGCGGGAACCGCACGGTGTGCTCGGGTGCGGGCTGGCGTCGCGCGGCGCGGCGCACGCGGACTGCGATCGCGCCGATCATCGGGCCGAAGGCGCCGAGCAGGTAGGGGATGACGGTGGGGAAGCTCATCGCGGGCTGCCCGAGCGCGATCGCGACGCCCCAGGACGCCCAAGCGGTCGCGAACGTGACGGCGAGGAAGAGGACGAGGCCGCTCTTCTGGCGAGCGGGGTTTTCCGTGGTCACAGCGGAGTTCCCTTCGTGGAGTGGAGAGGTCAGCGGAGCCGGTGGGCGAGCCAGCCGGTCACCTGGGCCAGCAGCTCGGCGTCGACCGGGCGGCGCAGGAGCCTGCGGTAGGAGCGCACCGACGGCCGCCCGGGGTCGCGGCGCAGCAGGTGGGTGAGGTCGGGGATCTGGTGCACCTCGACGTCGCCGGGCACGAGCCGCCGGATCTCGGCGAGGTCGGCCGGGTCGACCTGGACGTCCTTGCCGCCGGTGATCGCCAGCACCGGCACGTCGACATCCCGCAGGACCGCCCGCGGGTCGTGCGCGAGCATCTCCCGGAACCACCGGGTGTTCACCGGCAACCCGTGGACGCGCGCCGCGTCCACGGTGGTCGCCTTGATCCGGTCCAGGTGCCGGTTCCCCAGGCGCCGCAGCAGGGGCCGGACCGGAGCGGGCAGCTCGCCGACGACCGACCGGGCCTGCCAGCGCAGGGCGTCCTCGCCGAGGCGGGCGTACCCGGCCAGCAGCACCACCGCCCGGACCAGCGGGTCCGAGCCGAGCGACATGGCGTGCACCGCGCCCTCGCTGTGCCCGACCACGCCCACGGCGTCCTCGCGGACTTCGGGGCGTGCGGCCAGGGCGCGCAGCGCGGCGGCGGCGTCGCGGGCGGTGTCGGCGAAACCGGTCGTGCGCCAGGTGCCCGGGGTGGCGCCGACACCGCGCCGGTCGTAGCGCAGCGCGGCGATTCCCGCCTCGGCGAGCGCGGCGGCCAGCGGCGGGCCGAGCTCCAGGCGGAGGCCGCGGGCGTTGGAGTCGCGGTCCACCTGCCCGGAGCCGTGCAGCAGCAGGACCGCCGGGTGCGGGCCCGGGCCGGTGGGCAGCGTCAGCGTGCCCGCCAGCGGGAGCCCGTCGTCCGCCGTGGCCGTCATCTCTACTTCCCGCACGTTCACCCTTCCATTGTTATCAGCTTTGAGAACGTTATCAGTTGTGAGATCGTAGGTCCATGGCATCCGCGGATCTCCTCCTGCACCCGGTCCGGGCGCGCATCCTGCAGACGCTGTTCGGCGCCGACCCGCTGACCACCGCTCAACTGCGCGAACGCCTCCCGGACGTCGCGCCCGCGACGATGTACCGGCACGTCGCGGTGCTCGCCGAAGCGGGCGTGCTGGAGGTGGTGGAGGAGAAGCGGGTGCGCGGCACGGTGGAGCGCAGCTACCGGGTGCGCCAGGAACAGGCGGTGGTCGACCCGGCGGCCCGGCGGACGATGTCGCTGGAGGACCACCGGCGCGCCTTCACCGCCTTCTCGGCCTCCCTCATGGCGGACTTCGAGCGCTACCTCAACAGCGACGACGCGAAGCCCGCCGAGGACGGCGTCGCCTACCGGCAGGGCGCGGTGTGGCTGACCCCGGCGGAGTACGCCGAGCTGATCGAGGAGCTCACCGCGGCCGTGGTCGCGCGGACCGGCAACCAGCCGAGCCCCGACCGGGTCCGCCACGTGGTGAGCCTCGTCGTCGTGCCGGACAACGCGGCGGAACCGTGATCCCCGCCTCGCGGTGTGGAAGGGTTGCCCCGTGATAACGACTCCCGCGAGGTTGTTCCAGCGCTTCGGCGTGGTGCTGGTCGGTGCCTCGGTGCTCACCGGTTGCACCGGCCCCGAGCCCGCGCCACCGCCGCCGGTCGCTCCGACGCCCGAGGAGGCGTCGGGCTGCCCGGAATCCGGGGTGCAGATCACCGCTGGCCCGGTGGACGCCGCGAGCGGCCTGCGGGCGATGGGCGTCGTCCTGACCAACTGCGGCACCAGCGACCGCACCGTGCACGGGTTCCCGGTGGTCCGGGTGCTGGACGAGGACCGGAAGCCGCTGGGCGTCGTGGTGGGCAACGGATCGGAGCCGGTCAGCGCACCGGACAGCTACGACGCGCCGCCGGAGCCGATCACCCTGCGCCCCGGCGACCGGGCCGCCGCCAGGGTCCTGTGGCGCAGCGAGGTGACGGACTCGACCAACCCCGCCCTCAACGGCACCTACCTGGAGGTCGCCCCGGCCGCGGGCGAACCGGCGCAGGTCGTCGAACCGGACGGCGGCATCGACCTGGGCACCACCGGTCGACTCGCGGTCAACCCCTGGGCCGTCCGCTCCTGACGCAGGTCGCAAGGCTGTTCGGGGGAACTGTGGTGCGCACCACGGGTGGTGGCGGGGGGTGGGGGTTGGCCACCGGGGTGATCACCCGAGACAATGCGCGGCCATGGCCAATGAGCGTGCAGAGCCTCCAGCTGGTCGGCAGGGCCCCGGACCGTCCGGGCCGCCGCCGGGGCGTCCGCAGGACGGACCGCCGCAGGGACCGGTGCCGCCGGGTCGGCCGCCGCAGGCGCCGCCCGGACCGCCCCGCCAGGGCCCGGTGCCACCCGAGGGGCAACCGCCGCAGGCCCCGGAGACGCGGAAGCTGGGCGCGGTCGGGCCGCCGCCCGGCGCAGGCCCGAACCCGGCAGGCCCGCCGCCCGGCGCAGCGCCGCCGGGACCACCACCCGGCGCGGGGCCGGTGCCTCCCGGCGCTCCCCGCCCCGGTGGCCCCGGAGCACCTCCGCCGGGCGCGGCTCCGCAAGGACCGCCGCCCGGTGCGCCTCCGCAGGCTCCGCCGCCTGGTGCTCAGCAGGGCCCGCCACCTGGTGCGCCTCCGCAGGCTCCGCCGCCTAATGCTCAGCAGGGCCCACGGCCCGGCGCAGCTCCGCAAGGACCGCCGCCTGGCGCAGCCCAGCAAGGGCCGCCACCCGGTGTGGCTCCACAGGGGCCGCCGCCCGGCGCTCCGCCGAACCAGTACCCGGCGACGCGGGTCCAGCAGCGCTTGGACGGGCTCGACGAGCCCGCCTCCTACCGCGAGTCCGGCACCCTGCGCGACCCGGACGCCGACCGCCGGAGCAGCCGCGAACCGGACCCGTACGTCGACGGGCGCCGCGACGAGGCGCGCTACCGCGACGCCTACGACGAGGGCTACCGGGACGCCTACTACGACCACTACGACCACTACGACCAGCGGCGCGACGACCGTCACCAGGACGACTACGACGACCGCCACCGGGCCGAACCAGCCCGCGAGCGCCGTCGGGAGCGGCCGCCCCGGGAAGACCGGCACGACGACCGCGAACCCCGGTTCCGGGGCCCCAGCGCGGACACCGTCGGCCGCCTGATCGGCGTGTTCACCGGCCTGATCGCGCTGATCTTCGTGCTGCACATCATCTTCGTGGTCAGCGGCGCCAACCAGGAGAACGGCTTCGTGTCGTTCACCTACGGGACCGCGAAGTTCTTCGTGTTCGGCCTGGGTGACGTGTTCCAGCCCGGGGACGCGACGATCGGCGTGGTGCTCAACTACGGCCTCGCCGCGCTGATCTACCTCTTCGGCGGCCGGATCGTCGCCCGCGCGCTGAAGCGCTGACCGCCGGTGAGCACCCCGCGGCCCGGCGGGGTGCTCACCGCTGGCGCCCGCACCGCGCGGCCGAGAGGCCAGCTCCGACCTCCTGAGATGGCGGCCACGCCAGGCGGGGGCAGCGTGATCCACCCCGTGACTCCCTGTGCTATATGTCCCCCTTTCGGGGGGCGGCGGTTGCTGCGCGATCCGGCATGGCACCCTTGGGAAGGCCGATCCTGCGCGGTTCGGCTGGGCGCGTACGCCCCGGTAGCGCCGGACAGGCGGGCCATGTCCAGGAGTGGCCCAAGATCAGGAGTGACTGAGTGGAAAGCTTCTTCTCCTTCATCCTCTACCCGGTGTCGGCGATCTTGTGGTTCTGGCACAAGATCTTCGGCGCCGTGCTCGGCGAGGACAACGGGTTCGCCTGGGCGCTCGCGGTGTTCTTCCTGGTCTTCACGCTGCGCACGGTGCTGATCAAGCCCGCCATCAGCCAGATGCGGGCCGGGCGCAAGATGGCGAAGTTCGCCCCGCACATCCAGAAGCTGCGCGAGAAGTACAAGAACGACCGCCAGCGCATGGCGCAGGAGATGCAGAAGCTGCAGTCCGAGCACGGGGTGAACCCGCTCGGCGGCTGCCTGCCCGCGCTGCTGCAGATCCCGGTCTTCCTGAGCCTGTTCCACGTGCTCCGCAACTTCCACCCGGGTGCGGAGAGCAACTTCATCTTCGACAAGGCCGGCGTCGACTCGTTCATCAACGCCTCCATCTTCGGCGCGAAGCTGTCGAACTGGATCACCCAGCCCGAGGCCGAGCTGGCGGTGTTCGGCACTGACCGCGCCGCGATGATGACCGTCGGCATCCCGCTGATGATCATCGCGTCGGTGGCCACCTTCTTCACCATGCGCCTGTCGGTGAAGAAGCAGACCGACGCGGCGATGGCCAACCCGCAGTCCGCGGTGATGGCCAAGTTCATGATGTACATCGCGCCGATCGGCGCGATCATCTCCGGTTGGTTCCTGCCGATCGCGGTCCTGCTGTACTGGCTGGCCAACAACGTCTGGACGCTGGGCCAGCAGCACTTCCTGACCAAGAAGATCGACCGCGAGCAGGAGCGGGAGAAGGCCAAGGAGATCGAGGCCAAGAAGGCCGCCCCGCGGCCGAAGCCGGGCCAGAAGCCGGTGCGCCAGGACGGCAGGAGCGCCGACGAGGAGACCGCCTCCACCGCCACCGCCACGGCGACCTCCGGCAAGCCGAAGAACAGCAACGGCCAGCGGCCGGGCGGGCGCCAGGGGGCCAAGAAGAACCGGCCGGGCAAGCAGGCGGCTTCGGCCAAGAAGGGCAAGAAACGACGGTAGACCCGCGAAGAAGGGGCCGGTGGAGAGGATCCACCGGCCCCTTCTCGTTGCTGCCGATCAGGCGGGCGTGGCGATGACGATGCGGTTCTCGTCGTAACCCAGGTCGCCGCCGACGTAGCGGCCACCGCAGGTCACCAGCACCAGTCGGTGCTCACCGCCCTGGCCGAACAGGTCGCTGGCGCGGGCGGGCAGGTCGTCCTTGTCCACCGTGATGACCTCGGACACCTGGTAGCGCCACTCCTTGCCGCCGTCGTCGACGACGGTCACCGGCTGGCCGGGTTCGGACCGCCACAGCTCCTCGAACGGTCCGACCGAGCCCTTCCAGTTGACGTGCCCGGCCAGCACCGTCGCGCCCTTGGGGGCGTCGAGCCCGGCGCCCCACCAGGTCGCCTCGTCGATGCCGTCGGGCACCGGCAGCGTGCCGGACCGGTCGATCTCCGCGCGCACCAGCTCGGCCGTGCCGCCCTGCGGCAGCCGGACGGTGCCCGGTGGCTGACCGGCCGGGACGTGCACCGGCTGGGCGGGCAGTGCTTGCGCTGGCGGAGCCGCCGCGGCCGCTTCGCGCGGCGGCGCGGGCTGGTCCGCGGCGGTGCTGGTGGCGGGCGCGGTGAGCAGGTTGCTGGTGACCACGACGGCCACCGCGACCAGGGCGATCACCGCGACCGCCACCACGATGAGCAGGGAACGGCGCCGGGTCACTGCTTCCGCGCTCCGATCCGCCGGTGCAGCGCGAACCCGGCTCCGCCGATCACGGTCACCGCAGCGAGCCCGGCCAGGCCGAGCAGCCCGGCGGGCACGCCCTCCTGGGTCGGGTCACCGGCCGGGATGCGGATCGGCACGGTCGGCGTGTTCGGCGTGTTGACCAGGCTCAGCTCCAGCACCTGCCCGGCCTCCACGGTGCCGGTCACCGACGGCGGGTTGGCCTCGTCGAACGCCTCCTCGTAGCCGGGGGCGGGCGCCACCTCGGTGATCTCGACCTCCTGCGGCGTGCGCAGGTCCGGGACCTCGACGGTGCCGTCCTCGCCGGTCACCACGACCAGAGGCTCGCCGTCCTCGCCGACCAGCGGGGTGCCGTCCTGGCGCACGGCGGGCGAACCGTCCGCGGCCGTCACGCGCAGCGAGACGCCCGCGATGCCCGCCTGGCTCTCCGCGTCGGTCTTGCCGATCCGCACCACGCCGGGCGCGGTCACCGCGGTGGTCGCGGCCTCGACGGAGAGCTCCTGCTCGCCGCCGGTGGACACCACGCGCTGGGTGCTGTCGGGCTGGTTGACGGCCTGCCGCACGTACGGCCGCTCGGCCGGGGCGGACAGCGTGCCGGTGATCTTCGGGTTCGGACCGGTCGGGGTCACCTGGAGCGCCAGCGGGCTGCCGTCCTCCGGTGTGGTGGCGGTGCCGTCCTCGGCGACGCCCTCGACCTCGACGTCGGTCAGGTCCAGCTGGACCGGCACCCCGCCGATGCCCTGGCCGTCGGTGCGCCGCACGGTCAGGGTCCACTCGGCGGCCTGGCCGATGGTCTGCTCGCCCTCCGGGGCGGTCAGCTCGGCCTGCCACGGGCCGCGGTTCTTGCTGGCCTCGGCCTCCAGCGAGGCCACGGCGTCCTTGGCGCCCTGCGGGAGCTTCGCGTAGTGGGCGTCGACGTCGTAGGCGATCCGCTTGAAGTCGTTGCTCGGGTCCAGGTCGGCCGCGCTGCGCGGGGCGGCGGTCCACGAGTGCAGCAGGTGCGCGAGCGCGGCGGCCTCGTCGGCGGACTGCGTGTTGCCGTAGCGCAGCAGCAGGTAGGAGATGTCGGCGGCGGTGTCGTCGGGGATCGGCGTGCCCCACTTGGTCCTGAGCTCGTCGCCCGGCTGGTACTCCTCGCCGCTGTCCGGTGCGGTCAGCGCGAACTGCACGCACCACACCTGCTGGCCGTTGACCAGGTAGGAGCCGAGCCAGTCGCGGTCCGGCTCCGGGTTGCCCCGGTACGGCTGCCCGGGCCGGGTCTCGTGGCCGACCGCTTCCTGCGGGTCGGCGCTGGCGGCACCGGGGACGGCCAACAGGCTCCCCCCGGCGAGCACGGCGGTGCCCAGCACCGCCGTGACCCATTTCTTGAACATGCGCATGCGAGCTCCAGTTCCGGTGGTGGAGTGGTGCGGCGCCGCGTGTTCGTTCTGCTGAACCCCGACCAGGAACCGCGCGCGCCCCACGCGATACTTCCGATCACGGAGCGTGTCAACAAGAGGTCATCCGGTTGACGTTGTTGATCACTCCTCGTTGATGATCGCGGACCCAGGGCTTGTGTTGATCATCCGTTCGGCCGAATCAGGTGGCTGCGCTCACGAGATCTCGGTCACCCGGTGCAGGGGAGCGGAAAGGTTGGCGACAGGACGTGATCGTTATCGCCGGAAATCGACATCGGGTAGTTTGCAGGGGAGATGGGGGTTGCCCGGATCGACGGGTAAAGTCGCTTTTACCGAACCGGGAACCGGTCAGCGCTGCCGAGCGTTGTTCCGAGAGACGGCGCAAGCACGCCCAGGAGGATGAGTTGCGCACAACGAGCAACCCCGCGTTCCGCAACCTGCCGACGACCGGCGGTTACGCGAACTTCAACTACGGCCAGGGGCAGCCCGCTTCGCCCTTCGGCGAGGCGCAGGCCGCCCCGCCGCAGACCGCCCGCCCGATGACGATCGACGACGTGGTCACCAAGACCGCGATCACCCTGGGCCTGGCGGTCATCACCGGCACGCTGACCTACCTGGTCGGCCCGTCCGCCGTCGCGCTGGCGCTGCCCGCGGCGCTCATCGGCCTGGTCATCTCGCTGGTGATCATCTTCAAGAAGAAGGTCAGCCCCGGGCTGGTCATCGCCTACTCCGCGGTCGAGGGCGTGTTCCTCGGCGGCATCAGCTACGTGTTCGCCACGTGGGTCGGCAACTCCGGCATAATCCTGCAGGCGATCGCGGGCACCATCGGTGTGTTCGCGGCCATGCTGGTGGTCTACAAGACCGGTGCGATCCGCGTCACCCCGAAGCTGACCAAGTGGATCATCGGTGCCGCCGCCGGTGTCGCGGTGCTGATGCTGGTGAACCTCATCGCCAGCTTCTTCACCCAGGGCGGCCTCGGCCTGCGGGACGGCGGTGCGCTGGCCATCGGCTTCAGCCTGCTGTGCATCGGCATCGCGGCGTTCAGCTTCCTGCTGGACTTCGACGCGGCCGACCAGGCGATCAAGAGCGGGGTGGACGCCAAGTTCTCCTGGTACATCGCCTTCGGCCTGATGACCACCCTGGTCTGGCTCTACCTGGAGATCCTCCGCCTGCTCTCCTACTTCCAGCGGGACTGACCGCCAAGCACCGCAAACGGGGCCCTGTCGAATCGCCGACAGGGCCCCGTTCCACGTCTGGAGCAGGCGGCTTCCCCTCGAACTCGTGGGCGCCGCCGAAGCGGCTTCCGGTGGTGAACAGCTACCGCGAAGTGCAACCGGTACCGAGGGCCAGTGGCCGCAGGCGCATGTCCCCACCCCGCAACCGGCACCGCCGCGGGTGTTCTCAGCGGCCGCCCGGCCAGGACAGCCCGCCTGCCGTGTACTTGGCACGCACAAGAACGGGTTCCCGCAGCCAGGCGGCCGCTGAGGTCCCGCTACCCGCACCGCCACGCAGGGCGAGCCGGGACCAGCCAGAAGGGTCAGCTCAGGCGTTCGAGGACCATGGCCATGCCCTGCCCACCGCCGACGCACATCGTCTCCAGGCCGAACTGCTTGTCGTGCCACTGGAGGGAGTTGATCAGCGTGGTGGTGATGCGGGCACCGGTCATGCCGAACGGGTGGCCGACCGCGATCGCGCCGCCGTTGACGTTCAGCTTCTCCAGCGGGATGCCCAGGTCCTTGTAGGACGGGATCACCTGGGCGGCGAACGCCTCGTTGATCTCCACCAGGTCGATGTCGTCGATGCTCATGCCCGCGCGCTTGAGCGCCTGCCTCGACGCCTCGACCGGGCCGAGGCCCATGACCTCCGGCGACAGGCCGGACACCCCGGTGGACACGATCCGGGCCAGCGGGGTCAGGCCCAGCTGCTTGGCCTTGGTGTCGCTCATGATCACCAGGGCGGCGGCGCCGTCGTTGAGCGGGCAGCAGTTGCCCGCGGTGATCAGGCCGTCCGGGCGGAACACCGGCTTGAGCCCGGACACGCCCTCCTTGGTCACGCCCGCGCGCGGACCGTCGTCGGCGTCCACGACCTTGCCGTCCGGGGTGGTGACCGGGGTGATCTCGCGGTTCCAGAAGCCGTTGGCGATCGCCTTCTCCGCCAGGTTCTGCGAGCGGACCCCGAAGTCGTCCATCTCGTCGCGGCTGACGCCCTTGACCCGCGCCAGGTTCTCCGCGGTTTGGCCCATCGGGATGTAGACGTCCGGGAGCAGGCCCAGGGTGCGCGGGTCGGACCAGGATTCCGCGCCCTGCTCGGCGACCTGCTGGGTGCGGGCCTGGGCGTCGGCGAACAGCGGGTTGCGGGTGCCCTCGAGCGAGTCGGAGTTGCCCTTGGCGAACCGGGAGACCATCTCCACGCCGGCGCTGATGAACACGTCGCCCTCGCCCGCCTTGATGGCGTGCAGCGCCATCCGGGTGGTCTGCAGGCTCGACGAGCAGTAGCGGGTGACGGTGGTGCCGGGCAGCTGGTCGTAGCCGAGCAGCACCGCGACCACGCGCGCCATGTTGTAGCCCTGCTCGCCGCCGGGCAGGCCGCAGCCGAGCATCAGGTCGTCGATCTCGGCCGGGTCGAGCTCGGGCACCTTGTCCAGCGCGGCGCCGATGATCTGGGCGGTGAGGTCGTCCGGGCGGAGGTCCTTCAGCGACCCCTTGCCGGCCCGGCCGATGGGGGATCGCGCGGTGGCGACGATGACTGCTTCGGGCATGGGAACTCCTTCGTTCGCGGTCGTGGGCGCGCGAAGCGGCGGTGCGCCGCGCACGGCCCGCGCGACCTGACCTACTGGTCGGTCACCTTAAAGCCGGTGACCCCATCTTGGCGGTGACAGCAGTCACGGGACAAGGGTCAAACCGACCAGTTGGTACGTCACCTGGGGGTCGTGAGTGCGTAACAGTGTTCGAACACTGTTACGCACTCACGACCCCGGTCAGCCCAGGTCGGGTTCGGAGCGGAGCTCGACCTCCGCGCCCGGCTCGTGGAGTTCGAGCACGACCAGCTCGTTGGCCCCTTGCCTCCACAGCGGACCCGGGGCGTACAGGGTGCGCTGCGGGCCGATCGACCAGTAGCGGCCGAGCAGGAAGCCGTTCAGCCACACCAGGCCCTTCGTCCAGCCCGGCAGCGCGAGGAACCCGTCCGCGGGTTCGCCGATCCGCAGCGTCGCGCGGTGGAAGGCCGGACCGGCGGCCCTGCCGGGGGAGAAGCGCAGGCCGGAGAGGTCGTCGAGCGGCAGCGGGCGGACCTCCCAGCCGAACAGCGCTTGCGCGCCGTGCAGCACGCGGTCGGTGATGCCCTTGGGGTCGTTGAGGCGGTGGCCGAAGTTGATCCGGCCGCCGGGGTCGACCAGCAGGTCCAGCTGCACGGACTCGCCCGGTACCGGCACCTGCACCGACCCCCGCGGGTCGTTGCGGTCGAGCGTGCCGAGCAGCGCGCCGTCGGCGAACACCAGCGCCCGGTCCGCCAGCCCGCGCACCGCCAGCCCGGCAGTCTCGCGCGGCCCCTGGATGCGCGTCCGGTAGTGGATCAGCCCGTGCGGCTGGCCCAGCGCCTCCATGTGCACCGGCGCCGAGCGCTGCGTGGGTGCGCTGAGCACGTCGAGGGAGTCCAGCAGGCCAACGGAGGCGTCCGGGCGGACGCGCTGCGCGGGCAGGCGGGGCGGTAGCGGGGGCAGCGGTTCGTCCGGCACCGGGGCGTGCTCGGCGATCGCCTCGCGGATCCGGTGGAACTTCTCGGTCAGCTCACCGGCCTCGCCGATCGGGGAGTCGTAGTCGTAGCTGGTGATCGTCGGCTGGTACTGGTCCGCGGCGTCGTCGTAGTTCGCGCCCGCCCACCAGCCGAAGTTGGTGCCGCCGACCGCCATGTACAGCGTCACCGAGGCGTTGGCCGCCAACATCTCCGCCACGTCCGCCGCGGTCTGCGCGGGATCGGTGGTGTGGTGCGCCTCTCCCCAGTGGTCGAACCAGCCGTCCCAGAACTCCGTGCACCAGATCGGGCCCTCCGGCTGGTAGCGGCGCAGCGCGGCGAACGGCTCGGTCGGGTCGCCGCTGAAGTTCACCGTGGCCAGCACGTCCGGCAGGTTCCCGCCGCGCAGCATGTACTCCGACGGTCCGTTCGAGCAGAACAGCAGGCTGTCGATCTCGTTGCGGCGCAACGTGTCCCGTAGGTGCGCGAGGTGCTGCTGCTCGTTGCCGTAGCTGCCGTACTCGTTCTCCACCTGGAAGGCGATCACCGGCCCGCCGCGGGTGGCCTGCAGCGGCGCCAGCCGCGGCAGCAGCTCGCCGAACCACCCGTCGACCAGGTCGCGGTAGGCGGGGTCGTCGCAGCGCAGCGGCTGGTCGGGGTCGGCCAGCAGCCAGGCGGGCAGACCACCGAAGTCCCACTCCGCGCAGACGTACGGGCCGGGGCGGATGGCGACCTTCAACCCCACCTCGTCCGCGATCTCCACGAACCGCACGACGTCGCGCCAGCCGGTGAAGTCCAGCTCGCCGCGCCGCGGTTCGTGGAAGTTCCACGCCACGTAGGTGTCCACGGTGTTCAACCCGAGCGCGCGCATCCGGGTCAACCGGTCCCGCCACTGGTCCGGGTGGGTGCGGAAGTAGTGGAACTCCCCGGCGATGATCCGGAACGGTTCGCCGTCGAGCAGGAACTCGTCGCCGCGCACGGTCAACCCGGACCGCTGCTGCGCCTGCGCGACCACCCGGTTCGTCCCGGCCGACATGCTGAGGGCGAGGCCGCCGACGCCGAGCGCGCCCAGGAAGCCCCGTCTGCTGACGCTTGCCATGTCCCCACCTGTCTGCTCGATGATGTGTGAAATGGCGACTATTCTTGCGGTTTCGAGCAAAGATGGGCCAGTGCTGCCACCGGAACGGACCAGCAGGCGGGTCTGAATCCCCTGGTAGGCGGCTCGGGGTGCGGCGCATGCTGCGGCCATGACCCGGCAGGTCCGCGCGGTGCGCGTCCGATGCCAATACAAGCGCGCGGGTTCCGCCGCGCCAGTCGAGATGCTCCACCGGTTCCGCGCCCTGACCGGCAAGCGGGCTACTGGCCAGGTGCTCGACATCGGCGCCTTCGCCCCCGAGGACCTGCTCGGCTACCGCCACATCCGTTACTTGGCGCTGATCGGAGCGCCCGCCGAGGTGGAGCGCGCCCGCGCGGACTTGGTGGTGGACCCGGTCGACGCCGACCCCGCGCAGCTGCCGTTCCCGGCCGCCGCCTTCGACGTGGTCGTCAGCCGGTTCGCGCTGTGCTGCGCGGCTAAACCGCGCGCGGTGCTGCAGGAGGTCAGCCGGGTGCTGAGGCCCCTCGGGCAGCTGCTGTTCCTCGAGCACACCAGGGCTCCCGGCGTGATCGGCCGAGCTCAGGACGAGGCGCAGGAGATGCTGCGGGGCACCTCGCACTGCCGCCTCAACGTCGAAGTCCTGCTCCACGTCCAGCTGTCCGGGCTGGTGGTGCACCGAGCCGACTGGTTCTGGCCCGCCGGGCAGGTGCGCGTCCCGCTGGTGCAGGGCGTCGCCACCCACCCCGACCCGCAGTACGAGCGCGAACTGGGGTGGCTGCGCGGCTCCACCGGTAGAACAGGAGATCCACCATGGCCAGGAAGGTAGCGGACTGCCGCAGGTTCCCGAGCGGGTCCGGCTGCACACTCACCCTCGTCGGCGAGGAGGACGAGGTGCTCCGCGCTGCGGTCGAGCACGCGGTGTCGGTGCACCAGCACGAGGACACCCCGCAGCTGCGCGAACAGCTCCGCGGACTGCTGGAGGACGAGCACGCCGGGCCCGAGGGCGTGAACTTCGTGCAGCTCATCGAATTCCGGACCAGCAAGCGCGACCAGCTGGACGAGCTGCTCAACGAGTGGCAGGAGGTCACCGACGGCAAGCGCACCGCGACCCGCGCGGTGCTCGCCCAGGAGCACGAGCAGCCGGGGACCTACTACGAGTTCGTGGAGTTCCCCTCCTACGACGCGGCGATGCGCAACTCACGGCTCCCGGAGACCGACGCCCTGTCCCGCAGGATGCGCGACCTCTGCGAGGGGGAACCCGAGTTCCACAACCTCGACGTCGTCCGAGCCGAAGCCCTCTGAGTCGAGCCGCAGTCCCCGTTGCGGTGATCGAGTTCGACACACCACCGGCGTGTCGGGCCCCGACACGCCTAAAACCCGCAGTTTCAATTGAAACTGCGCCCGTCCGCACTCACCCGGCGACTCGCGTCATCCCCCTTGCCCAACCCGAGGTGAAGAGCACCTCCACCGACGCAGTCGGCGAAAGGTGCCCTCCACCAACGCCCGTGATCGGCGCTGGGTACCGCTGGAAGCGACTGCGGCGTTCACCCGGCACCACAGTTTCAGTTGAAACTGTGGTCCACCCGGGGTCAGCCCAGGCCGACGGCGCGGCGGGCGAAGTGGATCTCCGCCGCCACCTGGCGCAGCGTCTCGGCCACCACCAGTGAACCGTGGCCCGCGTCGTAGCGGTAGAACTCGAACGGGATGTCCCGCTGCCCCAGGCGGTCCAGGTAGTTCAGAATCTGCTGGATCGGGCAGCGCGGGTCGTTGTCCCCGGCCAGCACCAGCGTCGGCACCCGCACCTGGTCCACGTAGGTGATCGGCGAGGCCTTCTCGTACACCTCCGGCACGTCCTCCGGCGAACCGCCGAACAGCGCCCGGTCGTAGGCCCGCAGCGGCTCCATCTCGTCGGCGTAGGCGGAGACGTAGTCGGCCACCGGGACCCCGGCGACACCACCCGCCCACCGCTCCGGCTGGGTGCCCAGCGCCAGCAGAGTCAGGTACCCGCCCCAGGACGCACCCGCGACGACGCTCTGCGCCGGGGTCGTCAGCCCGGCCTCGACGGCCCAGTCGTGCACCCGCGCGACGTCCTCGAGCTCGGTCAACCCGGGCCGGCCCTCGATCGCGTCGCGCCACGCCGAGCCGTACCCGGTCGAACCCCGGTAGTTGATCTCCACCACGGCGAACCCGGCGTCCAGCCACGCCGCGCGGTAGGCCGAAAACCGGTCCTCGTCCGCCGCGTGCGGCCCGCCGTGCAGGTTGAACACCGTCGGCAGCGGCCCGTCCTCGGCCCCGGCCGGGCGGGCCACCAGCGCGTGCACCGTGTCGTTCGGGCCGTACGGCACCTCCACGAACACGTCGGTGACGGCCTCCGACCCCGGCGCCCGCTCCCCGGGTGGGGACAGCAGGACCTGGTCGTCGCCGTCCGCGGAGACCGTGCGCACCAGCGACGGCGTCGCCGCCGACGACCACACGTACTCCACGGCGTGGTCCGGCCGCACCGTCGCGCCCACCACCGTGCCCGGCGGCGTGGCCAGCTCGCTGAGCTGCTTGGTGGTCAGGTCGTAGCGGTGCATGGTGGTCCGCGCGTGGTGGGTGTGCGCGATCAGCAGCGCCTTGCCGTCCGGGTACCAGTCGGCCGAGACCTCGCCGGGCAGGTCCAGCTCGATCTCGGTCTCGGTGTCCGCCGCGACGTCCCAGACCAGCAGTTCCTCCTTGCCGCGGCGCTCGTGCAGCACCAGCAGCCGGGTGTCGCCGGTGACCGGCGCGAACGCCAGCGCCTCCAGCCCCTTGCCCGGGCCGTCCCACTTCTCCGCGACCTCGGAGCCGTCGGTGCGCAGCACCCGCAGCGCCGGGTGGCGGCTGTCGCCGTGCTCGGAGTGCGAGATGACCAACATCGACTCGTCCCAGGACATCGCGGACAGCCCGCCGTCCTGCTCGTGCTCGTAGAGCACCTCCGGCTTGCCGTCGCGCACCACCCAGACCGTCACGCCGTCGTCGGTGGACATCCCCATGCCGATCACCGACCGCCCGAGCTCCAGACCGGCCGGGTAGCCGGGGTGCGTGCCCGGCAGCGCGGTCCTCGCCTCGCCACCGCCGGCGAACGGCTCCACCCGCCAGCTGCCGAACTCGTCGCCGTCGGTGTCGTCGAACCACCAGATCTGCTCGCCGTCGGCGGACAGCGTGCCGTGGAACGTCCCGTTCGGGCGGTCGGTGACCTGGCGGTGCGCGTCGGTGTCGCGGTCCCAGGCGTAGAGCTCCCAGGTGCCGCTGGAGTTCGACACGTACAAGCTGCGCTGCGGCGCATCCCGCGCCCAGTCCGGCAATGACACGCGCGGCGCGCTGAACCGCGCCCGCCACCGGGCCTCCCGCTCGGGGTCGTCGAAAAGCTTCTCGGGGATCTTCGCCTCGGGGTAGGTGCTCACCCCCTCGATACTGCCCGATCCCCCCACCACCCGCGGCATCACCCGACAGGGGCTGGTGCGTCCTGACCGGGCCGGACGGGCGAGCGCCCGATCCGGCACCGGCCGAGGGCGGGGCTCAGCGCCGGACCTCGAACAGGAAGCAGCCGAACTCCACGGCCCGCACGTGGACCAGCGCGTTCTCGGGGTCCTGCAGGAGGTCGTCGGCGGTGCGCTCGGAGAGCTCGGTGTTGCCGTCGAGCAGGCACCCGCCGCGGATCTGCCCGCTGGCGTCGTAGGCGCGCAGGACCCGTCGGGTGCCGCGGACGGCTTCCGGCCACCCCAGGCCCTCCGGCCCGTCACAGGCTTCGGAGTGGATGAACACCGGCCCCACCTCTTCGTACGCGCCGGGGTCGACGCCGTGGTCCCGAGCCCACCGCCGCAGCGGGGCGTAGGAGACCAGTGCGATCCGCTCGCCCGGTCGGCTGCGCCGCAGGCAGCAGCGCAGCGGTTGGCCGTACTCGTCGTCCTCGACCTGGACCTGGGGTTCCCGCCCGGCGTCGTCGCACTTGCGCAGTTCGTCCAGCACGTCGGGCCCGATCGGCAGCACGTGGAAGGTCATGCCCCCATCGTCACCGCGCAACCCCTCGATTTCCGGCGGAAATCAGCCGTCGCCGCTGATCACTGCGGCCGCCCCAGGCCGGTGGACCAGCCGACACCGCAACTTCGCGGACGACCCGGAGGCACGACGTTCGCCGAGGGCGCGCCCTGTGGGCACCTGCCAGCATGCGCGCATAGAGAAAGGGCCTGGTCGGAACCTCTTGCGAAGTTCCGACCAGGCCCTCTCACCTGTCGGGGTGGCGGGATTTGAACCCACGACCTCTTCGACCCGAACGAAGCGCGCTCCCAAGCTGCGCCACACCCCGATCTTCCAGCGGAGGAGCATCTCGGGTGCTCGCCCCAACCGCTGGAAGATACTCTACCGGACGCCCTCACCCGCCCCGAAAGGGGTACCGGTTTTTGCGTTTCCGCTGGTGGGGGCGGGGGCCTCGGAGCGGGGCAGCAGGGTCAGCAAGGTCGCCTCCGGCGGGCACGCGAAGCGCACCGGGGCGTACGGCGAGGTGCCCAGCCCGGCCGAGACGTGCAGGTGCATCCGCTCGCCCCAGGTCGACGCCCCACGCGCGCGGTCGCGGTCGAGTTCGCAGTTGGTCACCAGCGCGCCGTAGCCCGGCACCCGCAGCTGCCCGCCGTGCGTGTGCCCGGCCAGCACCAGGTCGTAGCCGTCCTCGGCGAAGCTGTCCAGCACCCGCGGCTCGGGGGAGTGCGTCACACCGAGGCGCAGCTGCACGTCCTCCGGCAGCGGGTCGGCGATCAGGTCGTAGCGGTCCGCGTGCAGGTGCGGGTCGTCCAGGCCGGCGATGTGGATGCGCACCCCGGCGACCTCGATCTCGTGGCGGCGGTGCGTCGCGTCCAGCCAGCCGCGCTCGGCCATCGCCGCGCGCAGGTCCCGCCACGGCAGCGGGTCGCCGTGGATGCGCTTGGTCTTCGACGACGGGAGCAGGTAGCGGGCCGGGTTCTTCGCGGTCGGCCCGAAGTAGTCGTTGCTGCCGAACACGAACACGCCCGGCCGGTCCAGCAGCGGACCCATCGCGCGCAGCGCCGCGGGCACCGCCTGCGGGTGGGCGAGGTTGTCGCCGGTGTTGACCACCAGGTCCGGGTCGAGGTCCACCAGCTCGGACACCCACCGCTGCTTGGACCGCTGGTTCGGCGTCATGTGCAGGTCGGAGATGTGCAGCACGCGCAGCGGGGCAGCGCCCTCGTCGAGCACCGGCAGCGAGACCTGTCGCAGCGTCCAGTGCCGCCGTTCGATCGCGGCCGAGTAGGTGACCGCCGCGGCGCCGAGAGCGCCCGCGCTGAGCAGAAGTCGCCCGAACTTGTTCACCCCACCAACCCTACGTCGGCAGCGGTCCCCCCGGCGGACCGCGTGCCCCGCCTGCGCGCCCGCCGGGATAATCAGCACATGGCCGAGCTCAAGGACAAGCTGCGGGCGGACCTCTCCGCCGCGATGAAGGAACGCGACACCGCCGTCACCGGCGTGCTGCGGATGGCGCTGGCGGCGGTCGGCAAGGAGGAGGTGGCTGGCAAGCAGGCGCGCGAGCTCACCGACGAAGAGGTGCAGCGCGTGCTGAGCAAGGAGGCCAAGAAGCGCGACGAGGCGGCGGAGGCGTTCCGCGGCGCCGGGCGCGCGGAGCAGGCCGAAGCCGAGGTCCGTGAGGCGGAGATCCTGCGCCGCTACCTGCCGAAGCCGCTGGGCGACGACGAGCTGGCGAAGCTGGTCAAGGACGCCGTCAGCGAGGTCGAGGCGGAGCTCGGCGAGCGCCCGGGCATGAAGCAGATGGGCCAGGTCATGAAGGCGGCGAACGCGAAGGTCGCGGGCCGCGCCGAAGGCGGCAAGGTCGCCTCCCTGGTCAAGGCCGAACTCGCCAGCTGACCCGTCCGTCGAACCGCAGTTTCAATTGAAACTGCGGAACCCCGTGCGCGTGAGTCGCAGTTTCAATTGAAACTGCGATCCGGTGTGCCTGGAGGTCGCAGTTTCAATTGAAACTGCGGTCTCCAGGCCGGGGGTCAGCTGCCCGTGGTGTTGCGGCGCCAGTAGGCGAGGGCGTAGAGGCGGCGGCGGTCCAGGCCGAGTTCTCGCTGGCAGTGCTCGCGGAGCTGGTGGACCACGTCCGCCTCGGCGCCGATCCACACGTGCGGGTTCCGGCCGAGGTCCGCCGCGCGGACCGCGTCGACGAGCAGCGTGCTGTCCTCGGTGGGGACGCCGTCGCGGTGCAGCCAGTGCCACTCCACCTGCGCCGCGGAGTCGATCGACTGCTCCTCCGCGGCGTCGGCGACCTCCGCGAAGACCTGCACGACCGCCGCCGCGGGCAGCTCCTCCAGGATCGCCGACATCGCGGGCAGCGCCGTCTCGTCCCCGACCAGCACCAGCGGGTCGGCGTCGGGCTGCGGCTGGTACGCGGGGCTCGGGCCGACCGTCACGATCTGGTCGCCCGGTGCCGCCTGCGCGGCCCAGGCGCTGCCCGGGCCGTCGTGGTCGTGCACCACGAAGTCGATCGCCAGCTCCCGCCGCTGCGGGTCGAACCGGCGGACGGTGTAGGTGCGCTGCCGGGGCTGCTGCTCGCGGGGCAGCGCGAACACCTCGGCGCGGGTCCGGCCCAGCGGCATCGGCTGGCCCGGCTGCGCCAGGCACAACTTGATCCGCTGGTCGCTGCCGTTGCTGGCGAAGTCGGCGAGCTCGTCGCCGCCGAGCGTGACCCGCACCATCCGCGGGGTGACCCGCTCCGCGGCCCGCACCTCCAGCAGCCGGTACCGGGATCGCGCGCGTCTGGTGCTCACCTGCGTGTTCGTCACGCAATCGAGTCTAGGAACCCGCACCCGCGCCTCGTCCCCGGCTCCGTCCCCACCGCGAGGTCGCGGGTGGCACAGCAGTGCGGGCGCCTCCGGTGGGAGACGCCCGCACTGGTCCGGTCACGGTGGGAAGATCCCCGGCGGGATGCCGGGCAGGTCCGGCCGTTCCGGTGGCCGTTCCGGTGGTCGCTGCGGTGGTGGCGGGGGCCGCTCCGGGGAGGGCGGCGGGACGTAGCCGGTGCTCACCGAGATCGTCACCGTCTCGCCCGGCAGCGCGAACCCGCGCGGCGTCTGGCTGACCACCCGGCCCCGCTTGCGCTGGCTGTTCACCGAGCGCTCCTGGACCTTGTAACCCGCCCGCTCCAGCGTCTCGGTGGCCTGCTTCGAGGACAGGCCGACCACGTTGGGCACCTGGAACTCGTCGCCGCCGTTCTCGTAGCGCTTGGTGGTCGGCGGCAGCGGGGCGACGGGCAGGCCCTCGTGGATGACCTTCATCGCGTCGAAGAAGGTCCGCGCGGGCACCTTGCCGCCGTAGATGTTGCCGCCGTTGACCCCGCAGAGCCGCGGCGGGTCGCTGTCGCAGATGCCCTGCGGCGAGGTGCCGTCGCTGAAGGTCAGCACCGCCCCGGCGTACTGCGGGGTGGCGCCGATGAACCCGGCGGACTGGTGCGCCTCGGTGGTCCCGGTCTTGGCCGCCAGTGGCCGGGTCCAGCCCGCCCCGGCGGCGGCTGCGGCGGCGGTGCCGCCCGGCTGGTCGTCGCGGCTCATGCCGACCGCCAGCGCGTTCGCCAGCCCCTCGTCGACGGCCTGCTCGCACGGGTCCTCGGTGATCGACACCGGGTTGCCGTTGCGGTCCAGGATCTGCTCGATCGGCGTCGGCGGGCACCAGGTGCCGCCGCTCATGATGGTGGCGGCGACGTTGCTGAGCTCCAGCGGGCTGGTCGGCGCGTATCCGAGGGTGAACGCGCCGATGTTGCGCTCCTTGACGTGGTCGGCCTGCGAGACGCCGTTGACGGCCACCGGGTCCCCGGCGGCGGTGTGGTTCTGCAGCGTCTGCCGCATACCGAGCCGCACGGCCATGTCCACGGTCTGGTCCAGTCCGGCGCGCTCCTGTAGCGCGACGAACGCGGTGTTCGGCGAGGTCGCCAGGGCCATCTGCAGGGTCCGCGGGCCCGGCCGCACGCCTTCGGCGTTGCCCACGGTGTAGGGCGCGGTGCCGTTCTTGTACACCGACGAGGTGTAGGAGCCGGGGGACTGGATGGTGTTGTAGATCCCCATCCCCTTCTCCAGCGCGGCGGCCGCGGTGAACACCTTGTAGACCGACCCGGCGCCGAACTTGACCACCCCGCTGGGCAGCGCGTACGCGGTCTGCCCCTGCGAGGCGTCCAGGCCGAAGTCCCGGTTGGCCACCAGCGCCCGGACTCGGTGCTTCTCCTTGCCGGGCTCGACCACGCTCATCACGTTGGCGATGCCCTCGGTCGTCTTCGGCACGCCCTTCTCGGCGGCGGCCTTGGCGGCGTCGGTGGCGCGCTTGTCCAGCGTGGTGCGGATCGTGTAGCCGCCGGTCCTGAGCTGCTCCTCGGTGAACCCGGCGCGTTCCAGGTAGTCGATGACGTACTTGCAGAAGAACCCGTCGGACGGCCCGGCGCCGACGCAGCCGTTGGGGATGCCCTGCAGCGGCTCGGCCAGGCCGAGCGGCGCGTTGCGCGCCTCCTCGGCGGCGTCCGGGGTGATCCGCCGCTGGTCCTCCATCGCCTTGATCACCAGGTTGCGGCGGTGCAGCGCCTCGGTGGGATTGTTCTGCGGGTTCAGCGCGCTGGGGCTGTTGACCATGCCCGCCAGCAGCGCGGCCTGCGCGATGGTCAGCTGGTCCGGGGTGGTGTTGAAGTAGGTGCGGGAGGCGGCCGCGATGCCGTACGCGTGGTTGCCGTAGGGCACCACGTTGAGGTAGCGGGTGAGGACCTCCTCCTTGGAGAGCTGCTTCTCCAGCTGCAGCGCGATGCGGATCTCGCGCAGTTTGCGCGCCGGGGTCTGCTCGATGGCCTTGTGCTGCTTGATCGGGTCCCCGGCGGCGACCACGTGCACCAGGTAGTTCTTCACGTACTGCTGGGTGAGGGTGGAACCGCCCTGGGCGATCTCGCCGGACACCTGGTTGGTCACCGCGGCGCGCACGGTGCCCGCCCAGTCGACGCCCTGGTGGTCGAAGAACCGCCGGTCCTCGATGGCCACGATGGCGGCCTTCATGGTGTCGGCGATCTGGTCCGGGGCGGCCGGGGTCCGGTTCTGGTCGAACAGGTACGCGATCGGCCGCCCGTCCTTGTCTGTGACAGTCGTCACAAGAGGAGGTTCCTTGGTCATCAGGTCGGCGGAGATGCTGTTCACCGCATCGCTGGCGCGGTTGGAGACCACGCCGAGTGATCCCGCCACCGGGAACAGCAATCCGGCGACCAGTACGCCAGCCAGCACACACAGACCGAAAAGCTTCAGCAAGCCGTCCCGGACACGCACTCCGCCAGCGTAAATCCGATCCGCTTCGTGACGGAGTGTCACGGGCGAAGTCCGCCCGATGTGATGAGTTCGAAAGATAACGGAGCGACAACCCTTGGTTGGTTGTGGAACCGCGGGGCTCTACAGTCCGTCTACGTCCAGCGACAGCACTGCTGCGGCCGAAGCGTACGCCGCAGCATCCGGTGCCGGGGGGCTCCGGACGAAATACGGTCGCCGACGATCCAGTGAGGAGCTGGGGGAACTCTATGTTCGAGCAGGGGGACTGGCGGGTCAACGCCGCTTGCCGTGACCAGAATCCGGACCAATTGTTCGTCCGCGGAGCCGAGCAGCGCAAGGCGCGAATGGTCTGCTTCGGCTGCCCGGTGCGAACCGAGTGCCTGAGCGAGGCGCTCGACAACAAGATCGAATTTGGCGTGTGGGGCGGAATGACGGAGCGGGAGCGGCGCGCGTTGCTGCGCCGTCGGCCCGACGTCCGCAACTGGCGGGAATTGCTGGAGGCTGCCCGCCGGGAATACGTCGATTTCGACGAGTACCAGGTCAGCTAGTCCATTCGGGGCGGGGCTGGGCAATTCGCCACGCGGATTGCCCAGCCCCGTTACCCGTTATTCACCCGCTAGTCGCCGACCGATCTCCCGCAACCCCGCCAGATCGTGCACATCGGACGGAAGCGCGGGAACTCCGACCAGTGCGACTTCCGGGTGAGCGCGGGTGAACCGGGCCAGCAACCGCTTCTCCCGTTCCGCGACCGCCACCCGGTCGGCGTGCACCCGGAGCGCGGCGGAGGCCATCGGTGCGGAACCGGTGGCTTCGATCTCCTCGGCGACCGCGGTGGCGCGTGCCCCGGCGAGGCTGGTGAAGACCGGGTGCGTCCGGTTGGCCACCAGGCCGACCAGCGGCATCTGCTCCCCGGCCAGCCGCTCCACGAAGTAGGTGGCCTCCCGCAGCGCGTCCGGCTCGGGCGCGGCGACCACCAGGAACGCCGTGCCGGGGGAGCGCAGCAGCCGGTAGGTGTGCTCGGCGCGCTCCCGGAACCCGCCGAAGGTGGAGTCGAAGGCCTGCACGAACCGGGCGGCGTCGGCCAGCAGCTGCCCGCCGATGATCGTCGAGACGGCCTTGGCGAAGATCCCGAACCCGGCGCCGACGATCTTGCGCAGGCCCTTGCCGCCGACCCGCGCCGGGCTGGACAGCATCTTGATCAGCCGCCCGTCCAGCACGGTGGACAGCCGCTGCGGGGCGTCCAGGAAGTCCAGCGCCGACCGGCTCGGCGGGGTGTCCACCACGATCAGGTCCCACTGCCCGGAGGCGGACAGCTGGCCGAGCTTCTCCATCGCCATGTACTCCTGCGTGCCGGAGAAGGACGTGGAGATCGTCTGGTAGAAGGGGTTGTTCAGGATCTGCTCGGCGCGTTCCCGACCGGCGTGCGCCTGCACCATGTCGTCGAAGGTGCGGCGCATGTCCAGCATCATCGCGTTGAGGTCGCCCGCCGGTTCGAACCCCTCGACCACCACCTGCTTGGGCTGGTTGCCGAGTTCGCGCAGCCCGAGCGCCTGGGCGAGCCGCCGCGCCGGGTCGATGGTGAGCACCGCGGTCTTGCGGCCGCGCTCGGCCGCGCGCACCGCCAGCGCCGCCGCGGTGGTGGTCTTGCCCACCCCGCCGGAGCCGCAGCAGACGATGACGTGGGTGTTCGGGTCGTCCAGCAGGGCGTCGACGTCGACCTGCCGGGGCCGCAGCGGTTCGCTCATCGAGTGCTCCGGATGCCGTGTTCGGTGAGGATCTCCGCCAACTCGTAGAGCTCGGCGACGTCGATCCCGGCGGTCAGGTCGGGCAGCGCGACGGTGGGCAGGTCGGTCTCGCCGAGCTGGCGGCGGGCGTTCTCCTCGGCGCGCACCTGGATGGCGTGCTCGATCGTCTCGTGCACCAGGCCGTCCAGCTCGTCCTCGGCCACGCGCAGCCCGGCCGCGTCCAGCCCGGCGCGGACCTCGTCGGCGTCGAGCTGGCCCTCGGCGGCGGTGGCGACGGCAGCGGCGGGCAGCCGGTTGGGCCGGACCCGGTTGCACAGCACCCCGCCGGGGCGCAGGTCGGCGGCGTCGAGCTCGGCGACCGCGTCCAGGGTTTCCCGCACCGGCAGCTCCTCCAGCAGGGTCACCAGGTGCACGACGGTGCTGTTGGAGTGCAGCAGCCGCACCACGCCGTCGCTGTGGTCGCGGATCGGCCCGACCTTGGCCAGGTCGGCCATCGCGCGGGTGACGTCCAGGAACTTGACCACCCGCCCGGTCGGCGGCGCGTCGACCACCACGGCGTCGTAGACGTAGCGGCCGTGCTCGTCGGTGCGGCCGACGCACTCCTTGATCTTGCCGGTGAACAGCACGTCGCGCAGGCCCGGCGCCAGCGTGGTGGCGAACTCGATGGCCCCCATCTTGCGCAGCGTGCGACCGGCGAAGCCGAGGTTGTAGAACATCGAGAGGTATTCGAGCAGCGCCGCTTCGGCGTCGATGGCCAGCGCGCGCAGCTCGCCACCTCCAGGCGCGGCGGCGATCCACTCCTCGGAGTAGGGCAGCGGTGCGGTGTCGAAGAGCTGCGCGATGCCCTGGCGGCCCTCGACCTCGATCAGCAGCACCTTGTGACCGCCGGTCGCGAGCGCGAGTGCGAGCGCGGCGGCGACGGTGGTCTTCCCGGTGCCGCCCTTGCCGCTGACCACGTGCAATCGGGCACGGTTCAGTTCCCCGTTCCAGTCGGTCACGCGATCAGCGTAGGTCCCGGGGTCCCGGGATGTCTTCGGGTCGCATCCCGACCCGGGTCGGGGACCGCCACGCGGTCCGGGTTCGACGAGGGCATTTAAGCTGCCCGCATGCAGAAGTGGGAGTACGCGACCGTGCCGCTGTTGATCCACGCGACCAAGCAGATCCTCGACCAGTGGGGTGAGGACGGCTGGGAGCTGGTCTCCGTGCTGCCCGGTCCGACCGGTGAGCAGATGGTGGCTTACCTCAAGCGGCCGAAGGAGGCCTGACATGGGGCGCTGGACCGATCGCCTGGCGGAGCTGGGCGTCCCGCTGCCGGACGTGGTGGCCCCCGTCGCGGACTACGTGCCCGCGGTGCGCAGCGGGTCGCTGGTGTTCACCGCTGGCCAGGTGCCGGTGGTGGCCGGTGAGGTGGCCGCGACCGGCAAGGTCGGCGCGGAGATCAGCGGTGACGAGGCCAAGCAGTACGCCCGGATCTGCGCGCTGAACGCGCTCGCGGCGGTGGACGCCCTGGTCGGCCTGGACTCGGTGGTCCGGGTGGTCAAGGTCGTCGGCTTCGTCGCCTCGGCCGAGGGCTTCACCGGGCAGCCCGCGGTGGTCAACGGCGCGTCCGAGGTGCTCGGCGAGATCTTCGGCGAGGCGGGCAAGCACGCCCGTTCCGCGGTGGGCGTGGCGGAGCTCCCGCTCGGCGTGCCGGTCGAGGTCGAACTGGTCGTCGAGGTCGAATGAGACGTTCCGGGTCTGCGCGGCGTCGCCCAATTCGGGTGACGCCGCGTTTTCTTCTCGGCACGTCGGGTGATCCGCGGCGCCTTTTGGTGGCTGGCCCGCGAACAGCAGATGACGACCAGTACGCTGTGATCACCCCGTGATTGAGTTCGCCGCAACCGGTTAGCCCAAACGGGGTAAGACCAATTCCATTGTGTTGCGGAACGGTCGTTCAAGGGCTTGATTGATCCGGCCAACGCGACCAAGGTTCACCTGGACGGGTGTAACTAGAGCCGGGGGGCGACACCCGCATCGACGGAGACGAGGCTGGAGGGGGCCGACGTTGGCGGTGCGTGAGAACGAGCTGCGGTGCCACGAGTTGCTGCTTCGACTCGCCGACCGGTTGCCCGACCGGCACCTGTGGCGCTTCCGCGACTGGCTGGCCGGGGACGCCGCGGAGGTGATCGCGCAAGTCCTCCCGGGCACGCTGGTCCGCGAGCGGATCGGCCTGGCCGACGCCGAGCACCGGCTGCTCGCCGAAGCGCTGCTCCCGCTGGGAGCCGACCCCGCCGTCATCGGCGCCGTCCTCCCCGCCGACCCCGACACCGCCCCGCAGCACGCGTTCACCGCCGAGAGCCCCGGCGACCCGGTCGCCGACTCCGCGCTCCTCGTGCTCGGCGCCACGCTGCGCGGCCGACCGGGCGTCCGGGAAGTGCGCAGCAGCTGGCGGACCACCGGGGGTTCCGGGGCCGCGAAGCTGGTGCTGCTGGTGACCGCGTCCGCCGACGACGTCATCGGCCTCGCCGGGGAGGTCCAGCGCGTCCTGCGCGCGCTCGGCGAACCGGAACCCCGCGTCGAAGCGCTCCCACCGGAGCAGGAACCGACCGCCTACCACCGCGCTGCGCTCGCCGAATCGGCGCTGGTGTGCGAGGGAGCCCAAGAACTCGTCGGTCGTCGTGGTTGAGCGACCGACATCCGAAGGAGGCAACGTGGTGCACGTGGCTGAGGGAGCTGGCCCAGCGGACCGGCTGCACAACCTCTTGCTGGCCATGGCCGGGCGGGTGGACGACGACGGGATCAACGCGGCCCGCGAACTCCTCGGCGCCGGGCTGCCGGGCGCCGCGGCGGAGTACCTCACCGGCTGCCTGGTCGCCGGCCGCATCCCGGTCAACACCACCGAGCAGTACCACCTGCGGCGCGCGCTCGACGAGTCCCGCTCCGCGCAGACCCTCGCCGACCGGCTGCACGTGGTGGACGCGGTGCCCGTCAGCGACCACCGCTTCGGCGAACCCAACGAGGTCGACGCGGACCTGATCGCGGCGCTGGCCCCGGTCACCAGCCGCCTCCAGGGCCTGCGGGGCCTGTGGTGCGCCGCCCGCACCACCCCGGCGGGCGTCAGCTACGGAGCTGTGCCGCGCCGCGTCCTGCTCGCCGAGGTCGGCACCGACGGGTCCACCTCGGCCGTCGCCTACCAGCTGCTGGACGCCCTGCGCCGAGCCGGGCTGAACTGCTCGGTGGAGGTCTTCGACAGCGGCACCGAACTGCCCGAGTACCACCGCGAAGCCCTCGCCGCCGCGCACCGCGTGCGCCTGGACGAGGCCCCGGCCGAACAACCGGCCCCGGCCCGCCCCGCAGTCGAGCAGCGTCAGGCGGTCGAGCAGCGACCGGCGGTGCCCGAGGCGAAGCCGGAACCCCCGGCGGAGCAGCGCGAAGCGCCCGCGGCCGCCGCGCCAGCGGCACCCGCCGCGGAGCCGCGCAGCGAGCAGGGCGAGCGGCGGCACAGCGCCGAACCGCAGCGCGAGGCGGAGCCGCAGCGCGAGGAGGCCCCGGCGCTCGCGCGCAGCGCCGAGGCGTCAGCCGAGGGGCCGGGGATGCGCGTGCCCGCGGCGGTCGACGCGAAGCTGACCGACCGGGAGCGCAACCTGCTGCGGAAGCTGCACGAGGAGCTGGCCCAGCGCGAGCAGGACCGGACCACCGCGCCGCCGCGCCGCCAGAACGGGGCGAACAACGGCGAGGAGTCCTGGACGTCGACCATGCCGGGCGGCACGGGCGGCTTCCCGCCGATCGGTGCGGCCCCGGTGAACAACCAGGCCTACGCCCCGCAGCAGCAGCGCTCCTGACCAGGTCAGCGGGCCGCCAGGACGGTGGCGAGGACCCGCTGCAAATGCAGGCCCCGGTGGACGCCGCACGGGTGGTCCACGCGCTCTTCGCGGATCATCACCAGCAGGTTGTCGAGCAGCTGCGCGTAGCACTCGCGGGCTGCCGTGCGGCGGCCCGTCAGCGGGGCGCACCCGTGCTCGCCGTACACCGCGATGTCCACCAGCGACGGCTGCACCGGCAGGCGCAGTGAGAGGGCCAGCGTGCTGGTCGTGCCGCCTTCGTGGCCGAACACCAGCTGCCAGAGCCCGTCGGCGCCGCGGTGGGCGAAGTGCACCTCCTCGATGTCGCCGAGCGCCGCGTCGAGCAGGTCGATCGCGTGCGGGCCCGCGTCGATCAGCGCGCCGTCGTCCTGCTGGCGCCACGCCGAGGCCGCGTAGTCGCCTGCCAGCAGACCGCCCGCGAGCCAGCGGCCGGTCGCGCCCTGCAGGTCGCCGAGCTCCGGCAGCCCGGCCAGCCACCGCTGCACCTCCGGGTCGAAGCGGCGGGTGAGCATCATCAGCGCCGCCACCCCGGACCCCGTCACGGCGTCGACGACCGCTTCCGCCCCGGCCCGGTCGTCGGCCAGCGGCTTCTCCAGGACCAGGTGCTTGCCCGCGCGAGCCGCTCGCGGCGCGAGCTCGGCCTGCACCGCTGGTGGCACCGCGAACGCGACCGCGTCGACGGCGTCGAGCAGTTCCTCGAAGCTGCCCACGGCGTTCGCGTCGTGCGCGTGGGCGAGGGCTTCGGACGCCTCGGGGCGCCGCGCCCACACCGCCGCCAACTCTGTTCCCGGGTGCGCCGCCAACCCGGGGGCGTGCACCCGGTGCGCCCAAGGTCCAGCTCCGATCACGCCAACCCGCAGTGCTTCGTCCATGCCGCCAATGGTGCCGATGCCCTGATCGGGTGGCGGCAATCGGGGGTGCCGGTGCCCGGGAATCGATCCGGTTCGAGCTGTGCGCCACGACCTGGTGGACATCGGCGTTTTCCGGCATAGGGTGACCGGCATGGTGCTAGACCCCGGAGATCGGTCCCTGCCAACGGGGTTCGTCCCCGAAACGCCCGAGGGCCGACCGGTGGCGCCGAAGGACGCGGCGACCGTGGTGCTGGTCCGGGACGGTGCCGCCGGACCCGAGGTCTTCCTGCAGAAGCGGGTGGCGGAGATGGCCTTCGCCGCCGGGATGACCGTCTTCCCCGGTGGCGGGGTCGATCCGCGCGACGCGGACGTCTCGGTGGCCTGGCACGGGCCCGGGCCGGACTGGTGGGCCCAGCGGTTCGGCTGCACGCCGCAGGTCGCGCGGGCGTTGGTGTGCGCGGCTGTGCGCGAGACGTTCGAGGAGTCCGGCGTGCTGCTCGCCGGCCCGGACGATACGACGCTGGTCGGCGACACCGGCCACTACGCGGGTGAGCGCGCCGGGCTCGTCGCCCGGGACCTGTCGCTGGCCGAGTTCCTGGCCGGTGAGCGCTTGGTGCTGCGCGCGGACCTGCTCCGCCCCTGGTCGAACTGGGTGACCCCGGTTGGCGAACCGCGCCGCTACGACACGCGCTTCTTCCTCGCCGCGATGCCCACCGGCCAGCAGGCCGACGGGGGCACGTCGGAAGCAGCCGCCGCGTACTGGGCGACGCCGCAGCAGGCGCTGGCGGACTGCGCCGAGGGCCGCACCCGCCTGCTCCCACCGACCCGCGTCACGTTGGAGGAGCTCGCCGAGCACCGCAGCGCCTCCGCCGCGCTGGCCGCCGAGCGGACCTTGTCGAAGATCATCCCGAAGCTGGTCCAGCGCGACGGTCGCTGGCACGTGCTGCTGCCCGGCGAGCCGGGGTTCGAGGAGGCGAGGTGACCGAGCACCCCGCCTACGCCACGCTGCGACCGGTCACCCGGTACGCCTCGGTGCTGCTGGCCGAGAACCCGTCGCCGATGACCCTGGAAGGCACCAACACCTGGGTGGTGGGCGAGCCCGGCGCGACCAGCCGCGCGGTGATCGACCCGGGCCCGGAGGATGCCGACCACCTGCGCCGCGTCGCCGACGAGGGCCCGGTGTCGCTGGTGCTGCTGACCCACCACCACGGCGACCACACCGACGGCGTCGAGCGCTTCGTCGAGCTCACCGGCGCCCCGGTGCGGGCCCTGGACCCGGCGCTGTGCCGAGGCGCGGAGCCACTGCGCGACGGCGAGGTCGTCGACGCGGGCGGCGTGGACCTGCGCGTGCTCGCCACGCCGGGCCACACCGCGGACTCGGTCTGCTTCGCGGTGCAGGACGACGAACCGGCGGTGTTCACCGGCGACAGCGTCCTCGGCCGCGGCACGACGGTGGTCGCCCACCCGGACGGCCACCTCGGCTCCTACCTGGAGTCCCTGCGCCGCCTGGCCGACCTCCCCGAAGGCCTGCGCGTCCTCCCCGGCCACGGCCCGGAGCTCCCGGACGTCCGAGCGGTCGCGGCGCACTACCTCCAGCACCGCCACCAACGCCTGGACCAGGTTCGAGCAGCCCTGGCCGACCTCGGCCCCGCAGCCACCCCGCGCCAAGTGGTGGAGAAGGTCTACGCCGAAGTGGACCGCGCGGTCTGGCCAGCAGCCGACCTCACGGTCCAGGCCCAACTCACCTACCTCCAGGAAACCGCGTAGCTCAGACGCCGGCGAGGGAGACTTGTTCGCGGGTGGGGAGGAGGGTGTTGCGGCGGAGCCAGAGGATCGCGGCGAGGACGGCGCCGACCGCGCTCGCCGTCAGGAAGGACGCCGCCGGGCCGCTCAGCTCGACCAGCTGGCCGCTGACCGACTGGCCGATGGCCGCGCCGAGCGTCACCGAGGTGACCACCCAGCCGAACGCCTCCGTCGCGGTGCCCTCCGGGGCGGCGATCTCGATCGCCATCGAGTGCGCCGTGGACTGCGGGGTGATCAGGCTGCCCGCGACCAGCAGCGCGAGGCACAGGCCCCACAGTGTGGCGGGCACGGCCAGCAGGGTGATCAGCGCCGCGAAGCCGAGCAGCAGCGCGGGCAGGCGCAGGTGCATCGGTCGCGGCCAGGGGCGCAGGCCGTAGAGGACGCCCACGACCACAGAGCTGACCGACAGCACGCTCAGCAGCAGGCCACCGACCGTCGGGTAACCGGCCTCGACCGCTGCGGCGGGCACGCCGACCTCGATGAAACCGATCAGGGTGCCGAAGCCCAGCGCGGCCAGTGCCACCGTCCGCATGCCCGGGGTGGCGATCGCGCCGAGCAGGCTGGTGTTCTGCTTGGGCGCCGGCCGCTGGGCGCGGGCGGCGCGCGTGCTGGCGAAGCCGACGCTGCCCAGGACCATGCACACCGCGCCGACGACCACCCCGGTCCCCGGCCACGGCATCGCGACCATCAGCCCGGCCAGGCCCGGCCCGAGGATGAAGAACGTCTCCATGCTGATCGCCTCGTAGGAGTACGCGGCGTTGCGCGCCGGGCCAGGCGGCAGCAGTTCCGCCCACAGGGCGCGGGACGCCGGGCCCACCATCGGCTCGCTGGCGCCGACCAGGAACGCCAGGCCGGTCAGCAGCGCCACCGGGGCGTGCAGCTCGATGGCCGAGACCTCGACGGCCACCAGCACCGCGAAGACCGCGGACATCACGTAGAGCGGCTTGGTCGGACCGACCCGGTCCATGA
Source organism: Saccharopolyspora sp. NPDC000359 (assembly GCF_040300525.1). Lineage (NCBI taxonomy): Bacteria > Bacillati > Actinomycetota > Actinomycetes > Pseudonocardiales > Pseudonocardiaceae > Saccharopolyspora > Saccharopolyspora sp. NPDC000359. The sequence goes on along the minus strand of NZ_JBEPDU010000004.1, from coordinate 66,764 downwards.
TCCGGCCCTGCGCGACCGAACCGCAGGCGACGCCGATCAGCGCGCCCGCCGAGACCAGGCCAGCGGCGGCGAACGAGCCGGTCTCGCGCTGCACGTAGAGCATCAGGGCGAGGCCCACCATGGCGATCGGCAGGCGACCGAGCAGCGAGGCGATGACCGGGCCTCGGGCGCCGGGTGCGGTCAGGGCGGTGCGGTAGTCGGCGAGGGACGCGGATTGGGACACCCGTCCAGTATCGCGAAAGTGGTACCCCGGTACCAAACTGCACGTGGGTAATTCGGCTCACCTGCGCAAGAGGGGACCTTTTACCCGGTCCGAACACCGCCGGGACGCGGCACACTGGCAGTGGTTAGCCGGAACGGGTGAACTCTGCAACCGAGCTCTGGCTAGCTGCGTCCTGGAAGGTGAGAGGGCCTTGCTGGCGGCACCCGTCGTCCAGCATCGTCGAGAAAAGCTTTCCTCCGGTGTCGAGGATTCGGGGCCGACGCATCGGAGGATCGGGGGAGCGTGGTTGGTCGTCGGGGGATTAACCACGCACAGTGTGAAGGGGCTGGAGCGCCGCGTCGGGGGTGGCGCCCAGCCCCTTCACATGTCAGTCGCCGCCCCCACCGGAGTCACCCCCGCCACCGGAATCGCCGCCCCCACCGGAGTCACCGCCGCCCCAGTCGCTGCTGCCCCACCCGCCAGCGTCGTGGGAGCCATCGCTCCAGCCTGAGTCGTTGCTGCTGCGGTGTCGGACCGCAGCCTTGAGACCACTCGGCCGTTCCGTGTGCGCGGGTGCCACCCGCTCCGCACGCTCCCGCCGGGCCCTCCGTCGGTTGGCTGCGATCGTGATGAGCACCACGGCCAGCGCAGCCGCCCCGAAGTACCCGGTCCAATGCACCCCGCGCCCCTCTCCTTGGTTGATCATCGTCCTACCAGGAGGGGGGCGCGGGGCGGGGAGAACTACCGACTTCCGGGCGCGAAAAAACGCGCGTCGACTGAAGGACCCGGGAAGCGTCCCGGGTCCGTCGGCCGACGCGCGTCAGTTCACGCGCGTAGCAGCGCTGGTCAGCGGGCGCGGCGAGCGAGCCGCTCCGGGTCGAGGATGAGCACGCTCTTGCCTTCGAGCCGCAGCCAACCGCGGTGCGCGAAGTCCGCCAGCGCCTTGTTCACGGTCTCCCGGGAAGCACCGACGTACTGCGCGATCTCCTCCTGCGTCAGGTCGTGGGTGACCCGCAGCAGGCCCGCCTCCTGGCTGCCGAAGCGCTGCGCGAGCTGCAGCAGCGCCTTGGCGACGCGGCCCGGAACGTCGGTGAAGATCAAGTCCGCCAGCATGCCGTTGGTGCGCCGCAAGCGGCGGGCCACCACGCGGAGCAGCTGCTCGGCGATCTCCGGGCGGTTGCCGATCCACTGCCGCAGCGCGGAGCGGTCCATGCTCAGCGCGCGGACCTCGGTGACCGTGGTCGCCGTGGACGTCCGCGGACCCGGGTCGAAGATGGACAGCTCGCCGAACATGTCCGACGGTCCCATGATCGCCAGCAGGTTCTCCCTGCCGTCCGGGGACTTGCGCCCGAGCTTCACCTTGCCGGACTGAATGATGTAGAGCCGGTCACCCGGCTCGCCCTCGGCGAAGATCACGTGCCCTCGCGGGAACTCCACTGGTTCCAGCGACTGTGCCAGGGCCTCCGCCGCGGCCGGCTCCACTCCTTGGAAGATGCCGGCCCGGGCCAGGGTCTCGTCCACCTCGTCCCTCCATGTTGAGACGCGGCGGCCTGCTGTGGTGCCGGACCCGCGTGCGCGCGTCTGGCGGTGTGCCGCCGATCACTACCAGCAATTCTAAGACTGGTCGCGCGAACGGCGAGTACGCAGCCTACCGGCGCGTCCCACCCTGCGAAGCTGGAACAACTCCAGCGCTCGTCCAATACCTTGCCGGAACAGCGCCCGAACCTCGTCGGGACGGGCGTTCTCCAGCAGCTCTTCCACCTCGTTCTCCTGCACCGCCACGTGCCGCAGGCGGGCCTCCACGCGCTCCATGAAGAGCGTGAAGAACATGATCACGAGCGGCACGACGATGACGAACCAGGCAGCCACCATGATTTACATCCTCACGCATGCCGTCGAGCAGGGTGCAACCGGGGTGGGGTTGCTGGTGGCCGTGCTGGTGCGGCCACCGTCCGTGTCCGGCCGGATCCGTAGTCTGGTGGGGTGTCGGATCTGGCTCGAACCACGAAGTCCAAGCCCCGCGCGGGCAGTGAAACCCGGCTGGGCCTGGTGCGGCGAGCTCGCCGAATGGTGCGAGCCCTCACCGAAGCCTATCCGGACGCGCACTGCGAGCTCGACTTCGACACGCCGCTGGAGCTCGCGGTCGCGACCATCCTGTCCGCGCAGTGCACCGACAAGCGGGTCAACGAGGTCACCCCGGCGCTGTTCGCGAAGTACCCGACGGCCGCCGACTACGCGGGTGCCGACCGCACCGAGCTGGAGGAGCTGATCCGCTCCACCGGCTTCTACCGGAACAAGGCGTCGTCGCTGATGGGACTGGGTGCGGCGCTGGTGGAGCAGTACGACGGCGAGGTGCCCGCGAAGCTCGACCAGCTGGTGAAGCTGCCCGGCATCGGCCGCAAGACGGCCAACGTGATCCTGGGCAACGCCTTCGACGTGCCGGGCATCACGGTGGACACCCACTTCGGCCGGTTGGTCCGCCGCTGGGGCTGGACCACCGAGGAGGACCCGGTCAAGGTCGAGCACGCGATCGGCGAGCTCATCCCGCGCAAGGACTGGACGATGCTCTCGCACCGGGTGATCTTCCACGGCCGCCGCGTCTGCCACTCCCGCAAGCCCGCCTGCGGTGCCTGCCTGCTGGCCAAGGACTGCCCATCGTACGGGCTCGGTCCGACCGAACCGGCCGCCGCGGCCAAGCTGGTGCGCGGTCCGGAGGCGCCTCGGCTGCTGGAGCTGGCCGGGGTGGCCGAGGAAGTGCCGGAGCGCACCGTCGAGCAGGCCGCGGCCAAGGAGCCGTCCGCGTGAGCGCTTTCCGGAGCGAGATCCGCTGGACCATCGTCGTCCTGGTGCTCGCGGTGCTCGGGGTGGTCGCGCTCTGGCCGCGCGACGCCGAGCAACCGGTGGACACCGCCGCACCAGCCCCGCCACCTGCGGCGAAGCCGGTCGACCCGGCGCAGCGCGCCGCCGCCGCGCTGCAGCCCTGCCCGACCGGGGAGGGCGCTCCGGCGCAGCTGGCCGGGGTCACCGGGAGCTGCCTGGCCGACGGCGCGCCAGCGGACGTCGGCGCGGCCGTGGCCGGGGAGCCGACGTTGATCAACGTGTGGGCGACCTGGTGCGGGCCGTGCCGCACCGAGCTGCCCGCGCTCCAGGCCTACGCCGAGCAGCCCGGGGCGGTCAGGGTCCTCGGGGTGCAGGTGCAGAGCGATCCCGGTGACGGCCTTGACCTGCTCACCGAACTCGGCGTTCACTTCCCCAACGTGCATGACGGCGACAACCGCATCCGGGCCGCGCTCAAGGCGCCCACCCTGCTCCCGATCAGCTACGTCGTGACCGGCGCCGGTGAGGTCCGCCGCATCGACCCGCCGGTCGCGTTCGAGACACCGGACGAGGTCCGGGCCGCCGTCGATCGCACGCTGGGGGCGAGGTGAGCCAGGAACTGCTCGTCGACCCCGCTGAGCTGCCCGGATGGCTGCGACCGCTGGTCGAGCGCGCCGCCGAGCTGGACCCCGGGCACTTCGGTTGGCCGCGCGAGAACCCGCCCGCGGCGGCCCGGCCCGCCGCCGTCCTGGTGCTCTTCGGCGAGGGAGTCGGCGGCCCGGACGTGCTGCTGCTGCGCCGCGCCGACGGGCTGAACTCGCACCCGGGCCAGGTTGCCTTCCCCGGCGGCTCGCTCGACGATGTTGATCGCGGGCCGGTCGACGCCGCCCTCCGCGAAGCCGTCGAGGAGGTGGGGCTGCGACCGGAGGGTGTTCGCCCGCTGGTGACCCTGCCCGAGCTGCACGTCCCGCACAGCGGCTTCCGGGTGACTCCGGTGCTGGCGCACTGGGTCGAACCCTCGCCGGTCGCGCCGGTCGACCTCGGGGAGACCGCCGCGGTGGCGCGGGTGCCGATCTCCTGGCTGACCGACCCGGCCAACCGGCTGCGGGTGCAGCTGACCGGGCGGCACGCGAGCCCGGCGTTCCTGGTGCCCGGCATGTTGGTGTGGGGGTTCACCGGGGGCCTGCTGTCCGGGTTGCTCGACCTGGCGGGTTGGGCGCGCCGCTGGAACCGCGCCGACGTCCGGGAGCTCGACGAGGCGTGGCGGGCCGCGGAGGAGGCCGAGGACATCGGGTTCGGGCGAACTTGACCGGTCTGAGACCGTAGTGCGGTCTGATCGCCGGGTGGAGGGGTGAGCGGGTGAACTGGGTCGACCTGCTGGTGGTGCTGCTGGCACTGCTCGCCGCAGTGTCGGGTGCGCGGAGCGGCCTGGTCACGGCGTTCTTCTCGTTCCTCGGGGTGTTCGTCGGCGCGGTGGTCGGGTTGAAGGTGGCCCCGCTGCTGCTGGACCGGCTGGACAGCCCGGTGGCCCGCCTCGGCTTCGGCGTCGGCATCGTGGTGCTGCTGGTCGCCTTCGGCGAGACCTTCGGCATGTGGGCCGGGCGCGAGCTGCGCGACCGGATCACCTCCCGGCGGCTGACCGGGGTGGACAACGCGCTGGGCTCGGTGCTGCAGTTCGTGGCGGTGCTGGTGGTGGCGTGGCTGGTCGCGCTGCCGTTCACCTCGGCGTCCGCGCTGCCCGGCCTGGCCGCCGCGATCAGCCGGTCTAAGGTGCTCAGCGGGGTCAACTCGGTGATGCCGGACTCGGCGCGGCAGCTGCCGAACGACCTGCGGGAGATGCTCGGGGTGTCCGGGTTCCCGCAGGCCCTGGAACCGTTCTCGCAGACTCCGGTGGCCGAGATCGCACCCCCGGACCCCGCGCTGGCCAGCAGCCCGGTGGTGCGCGAGTCGCGGGCCAGCGTGGTGAAGGTCCGCGGGCGCGCGACGTCCTGCGCGCGGGCGCTGGAGGGCACCGGGTTCGTGATCTCGCCGCACCGGGTGATGACCAACGCGCACGTGGTGGCAGGCACCGACCGGGTGGCCATCGAGATCGGCCGCGGCCAGTTCGACGCCGAGGTCGTGATGTACAAGCCGGACGTGGACCTCGCGGTCCTGTCCGTGCCGGACCTGGACGCCGACGCGATGACCTTCGTGGACGGTGAGGTGGCCCCGGGCAGCGACGTGATCGCGCTGGGCTACCCGCTGGACGGTCCCTACACCGCGTCGGAGGGCCGGGTGCGGGAGCAGATCCGGTTGCGCGGGCCGGACATCTACGAGGCGCAGACGGTGGTCCGCGAGGTGTACACGGTGCGCGGCAAGGTGCAGAGCGGGAACTCCGGCGGGCCGCTGATCGACCCGAGCGGCAAGGTGGTCGGGGTGGTCTTCGGCGCTGCGGTGGACGACCCGGAGACGGGTTTCGCGCTCACCGCGCCGGAGGTCGCCGACGAAGTGGCCGCTGCGCCGCGCCTGACCACCCCGGTCTCCACCGGCTCCTGCACCAGCTGACCTCCCCCTGCGGGCTCCAGTTCCCATTGGAATCGGACGCCCAGTTGGCGAGGGGAGCACCTGCGGCGAGGGGTTCGCGACCGAGTGGTGCTGAGGGGCGGAAAGGGTGCGGACGTGCGAAACGCGCCGCACCTCCGGTGGGGTGCGGCGCGTCAGGTGCGGCTCAGGCCGCTGGGGTCGCTTCGTCGTCCTTGTGGCGCTTGGTGAGCTGGGACGTTTCCTTCAGCGACTTGATGGTGCGCTTGGGGGCCTTGATCTTGCGGACCCGCCGGTAGCCGAGGAGGGCCAGCAACCCGGCCACCACCAGCATCAGCAGGAAGACGATGCCGAACGCCGCCCACCGCCACAGGCCGAGCTGGGCCAAGCCCTCGGCCAGCGTGAAGAACAGGAAGAACATGCTGAAGCCGAGCACGGTCAGCGCGAGGGTGAAGTAGACGCTGCCCTTGACCGCCTTCTTCACCTCGCCGGCGAGCTCGGTCTTGGCCAGCTCCACCTCGGACCTGACCAGGGTGGACAGGTGCGTCGTGGCATCGCGGACCAAGGCGCCGACGGACTGGCCGTCCGGTTCAGTGCCCTCCTCGGACAGCGGGATGGACGTGACCGCGGTCCACCCCGCACCGTCACGGCTGCCGTTGGTGCTGTTCTGGGCGCTGTTCACGTGTTCCATCGTGCCACGCGCGATCAGAAGTCGACCGGGCGACTCGCGGTGCGTTACCCGTGAGTGACTTCCACCGCGGTCCTCCGGCGGGTCAGCCTTCGCCGCCCGCCTCGCCGTTCTTCACCTTGCGGCCCCGGCGGAAGAGCATCGCGGCGGCGATCAGCGAGGCGATCGCGGAGGCGATCAGCACCGCCGCCTTGGCCCGCTCGGAAGCCGCGCCCTCCAGGGAGAGGTCGGCGATCAGCAGGCTCACCGTGAAGCCGACGCCGCCGAGCATCGCCAGCGCAGCCATGTCGCTCCACTTCACGGAGGACGGCTTGGCCCCGATGCCCAGCTTCACCGCGAGGAACGAGCTGCCGAAGATGCCGACCAGCTTGCCGACCACCAGGCCGACGATGACCGCGATGGCGACCCGGTCCGCACCGATCGCCGCCAGCGCGTCGCCGTCCACCGGCACCCCGGCGGCGAAGAACGCGAACACCGGCACGACCAGACCGGCCGACCAGGGCTGCAGGCGGTGCTCCAGCCGCTCGGAGGGCGAGGCCTGCTCGTCCGGGTCGCGGCGGACGCGGGTGAGCAGGCCGAGCGCGACGCCGGCGATGGTGGCGTGGATGCCGCTGGTGTGCACCGCGACCCAGACCACCACGGCCAGCGGCACGTACAGGAACGGGCTGGTCACGCGCTTGTGCTGGAGGTACCAGTACACGGCGCACAGCACGATGGCGGCGAGCAGCGCGAGCACGCTCAGGCCGTCGGTGAACAGCACCGCGATCACGACGATCGCGCCCAGATCGTCGACCACGGCCAGGCTGAGCAGGAAGACCCGCGCGGCGGTGGGCATCCAGGACCCGGTCAGCGACAGCACGCCCAGCGCGAAGGCGATGTCGGTGGCGACGGGGATGGCCCAGGCGGCGTGCGCGCCGGGGGCGCCGTGGCCGATCGCGAAGGCGAGCACCGCTGGGACGATCATGCCGCCGAGCGCGGCGATCACCGGCAGCATCGCCTTCTTCGGGTTGGACAGCTCGCCGACCACGAGTTCGCGCTTGAGCTCCAGCCCGGCGACGAAGAAGAAGATCGCCAGCAGGCCGTCCTTGGCCCACTCGCCGATGCTCAGGCTCAGGTGCAGCGCTTCCGGCCCCAGCTCGAAGTCGCGGATGGTCCGGTAGAACTCCGACAGCGGGGAGTTGGCCATCAGCAGCGCGATCGCGGTGGCCGCGAGCAGCACCAACCCGCCGACGGTCTCGGTGCGCAGGTAGGCGCCGAAGTCGAAGTTCTTGGCAGAGGACGGCGGGGACTGGTCGGCTTTCGACACGCAGGACTCCGATCGCGGACAGCACGGACTACGACGCCGACCAGACTTCCCGGCACACCATTCGAGAAAAGCCTAACATCCGCCCGGCGGATGGTTGCGTCGCGAAACTTTCCGGGTACGCCATCGCCGCAGGTCAGAGGGGTTCTTTGGAGGTGACCTGCCAGGAACCTCACCATCCTGTTGACAACGCAGGGGCGCCCTCCCGGCGGGAGGACGCCCCTGCTCGCAGCTGTTCCGGTCAGTCGTCGCTGCCGGTCTTGAGCCCCTTGGAGATCAGGTCCATCACGCTGGAGTCGGCCAGCGTGGTCACGTCACCGACCTCGCGGTTCTCGGCGACGTCGCGCAGCAGGCGCCGCATGATCTTGCCGGAGCGGGTCTTCGGCAGCTCCGGGACGATCATGATCTGCCGCGGCTTGGCGATCGGGCCGATCTCGGTGGAGACGTGCTCGCGCAGCTCCTTCAGTGCCGCCTCGCCGGAGGCCGCGTCGCCCGCGCCACCGCGCAGGATGACGAAGGCGACGATGCCCTGGCCGGTCGTCGGGTCGGAGGCGCCGACGACGGCGGCCTCGGCCACGTTGGGGTGCGAGACCAGCGCGGACTCGACCTCGGTGGTGGAGATGCGGTGCCCGGAGACGTTCATGACGTCGTCGACCCGGCCCAGCAGCCAGATGTCGCCGTCGTCGTCGTACTTGGCGCCGTCCCCGGCGAAGTAGTAGCCCAGGTCGGCGAACTTCGACCAGTAGGTGTCCCGGTAGCGGGCGTCGTCGCCCCAGATGCCGCGCAGCATCGCCGGCCAGGGCTTGTCCAGCACCAGCAGCCCGCCGCCGCCGTTGGGCACCTGCTCACCGGTCTCGTTGACCACCTTCGCCGAGATGCCGGGCAGCGGGCGCTGCGCGGAACCGGGCTTGGTCGCGGTCGCCCCGGGCAGCGGCGAGATCATGATCGCGCCGGTCTCGGTCTGCCACCAGGTGTCCACGATCGGCGTGCGGTCGCCGCCGATGTGCTTGCGGTACCAGATCCAGGCCTCGGGGTTGATCGGCTCGCCCACGCTGCCCAGCAGCCGCAGGCTGGACAGGTCGTACTTGGCCGGGATCTCCGCGCCCCACTTCATGAAGGTGCGGATGGTGGTCGGCGCGGTGTAGTAGATCGTCACCCCGTACTTCTGGACGACCTCCCAGTGGCGGCCCTCGTGCGGGGAGTTCGGCGTGCCCTCGTAGATCACCTGCGTCGCGCCGTTGGCCAGCGGCCCGTAGACGATGTAGGTGTGGCCGGTGACCCACCCGATGTCCGCGGTGCACCAGTACACGTCCGACTCGGGCTTGAGGTCGAAGACGGTGCGGTGGGTGTATGCGGCCTGGGTCAGGTAGCCGCCGGAGGTGTGCAGGATGCCCTTCGGGCGGCCCGTGGTGCCCGAGGTGTAGAGGATGAACAGCGGCTGCTCGGAGTCGAACGCCTCCGGGGTGTGCACCTCGGACTGCCCATCGAGGACCTGGTCCCACCACTTGTCGCGGGAGTCGTCCCAGGCGACCTCGCCGCCGGTGCGCTTGACCACCACCACGTGCTCGACGCTCGGCGTCTCCGCCACCGCGGCGTCCACGTTGGCCTTCAGCGGCATCGCCTTGCCGCGCCGGTACTGCCCGTCGGCGGTGATGACCACCTTGGCCTCGGCGTCGTTGATGCGGGTGCGCAGCGCCTCCGAGGAGAACCCGCCGAACACCACGCTGTGCATCGCGCCCAGCCGGGCGCAGGCCAGCATCGCGAAGACGGCCTCGGGCAGCATCGGCAGGTAGATCGCGACCCGGTCACCGGTGCCCACGCCCAGCGCGGACAGCGCGTTGGCGGTGCGCGAGACCTCGCGCTGCAGCTCGGCGTAGGTGATCGTGCGCGAGTCGCCGGGCTCGCCTTCCCAGTGGATCGCGACCCGGTCCCCGTTGCCGGCCTCCACGTGCCGGTCCACGCAGTTGTAGGCCACGTTGAGCTTGCCGCCCACGAACCACTTCGCGAACGGCGCTCCGGACCAGTCCAGGACCTGGTCCCACCTGGTCTCCCAGTGCAGCTCACCGGCCTGCTCGGCCCAGAACGCGTCCCGATCGGCATCCGCCTGGTCGTACAGCGCGGCGGTGGCGTTCGCCTGCGCCGCGAACTCCGCCGACGGCGGGAACGTCCTGCTCTCGTTCAGCAGGTTGCTGAGCTCGTTGTTCTGCCCGTCGGGCTGGCTCATCGCCGAGAACCTCCGTGGTCGTGGGGTAGCCAGTGCTAACCCGCACCGTAATGCGATCGGGCTCACTGCAACAGAGGGTTCGCACTACTGGTTCAGACCAATCAGGCATACGGTCCGAAATTGCTGCGCTACGCAGGGCTGTCGACCACGTCACTGTGGCACACCTCGCAACCGGGGGCGGCGGTGGGGGCGCAGCTGGCCGGTAGCGTCTCCGGGCGTGAACGACAAGCCATCGCTGGCACCGCTGGTCGAGCTGGCGGGGGTCGCGGACGCCGTGGCCGCCGCTCGTGCGGCCATCGACGAGGTCCACCGGCACCCGGCCAACCGCCGCGGCTGGCCGACCACCGCCGCCGAGGCGTCGGTGCGCGCCGCCCGCGCCTCCGCGGCCATCGCCGGGGGCGCCGCGGAGATCCCGGAGTCCGGGGAGGTCACCGACCCGCTGCTGGCCGGTTCGCTGCGGATCGCGGAGGCGATGGGAGCGCTGCTGCCCACCTGGCAGCGCGCGCCGCGGCAGGCGCTGGCGCGGATGCACGTGCTCGCCGCCGCGGACCTGGTCGACGACCAGGAGCAGCTCGGCCGCCCGCAGGCGGACCCGGTGGTCGCCGAGCGGCTCGACCTGCTCGCCGAGATCATCACCGATCCGCAGGCGCAGGGTCCGGGACCGGTGCTGGCCGCTGTCGTGCACGGCGAACTGCTCGCGCTGCAGCCGTTCGGCGTCGTCGACGGCGTGATCGCGCGCGCCGCCGCGCGGCTGAGCGTGATCGGCAGCGGGCTGGACCCGAAGGGCCTGGTCGTTCCGGAGGTGGCCTACTTCCGGCGGCAGGAGGAGTACGCGGAGCTCGCGCTGGGCTTCGCCACCGGGGACCCGGACCAGGTCGCGGAGTGGATCGTGCACTGCTGCAAGGCGCTGGAGGCGGGCGCCCGCGAGGCGGGGTCCATCGCCGACGCGGTCCAGGAGGGCTGACCGCCCACTTCGCAGTTTCAATTGAAACTGCGAATCTCGGTGCGTGGGGATCGCAGTTTCAATTGAAACTGCGGTGCTGGTGGAGTGCAACGGCCGGAGGAATGAGGACGTGGCGAAGAAGATCCTGATCGACTGCGACCCGGGCATCGACGACGCGCTGGCGCTCGCGTTGGCGCACGGCAGCCCGGAGCTCGACGTGGTCGGCGTGACCACCGTCGGCGGCAACGTGGAGCTGGAGCACACCACCGCCAACGCGCTGCGGCTGCGGGACTTCTACGGCATGGACGTGCCGGTGGCGCGCGGGGCCGGGCGCCCGCTGGTGCGCGAGCCGCGGACCGCCGGGGAGGTGCACGGCGTGTGCGGCCTCGGCGATGTGGTGCTCCCGGAGCCCAAGTCGGCCCTCAGCGAGCAGCACGCGGTCGACTTCATCATCGACACCCTGGCCGCGTCGCCCGGGGAGATCAGCCTGACCGCCGTCGGGCCGCTGACCAACATCGCGCTCGCCCTGCGCAAGGAACCGCGCCTCACCGAGTGGGCGAAGGAATTCGTCATCATGGGTGGCTCCTACACGCGCGGGAACACCAACCCGGCCGCCGAGTTCAACATCGTCGCCGACCCGGAAGCCGCCGCGGTGGCCTTCAACGCGCCCTGGCGGACGGTCATGATCGGCCTGGACCTCACCCACCAGGCGCGCGCGACCGCCGACGTGCGGTCCGGGTTCGCCGAGCTCGGGCGGCTGGACGCGGAGCTGCTCACCCCGTGCCTGGACTTCTACGGCAGCCACGCCGCCTACCAGGAGCAGGGTCCGGCGATCCACGACGCCTGCGCGGTGGCCTACGTGATCGACCCGAGCCTGTTCGAGTCGGTCCCGGCCCGCGTCGACGTGGAGACGCAGGGCCGCTTCACCTCCGGCATGACGGTCACCGACTTCGCGTCCCCCGCCGACCGCTGCAACGCGGTCGTGCCGACCGTGCTGGACACCGACCGCTTCTGGAAGCTGGTCACCGACGCCTACCGCGCCGTCGCCGCGGGCCTGCCGGTCTGACCTGCGCGGTTACCCTGATCAGCACTGCCGCCGACGAGGCGGACGTGAGATCTTTTCAGGATGGTGGACCCGCGGTACATCAGGATGTTCCACGCCGTGGTCCGGGCCGGTTCGTTCGCCGGTGCGGCGCGGGAACTCGGCTACAGCCAGCCCGCGGTCAGCCAGCAGATGCGGGCCCTGGAGCGCGCGGTCGGCACACCGCTGTTCACCAGGGCGGGGCGAGCGCTGAGGTTGACCGCGGCAGGTGAGGTGCTGGCCAGGCACGCGAGCTCCGCGCTGCGCGACCTGGCCGCCGCGCAGAACCAGATCACGGCGATCCGGCAGCTGCGCGCCGGGCACATCCGGATCTGCGCGTTCCCCAGCGCCAGCGCCACGATCGTGCCCGCCGCGGCGGCGCGCATCGCCCGCCACCACCCGGACCTGCGCATCCAGCTCATCGAGGCGGAGCCGCCCGACTCGGTGGAGACCCTGCGGCGCGGCGAGTGCGACGTCGCGCTGGCGTTCTCCTACCGGGGCGCCGCCGAGCAGCTCGACGACGGCGACCTGCTCGGCGTGGCGGTGCTGGACGACCCGGTGGTCGTCGTGCTGCCCAGCGGGCACCGGCTGGCCGAGCGCCGCTCGGTGGAGCTGGCCGACCTCGCCGGGGAGCGCTGGATCGCCGGGTGCACCCGCTGCCGCGACCACTTCGTGCAGGAGTGCCGCGCGGTCGGCTTCGAACCGGACATCGCCTTCACCACCGACGACAACCTGGCGGTGCAGGGCCTGGTCGCGGCGGGCACCGGGATCGCGCTGATGCCCGGACTGGTGCTGTCCTTCCTCCGGCACCCGGAGGTGATCAGCCGCCGCGTCCGCAGGCTCGACGACCGCCGCGTGTCGGCGTACGTGCTGCGCGAGCACCACCGCATCCCGGCCACCGCGCTGATGCTGGAGACGTTCCGCCAGGTGGGCGCCGCGACTCGCCCGTGAACCCCAAGCAGTGCTTTGGCACCGGCAAAGTTTCCTGCCGTCGACACGCGGATCCCTTGCCGGGCAAGGTGATTCGCATGACTTCGCTGCTGACCGAACTGGTCGGGACCATCCGCGAGCAGGTCCGCCGCGGACTGCCCGCGGCGGGGACCGCGGAACTGGTCGAGGACGCGCTGCGGCCCTTCCTCACCGCGCCCGACCTGCTGGGCCCGCAGGAGCGCGTCGGCGACCCCGACCACTACCGGCAGCACGTGCTGCACGTCGAACCCGACGGCAGCTTCTCCGTCGTCGCGCTGGTCTGGCTGCCGGGCCAGCAGACCCCGGTGCACGACCACGTCTCCTGGTGCGTCACGGGGGTGCACGAGGGCGTGGAGCACGAGCAGCGCTACGTCCTGCGCGGCGACCGCCTGGTCCCGGCGGAGCAGACCACCAACCACCCCGGCGAGGTGTGCGGTTTCGCGCCGCCGGGGGACATCCACCTGGTCCGCAACGCGGGGTCGGGCAAGGCGATCTCGATCCACGTCTACGGGGCGGACATCGGCGTGCTGGGCTCCAGCGTCCGCCGCTGCTACGAGCTCGGCGCTACTGCGTGAGGGCGCGGAGGGCCTCCCGGACGTGACCGTCGGCGACCGCCAGGGCCGCCGCCGAGCTCTCCACGTCCGCGCCGGTCAGCAGGTGGACCAGGGCGGTCTTGAGGTCGCCGTCGGCGGCCGTCAGCGCTGCCTCGCAGATCTCCTCGGATGCGCTGGTCGCCTCCTGCAGGATGCTGATCGTGCGGCCGCGCAGCTTCGCGTTGGTGGCGAGCATGCTGACCATCAGGTTCGAGTAGGTGCGGCCCATCCGGATCATCACCGCGGTGGAGAACGAGGTGAGCACCAGCTTCTGCGCGGTGCCCGCCTTCATCCGGGTGGAACCGCTGATCGGCTCCGGGCCGGTGTCCACCGCGATCACCACGTCCGCGGGCACGTTGCCGACGTCCGGGTTCGAGGTGACCAGTGCCGTCTTCGCCCCGAGCTGCCGGGCGGCCGCCAGCGCGCCGAGCACGAACGGGGTGCGCCCGGACGCGGCCAGGCCGAGCACCAGGTCGTCGGGCGAGGCGCTGCCGCGGATCTCGGCTGCGCCGGACTCCACGTCGTCCTCGGCGTTCTCCACCGCGCGCCGGAACGCCTCGGACCCGCCCGCCTGGTGCGCGACGATCCAGTCCGGTGGCACGTTGAAGGTCGGGATCAGCTCAGCCGCGTCGAGCACCGCGAGCCGACCGGACGTCCCCGCGCCCACGTAGTGCACGCGCCCGCCCACGCGCAGCGCGGCCACCGCCATGTCGACCGCGCGTGCCAGCTCGGGCAGCACCCGGCCGACCGCGATCGGGACGGTGCGGTCCTCGCCGTTGAGGACGTGCAGGATGTCCAGCGTGGGCAGCAGGTCTATGTCCCGCGTCCGCGGGTTGTTCCGCTCGGTCGGAGCATCCACCCGCACTGCGCGGTCACGACTCATCACGCCTCCTTCTGCCGCCGGCGGTCCGGTCGGCTTTCGAGACGGTGGCCGCCCACCGCTTCGTACGTGGCCTCCAGCGCTGCCCGGGCCTGGTCCAGGTGGCGCTGCGCGACGCCGATGAACAAGCAGTCGATCACGGTGAGCTGGCCGATCCGGCTGGCCATGGCCCCCGAGCGGTAGGTGGTCTCGCGGACCGCCGTGGTCAGCACGTGGTCGGCGACCTCGGTGATCGGGGAGCGGGCGAAGTTGGTCAGCGCGGCCGTCGTCGCCCCGCGCCGCCGCGCCTCGCGCAGCGCCTCGACGGTCTCGGTGGTCGCGCCGGTGTGCGAGATGCCGATGGCGACGTCACCCTCGCGCAGCACCGCGGCCGAGGTCAGCGCGTTGTGCGTGTCGGACCAGGCGAAGCAGGTCAGACCGATGCGGTGCAGCTTCTGCTGGAGGTCGAGCGCGACGAACGCGCTGGCACCCACCCCGTAGACGTCGATGCGGCGGGCCTGGGCGACGTCCTCGACCAGCGGTTGCAGGACCGCGGCGTCCAGCTGCCCGGCGGTCTCCTCGACGGCCTTGGCGTCGGCGTAGCCGACCTTCTCGATGATCTGGGCGAGGTCGTCGTCCGGGGCGATGTCGCTGCCGAGCTCCCGGTCGCGCGTGGAGGTGCGCGCGGTGTCGGCGGCCAGCGCGATGCGCAGGTCGGGGTACCCGCCCACGCCGATGGCCTTGCAGAACCGGGTGACCGTGGTCTCGCTGGTCCCAGCGGCTTCGGCGACCTCGGTGATGCTGCGCCGGGAGATGGAGGCGGGGTCGGCCAGCACGATGTTGGCCACTCGCTGCTCTGCTCGGGCGAGTCCGGGTAGCAGCGAGCGAATCTTGACGAGGGGGCTCGCCTCGCTCGATTCGCGGGACATGTCGTCACTGGCCATGTGGGAAACTTACTAACCGTTGCTTTGGCCGGTCAATGGCCCTCTTCCGGGTTTCCGGTGGGAGGACGGGGCAATGTCATACCCAGGTTGCATCCGCCACCAACTACTCCGAAAGGGGTAAGGGGGAAGTTTGCCCGATCCGCCCTGTCATCGGCCCAGATGAGCGGCCCGGAAGACGAACTCGCGGGGGCCCGGCGCTGGCCGGGCCCCCGCGAGGTCAACTGGTCACTGCTTGGTGCTGTGCTCCGGTTCGACGTAGACGACCACGCGCTCGTCGCCGGGCTGCGGCCACGGGTACTCGTCCTCGCCGAGGTACTTCTTGGCCATCTTGTTGATGAACCGGTTGTCCGGGTCGTCCTCGACCTTGGCGACCCGGCCGCGCACCTCCACGTAGCGGTAGGGCTGGTCCGGGTCGTGCACCGAGACGGAGATGCGCGGGTCCCGCCTGAGGTTGCGGTACTTCTGCCGCGTCTTGGTCTGGCTGAACTTCAGGTACTGGCCGTCCCAGTCGATCCACACCGGGCTGGACTGCGGTTCGCCGTGCGGGCCGATGGTGGCCACGTGCCCGAAGCTGCGCTTGCCCAGGATGTCCTCGCGGTCCTGCGGGATCCCTGACATCTCCGACTCCTCCCGACGGTTGCGGCTGGCTCCGACCCTGCCCGCCCGCCGCTGACCTCGCGACTCGGCGGGTCAGGGCCGCGCCGCGACGGCGTCGACCTCGAAGAGCATGCCCGGCAGCGCCAGCGAGGCCACGCCGGTGAGGGTCTGGGTGGGCGGTTGGTCGCCCCAGACCTCGGCGACGTGCCTGCCGAGCACCGCGAGCTTGTCGGTGTCGTGGTCGACGACGTAGGTCCGCAGCTGCACCACGTGGCTGAGGTCCAGGTCGACCGCGGCGAGCGCGGTGCGCAGGTTGGCCAGCGACTGCTGGACCTGCTCGGAGAAGTCCGCCGAGGTCACCTCGCCGGTGCCGTCGGAGGCGTACTGCCCGGCGACGAACACCAGTCCGGTGCCGGTGTCGGCGACGTGGCTGTAGCCGAAGCGGGTCGGGTCGTGCAGGGTCGGCGGGTTGGTGATGCGGTGGCCCACGGGGTTCCTCCCTGGATGCGTCCTTTGATCTTGAAGAACACATCCAGGGAGGAATCATTCCCTAGCGGCTGGCGACGGCCCGCTGCAGCAGTTGGTGCAGGGTTTTCTGCTGGTCCGCGGTGAGCCCGGACAGCGGGTTGTCCGCCGAGAACCGCTCGATGATCTGCTCCCGCTGCTGCTCGCCCTCCTCGGTCAGCGCGATCTCCTTCGCGCGTCGGTCGGTGGGGTGTGGTCGGCGGGAGACCAGGCCGCGCTTCTCCAGGCGGTCGATCAGGAACGTCACGTTCGAGGTGGCGCAGTGCATCCGGTTGGCGAGCTCGCGCATGCTCAGCGGTTCGGCCAGTTCGCGTAGCGCGATGGCCTGCGACGCGGTCAGGTCGCTGTCCGCGACGCCGTGCCGCACGTGCTCTTCGATGTTGTGGGCGAGCTCGCTGACGAGGCTGCAGAGCTCGCGGGTTTCGGCAGACCTGTCCATGGCGACAGCATACCCAAGTTAGAGATGTTGAAGTTGGAAAAGTTCCACATGTAAGTTGATGGTCATGATTGCGGAGCAGCGGTGGAGCGCGGAGGCCGGAGCCCGGACGATCGAGCTTGGTGACCTGCGGATCAGCTACGTCCCGGACGGCGCGGTCGGCCTCAAGCCGCGCGGCTGGTTCCCGGAGACGACGGCGCAGGACTGGCGCGACCACGCGCACCACCTCGACGGCGCAGGTCAGCTGGTCGCCAGCATCGGCGGGCTCCTCGTCGAGCGCGGCCCGCGCGCGATGCTGGTCGACGCCGGGTTCGGCCCGGCCAGCCGCCCCGACGACCCCGCCAACCCGGCGGTGGCCGCGACCCGCGGCGGTGCCCTGCTGGACAACCTCGCGGCGCTGGGGCGCGCACCCGAGCAGGTCGAAGCCGTGGCCATCACCCACCTGCACACCGACCACATCGGCTGGGCGCACCGGGGCGCCTTCCCCGCGGCGCGGATCCTGGTCGCGGAACCGGAGTGGGAGCGCCGCGACCAGCGGGCGGCGGACGTCACCGAGGCGGTGCTGGCCGGGCTGGAGCCCCAGCTCGAAACCATCCGCGAAGGACAGGAGGTGTTCCCCGGGGTCCGGGTCCGCTACTCGGTCGGCCACACGCCGGGGCACGCCTCCTACGTGATCACCTCGGGCGATCGGCGGCTCGTCGTGCTCGGCGACGCGCTGCACAGCGCGGTGCAGATCGCCAACCCGTCCTGGCCGGTCTGGGCCGACGTCGACCGCGCCGCGGCCATCCGGAGTCGGCAGGAGCTGGTGCGGGAGCTCCAGCAGCCGGGCATGATCGGCTTCGGGGTGCACTTCGCCGACGTCCAGTTCGGGCGCGTGGGCGACGACGGCGCGTGGTGCCCCCTGCCGTGACTCAGCGGCTGGCGGAGGTCCAGCCCTCGGCGTGCAGGCGGTCGGTCTGGAGCTCGCCGTCCAGAAGCGTCGCGTTGCGGTCGGCGACCAGGATGCCGTCCACGTTCACCCCGCGGCCGGTGTACTGGTCGTCCGGCGCGTACCGCCAGCGCAGCTGCACCTGCTGGCCCGGGTCCGCGGCGACGGAGGCGTCGACCTCCCACCAGCTGCGGTGGCCGGAGCCCGCGAGCTGCTGCTCCGGGGCCTCCGGCGCGCCGGGGCCGGTGGCCTGGACCGGCACCGGCTGCCAGTTCGTCCCGTCCACACTGGACTCCAGCAGCAGCTGGTCGGCGCCGTCGGAGTCCTCCTGGGTGTCCACGAAGGCGCTGTAGGTGACCTGCACCGGTCCGCTGACCGGGCCCAGCGGGTCGGTGGTCAACGTCCCAGCGCGGTCGGTGAACCAGGACGCCGAACCGAACTCCGGCCCCACCGCCAACGCCTGGGCCATGCCCTGCGCCAGCGCCTGCCGGGCCGGGTTGTTCGAGCCCCACTCGCGCGACGGGTGCACCCGGTTGGTGAGCAGGACCGCGACGGTCCGGGACAGCGGGTCGACCACCAGCGACGTCCCGGTGTAGCCGGTGTGCCCGGCGCTGTGCGGCGCGCTCAGCCCGGCCATGTACCAGCGCTGGTCGAGCTCGAAGCCCAGGCCGTGCGCGTGGCCCGGGAAGGCGTCGTTGTAGTTGGTCAACATCCGGGTCACGCTGTCCTCGGACAGGATGCGGCTGCCGTCGTAGGTGCCGCCGTTGAGCAGCGCCTGGCCCAGCACCGCCAGGTCGTCGGCGGTGGAGAACACCCCGGCCTGGCCCGCGACACCGCCCAGCGACCAGGCGTTCTCGTCGTGCACCTGGCCGCGCACCATGCCGCGCGGCGGGTCGGTCTGGAACTCGGTGGCCGCGATCCGGTGCAGCTCCTCGGCGGGTGGGTTGTAGCCGGTGTCGCGCATGCCCAGCGGCTCGGTGATCCGCTCGGCCACCACGCGGTCCAGCGGTTCACCGGTGACCCGCTGGACCAGCACGCCGAGCGTGATCATGTTCGGGTCGGAGTAGGTGTAGTTGCTGCCCGGCGGGTGCTTCGGGGTCAGCTGCATGATCGACGGGATCCGCTGCTCCGGCGGCAGCTTCCACAGCTGCGCCTCGGCCTGCAGCCCGGAGGTGTGGGTGAGCAGCTGCTCGACGGTGATGTCCTGCTTGCCGTTGACGCCGAACTCCGGCACGTACTGCGCGACCGGCGCGTCCAGCTCCACCTCGCCGTCGTCGACCAGCTGCAGCGCGGCGATCGAGGTGAACAGCTTGCTGATCGAGGCGACGTCGAAGATCGTGTCTACGCCCACGGGTTCCTGCTGGTCAGCGGGTAGTTCGGTGCCCGCGCCGTCGGAGTAGCGCTGCTCGTGCCCGACGGCCTCGCGCCGCACCACCACGCCGTCGTGCACCAGCAGGCTGACCGCACCCGCGAACATCGGGTGCTCGCGGTCGGGAACGCGCTCCGTCCACGCCGCGATCTGCTCCAGCGCCGCGGCGATCGGGGCCGGGTCCAACCCGACGTCCTCGGGGGTGCCGTCGCGCAGCACGGTCCCGCTCGGGGCGAAACCCTGCTGCGGGCGGTCGAAGTGACCGTCCGCGCTGCCCGGCGAGGCCGTCGCCGAACCAGCCAGCGCGGTGACCGACAGCAGCGCGACGGCCGCCAGGATCGTCCTGCTCATCGCGTCCCCCTCCGAGAGCCCCTCAGCGGTACAGCATGTGCGGTTCGCGCTGCCGGCGGAAGTCCTTCACCTCGTCCTGCCACGAATCGACGATCTCGGTCGCGTCCGCGCCGCGGTCGACCATCGTGCGCAGCCGGTCGGAACCGGACAGCTTGTCGATCATGTTGTCCGGCCGCCAGCCGAACACCTGCGGGTACAGCCGCCGCGCCGTGACGAGCATGGTGACCGCCGTCCGGATCGCGTCGACCTCGCCCAGGAGGTGCACCTGCACGCCGCCGCAGGTGACCTCGGCGTGCTTGGAGAAGGTCGGCACGAAGTAGGTCTCGCGGAACCGCACCCCGGGCAGCCCCGCGCCGTTCAGCTCCTCCGCCCACCGCCAGTCGATGCCCGGCGCCCCGATGACCTCGAACGGCCGGGTGGTGCCGCGCCCCTCGGAGAGCACAGTGCCCTCGAACAGCCCGGTGCCCGGGTACAGCACCGCGGTGTCCTGGGTCGGCATGTTCGGGCTGGGCGGCACCCACGGCAGGCCGGTGCTCGCGGTGCGTTGCTTCCACCCCTCCACGCGCACCACGTTGAGCTGCGGCAGCGGTTCCGGCAAGTACACGCGGTCGAACATCCGGGCCAGCTCGCCGACGGTCATCCCGTGCTGCTGCACGATCGGCAGCAACCCGACGCCGGAGGCGAACCGCGGGTCCAGCCGCGGCCCGGCGACTTGGCCGCCGATCGGATTCGGCCGGTCCAGCACCAGGAACGACGCCCCGACCTGCTGCGCGGCCTGCATCGCGGTGTACATCGTCCAGATGTAGGTGTAGAAGCGGGCGCCCACGTCGGCGATGTCGAACACGACCTGCTCGACACCGGCCTTGCGGAACATCCCGGCCAGCTTCGCGGCATCGGCCCCGTAGGCGTCGTACACCGGCAGCCCGGTGCGCGGGTCGCGGTAGTCGCCCTCCGAGCCGCCCGCCTGGGAGGTGCCGCGGAAGCCGTGCTCGGGTCCGAAGACCGCCGCGACGTCCACCGCGCCGCTGGCGTGCATGGCGTCGACGACGTGCACCAACGACGAGAGCACGCCGGTCGGGTTGGTCACCACGCCGATCCGCCGGCCCTTGACGTCCTCCCAGCCCCGCTCGGCGAGCACGTCCGCGCCGGTGCGGACCTCGAAGCCGAGGTCGGGGGCCTGCTGCTGCGCGGCGCAGGCGGACGTCGAGGCCACCCCGGCCGCGGGGACGGCCAGCGCGGCGGCGGTCAGCACGCCGCGCCGGGTGATCCGGAACTCAGCCACCAGCCGTCACCAACTCAGTCCGTGTCCGAAGGGGTAGGCGTCGGTGCCGGGGTTGTTCGGGTCCGGCACCGGGACCGGCAGCTTGCCGACCGGCTCGATCTCGCCGAACAGCACCTTGGTCAGCGACTCCATCGCCACCGGCTTGTCCGAGTAGGTGGCCACCCAGGCGGGCAGGTCGACGCGTGCCGCGTCGTAGGGGTCGCGGGTGGCGACCGCGACGACCGGCTTGCCGGTCTGCTGCAGGGCGCGGACCAGGTCGAGCTGCCCGGCGTTGGCCTCGCTCCAGGCGGCGTTGGTGAGCACCACGACCACGTCGTACTGCTTGGCCTGCTCGACGGCCTGGTCGATCTGCTCCTTCGTCGGCTTCAGACCGGTGGCCAGCGCCGACGCCTGCGGGCCGCGCGCCCCGATCCGCTCGGCGAGCGCGGCGGTGGCGTCGTCCCCGGCGCCGGTCACCAGCATCTTGGCTGGTGGCTTGAGCGGCAGCACCCCGTCGTTGCGCAGCAGCGTGGTGCTGCGGTCGGTGATGGCCTGCGCTTCCGCGAGGTGCTCCGGACCGCCGACGATCTGGTCCACTTTGGACACGTCGACGAAGGGGTTGGCCAGCACGCCACGACCGGACTTCAGCGCCAGGATGCGCTCCACGCTCTGGTCGATGCGCTGCTCGCTGAGCTCACCGCTGCGCACCGCGTTGAGCACGCCGTCGATGGCGACCTGCAGGTCCTGCGGCATGAGCAGCATGTCGGCCCCGGCCTTGAGCGCCAGCACCGGGATCTCGGCGTCCGGGTGCTTCTGCCGCACACCGTCCATCTGCAGCGAGTCGGTGACGATCACGCCCTGGTGGCCGAGCTCCTCGCGGAGCATCCCGGTGAGCACGTTCGGCGACAGCGTCGAGGGCTCGCCGGAGTCGTCCAGCTTCGGCACCACGATGTGCGCGCTCATCACGGCGTCGGTGCCAGCGGCGATGGCCTCCTTGAACGGCGGCGCGTCCAGCTGCTCCCACTGCTGGCGGTCGTGCTCGATCACCGGCAGCGCCTCGTGGCTGTCCTGGTTGGTGTCGCCGTGCCCGGGGAAGTGCTTGACCGAGGCCGACACCGTCTCGCCGGGACCGGCGGAGTCCTCGTAGCCGCGGATCTGCGCGGCGGTGAGCTGCGCGGCCAGCGCCGGGTCGGAGGAGAAGGAGCGGACCCCGATCACCGGGTTCGCCGGGTTGACGTTGACGTCGCCGCTCGGCGCGAAGTTCTGGTTCAGCCCCATCGCGCGCAGCTCCTGCCCGGTGATCGCGGCGGCGCGCTCGGCGTCCTCGGGGCTGCGACCGGCGCCGAGCGCCATGTTGCCGGGGAACTGGGTGGCGGGCTCGTGGATGCGGGTGACCTGGCCCTGCTCCTGGTCGGTGGAGATCAGCAGCGGTACCCCGGCCCCGGAGTTGACCGCGGCGTCCTGCAGGCCGTTGGACAGCTCGGCGATCTGCCGCGGGTCGTGGAGGCTGTCGGTCCACGCGAAGTGGATGATGCCGCCGAGGTGGTACTTCTGCACCACCTGCGCCGGGGTGTCGACCCCGAACTCCTCCTTGTTCTGGGGGTGCGGGGTGTGGGCGCCGCGCCCGTAGGCGTAGGTGACGAAGAGCTGCCCCACCTTCTCCTCGAGCGTCATGTCCCGGAGGAGGTCAGCGGGCTGCTGCGGCTCGGATGCGCCGCCGGTGGCGGTGATCGCCACGGCGCCGACGGCGAGGGCGCTGAGCGCTATGGCGGCGCGGCGCGTTCGGGGCTTCGGGGACACGGTCGCCTCCCTGCGGGGCGGATCTTCGCCAGACGGTAAGAGTTCACCACGAAATCGGACGATTTCGGAAGTTACTCACGCCACCACGGCCGGTCAACGCTGTCGATCGGCGTGGGCGGAAGATGCCACCGCCGGGAGGGCGGACGCACGGCGGCGCCCGCCGATAAGATCGGCGGGCGCCACCCCACTGCGCGAGCACTCGGGTTACCAAGCGTGCACTCGTGTCGTAACTACTGGGCTAGGCGTCCGGCGTCCCGGTACGCAACCCCGTGAACGACCAGCCTTGTGTGCGGCAACGCGTGGGTGCTCCGGGCCTCGCGCGCGGAGCCGGATCGGGGTGGACGTTACTTCTCCTCCGTAACGTCCCTGGCCAACCAGGGTCCGCACCTCCATTTGTAGACGGTGGCGCCCGTCACTGCAAGGGTTGTGCCCGGTGCGGTCCGCGACGACTTCGCCGGTGGGCGATCCGCGCGCGGTTCGCGTTGTGGCAGCGCGAAATCGCCGGTCAGCGGCGTCGCCGCCAGGCGCGCAGCCCCCACCACGCGGCACCCGCCGCGGCGACCGCGCCCATCCCGACCCCGGCCGCGGTCACCGCGGCGCGCGAGGGGGTGGGGATGCGGGCCCGCAGCGACACCGGGTGGTCGAAGGCCAGCGACGGCCAGCCGCGCTGCACCGCCTCCTTGCGCAGCGCCCGGTCCGGGTTGATCACGGTGGGGTGCCCGACGGCTTCCAGCAGTGGCAGGTCGGTGACCGAGTCGGAGTAGGCGTGGCACTCGGACAGGTCGTAGCCCTGCTCCTCGGCCAGCTCGCGGGCGGCGGTCGACTTGTTCTCCGCCGAGCAGTAGAACTCGACCTCGCCGGTGTAGCGGCCGTCGACCACCACCATCCGGGTGCCTGACCAGTGGTCGGCGCCGAGCAGCTTGGCGATCGGGGCCACGACCTCCTCGCCGGAGGCCGACAGCACGACGATGTCGTGGCCCTGCTCCTGGTGCTCGGCGATGAGCTGGGTGGCCTCCTTGTAGACCAGCGGGTCGACGATGTCGTGCAGGGTCTCCTCGACGATCGCGTTGACCTGCTCGACGTCCCACCCGCTGCACAGCGAGGTGATGTGCGCGCGCATCCGGTCCATCTGGTCGGCGTCGGCACCGGCCAGCATGAACACGAACTGGGCGTACGCGCTCTTCAGCACGGCCCGCCGGTTGATCAGCCCCTCCTGGAAGAACGGTCGGCTGAAGGCCAGCGTGCTCGACTTGGCGATGATCGTCTTGTCCAGGTCGAAGAACGCCGCCACCCGGCGTCCGGTGGGGGGCGATGGGTTCGCGGGCTCTGTCACGCGCACAGCATACGAGCCGCCGCGGGCCGCCCGTGGGCGCGCACGCACGGTGGCGCAGGCTGCTGATATTTCACGCTGCGTATATTCCTACCGAGGTATTCCGACTAGTGGGATACATTTCTTGACTCGAATGATTGCCGGTCTCCGATAGGTGAGCACCGAGAGCAATAACGTTCCCTCAAATGGACGGGGGGCAATGCGGGCGATCTGCGGGCTACAGTGTGGGGAGTCCGGCGCGACCGGACAGGTTCAGCTCGACCCCCCGGAGCTGAACTGACGACGGCCCCCGCCCCTCCCCCCTGGCGGGGGCCGTCCCTTTTCCGGGGTCGGACCCAGCCGCCCGCCGGGCGCGGATAGAAGTCCGATTCACGCTTGCGCCCACGCGGTTCCGGCGTGCTCGGCGCTCGCCGCGGCCGAGTCGCGGTCCGGCAATGCGCGGGACTGGATGCGAATTCGCGCAACGCTTTCGTGTGAGCTGAGTTGTCCACAGCGCGGGGGTTTGTCCACAGATTTCGAAAACCTGCTTGGCAGCGGCCGGAGTTCGGTCCACCTTGGATATCGAGCTGCCCGTTCGGGCTTTTCGCTCCTGGTACCCGTTTCTCCGGAAGGTCCTGCCATGACTGCTGCACGCCCGCTCCTCGTTGCCCAAGATGCCGAACTGGCTGAGGAGGCCGCCCGCCTGGCCGCCGCGTCCTGCGGAGAGCTGGTGCGGGAAGGCGAGTTGTCCGCGCCTGCCTGGCGCGCGGCGCCGCTGGTGCTGCTCGACGCCGCTGCGGCTGCTGCTGGGGTGGCCGGTGGCTTGCCGCGAAGACGCGGGGTCGTGGTGCTCTGCCGCGATCCGACGCCACAGCTGTGGCGGACCGCGTTCGAGATCGGCGCGGACCAGGTGATCACGCTGCCCGCCGAGGAGACCGCGCTGATCGGGTTGTTGGCCGACAGCGCCGACACCCCGGTGCAGGACGGCCGGGTCCTCGCGGTGCTGGGTGGCTGCGGAGGCGCCGGAGCATCCGTGCTGGCCACCGCGGCCGCGGTGCTGGCCGCCCGCGGTGGTGCGCGGGCGCTGCTGGTCGATTGCGATCCGCTGGGCGGTGGTGTCGACCTCGCGGTGGGCGCCGAGACGGACGACGGTCTGCGCTGGTCGGGGTTGGCCGTCAACGCCGGTCGGCTCGGGGCGAGCGCGCTGCACGAGGCGCTGCCCGAGCGCCGGATCGGTTCCGGGGCGATCACGGTGCTGTCCTGCGACCGCGGCGGCCCCTCAAGCGGCCTGACCCCGGAGGGCGTGCGCGCGGTGCTGGCAGCCGGTCGCCGGGCCGGTGACGTCGTGGTGTGCGACCTGCCCCGAGCGCTCCCGGAACCAGCTGTCGCGGTGCTGCGCGAGGCGGATCTCGCGGCGGTCGTCGTCCCCGCGGAGGTCCGCGCGGTGGCCGCGGCCGAGCGGGTGGTCGCGGTGGTGGCCCAGCACGCCGCCGGGCCGGTCCGGCTGGTGGTGCGCGGCCCCGCGCCGGGCGGGCTGCGGTTGGCCGACGTGGCGCGAGCGGTCGGCGCGGAGGTGCTGACCGCGATGCGTCCGGAGCCGCAGCTGCCAGCGCTCGTCGACTGCGGCGGGTTGGCCGCGCGGCTGCGCCGCCGCGGTCCGGTGGCCCGTGCAGCTCAGCAGGTGCTGGCCGAGCTCGACCGGTGCGGAGCGGTCGCCCGCTGAAACCCAGTTCTTCGTTGCGTTGGAAGGAGAATCATGAGTCGTGTTCTGGAACCCGTCGACGGCGCGGTGGACGGTGAGCTGCTGGCCCGGGTCCGCAACCGCCTGGTCGGCAGCGGCGCCGCGCTGACCTCCAGCGCCGTCGCCTCGGCGGTCCGCGAGGAATCCGGCGCACTGGTCGCCGATGCCGACGTGCTGGCCGCACTTCGCTTGGTGCAGCAGGAATTCCGCGGTGCCGGGATGCTGGAACCGCTGCTGCGCGACCCGGAGGTCTGCGACGTGCTGGTGACCGCGCCGAACAAGGTCTGGGTGGACCGCGGCGACGGCCTCCAGCGGGCCGCGGTGCGCTTCGCCGACGAGGACGCGGTGCGGCGCTTGGCGCAGCGCCTGGCGATGTCCACCGGACGTCGGCTCGACGACGCCCAGCCGTGGGTCGACGCCTGGTTGCCGCAGGAGAGCGCCTCCGGCGCGGTGCGGTTGCACGCGGTGCTGCCGCCGGTGGCGGGGGAGGGGACCTGCATCTCGCTGCGCATCCTCCGCCCGGCGGCGCATGACCTGGCCGCGTTGCGGGAGTCGGGCGCGTTCGACGGGCCGACCGCCGAGGTGCTGCGCGAGATCGTCGCCGCGCGGCTGGCGTTCCTGGTGGTCGGCGGCACGGCGAGCGGGAAGACCACGCTGCTGGCGGCGATGCTGGGCGAGGTCGCCGAGTCCGAGCGCATCGTCTGCGTCGAGGAGGCGGCCGAGCTGCACCCGAGGCACCCGCACGTGGTCCGGCTGCTCACCCGACCACCGAACGTCGAGGGGGCGGGGGAGATCCAGGTCCGCGACCTGGTGCGCCAGGCCCTGCGGATGCGACCGGACCGGCTGGTCGTCGGCGAGGTGCGCGGTGGTGAGGTCCGAGAGCTGCTGTCGGCGTTGAACACCGGCCACGACGGTGGCGGTGGGACCTTGCACGCCAACTCGCCGCAGGAAGTCCCGGCCCGGATGGAAGCCCTGGCAGCGCTGGGCGGCTTGTCCCGCTCAGCGCTGCACAGCCAGCTCGCCGCGGCCGTGCAGGTCGTGCTGCACGTCCGGCGGAGCGCGCAGCGGGGTCGGTACCTGGCTGGCATCGGCGTGCTGCGGCGGGACGGTGAGCGGGTCCAGGTCGTTCCGGCGTGGCAGCGCGACGGCGGCTGGATGGCGGGCCGGGAAGACCTCGCGGCGCTGCTCGCCGCGCGGGGAGGTGCCCTGCCGTGCTGATCTTCGCGCTGCTGGCGGCCGCCGCTGCTGCGCTGTGCTGGCCGGAGGTTCACGCGCGCGACCGGCTCCGCCCGGAACCGGTGCGACTGCCACTGGGACCGGTCCGCCACCGGCGACTGCTCGTGGTCCTGGCCTCGGCGGTCGCGGGGCTGCTCGTCGCTGGCCCTGCGGGCCTGCTCGCCGGAGCCGGGTTGGCGCTGCTCGGCGCGCACCACTGGCGCTCGCTGCGGAGACGGCGGGAGAGGCTGGCCCGAGCCGACGAGCTGACCGCGGGGTTGCGGTTGCTCGTCGCCCAGCTGCGCGCGGGCGCGCATCCCGCTTCAGCTGCGGAAGGTGCTGCGGCCGAGGCAGGAGCGTTGACCGCGGGCGTCTTCCGGGACATGGCGACCACGGTCCGGCTCGGCGGTGACGTGGCGGCGGTCCTGCGGAACCACCAGCTGGTCGAGCTGCGCGCGCCGCTGGAGCGGATCGCCAGGGCGTGGGCGTTGGCGGAGCGGCACGGTGTCGCGCTGGCCGACCTGCTCGACGCGGTCCGCCGCGATGTCGAGCGGCGCACGGCGTTCCGGCGCGGTGTCGAGGCGAAGCTGGCCGGTCCACGTTCGACGGCGGCAGTGCTCACCGGGCTCCCGGTCTGCGGTCTGCTGTTCGGCGAAGCCCTCGGATCGGCACCGCTGTCGGTGCTCAACGACGGGCTGCTCGGACAACTGCTGTTGCTGGTCGGGGCGGCGCTGCTGGCGGCTGGTGCGAGCTGGACGTTGCGGCTGACCGAGGCGGTGACGCCGTGATCGAAGCGGTTCCGGCGCTCGTGGCGGCTGCGGTGCTGATCACCCCCACACCCTCGGGGCGGACCAGGCTGCGCTCGCTGCGCCCGCAGACCCGGCGGCAGCGGGCGTCCGCCACCGCATGGCTGCTCCCGCTGGCGGCTGGCGCGGTCGCCGCGCAGGTGTTCGGCCTGGTCATGGGTGTGCTGATCGGATCGGCAGCCGCGATCGCCGCCCGCCGGTGGTCGGCAATCGCGGCCAGGGGGCGCGAGCGGACCGATCCGCTGGTGCTGGCCGCGGGCTGGGACCTGCTCGCCGCGGGCATGCGGGCGGGCCTGCCGGTGCCGGTCGTGGTGCAGGCGGTGGCCGAGGAACTGGCTGGTGCCGCGCGCCGGACCCTCCGCGAGGTCGCCGACCACCTCGCGCTCGGGTCGGACGCGGTGACGAGCTGGGAACCGGCGCTGTCCAACCCGGACACCGCCGAGCTCGGCCGCGCCGCGCGGCGGACCGCGCGCACCGGCCAGGGGTTGGCCGAGGTGGCGGCGGAACTGGCCGAGCACGCCCGCGCCACGGTCGCCGAGCAGGCCGAAGCCCGCGCGCAACGGGTCGCGGTGTGGATCTCCGCGCCGCTCGGCCTGTGCTTCCTGCCCGCGTTCCTGTGCCTCGGCGTGGCACCCGTGGTCGTGGGCACCCTGCACCGCCTGACTGTTCCCGGATGAGGCGGTGCGACCGAGTAGCAAGACCACTGTGGACGAACGGAGGAGAGATGGTGGAGGTGGACCTGCCGGTCCAGCGGGCGGCCGGACGGCTGCGCGCGCTGCTGCACGGCGATGGCGGGATGACGACCGCGGAGTACGCGATGGGAACGGTGGCCGCGGTCGCGTTCGCCTCGCTGCTGTTCGAGATCGTCACCGGCGGCACGATCAAGGAGGCGCTCACCGGGCTCATCGAGCGCAGCCTGGAGGGAGGCGGCGTCTGATGGCGGCGCAGGTGGCTCCGGTGCCGCACGGCGCCGGAGCACCCGACCGCGGCGCGGTGACGGTTGAAGCCGCGCTGGGCATCTGCTCGGTGGTCGCGGTGTTCGCGCTGGTCCTGGTCGGCACCAACGCGCTGATCGGCCACCTCCGCTGCACGGACGCGGCGGTGGAGGCGGCCCGGCTGGTGGCGCGCGGTGACCGGGCGCGGGCCGACGGGGCGGTGCAGCGGATCGCACCGGCCGGGGCGGCGTTGGCGGTGCAGGTCGACGGCGACGTCGTCCGCACGGAGGTGAGCCTGCCGCTGCCCGCCCAGCTGCCCGGCCGCTGGCTGCACGCCCGCGCGGTGGCCGTGCTGGAACCAGGGGTGGTGCGGTGAACGGCGATCGGGGCGCGGCGACGGCGCTGTCCGCGATCCTGGTGCTGGCACTGCTCTCGCTGCTCGTGCTCGTCCTGCAGATCGGTGCGGCGACCATCGCCCGGCACCGTGCGGAAGGCGCTGCCGACCTCGCGGCGCTGGCCGCCGCTGCGCACGCGCCGCGCGGGCCGGAAGCGGCGTGCGAGCGCGCTGCGCAGGTGGCCGACGGCATGCGGGCTGCGGTCGTCGAGTGCCGCTTGGCGGGGTGGAACGCCCGCGTGACGGTGGAAGCTGATCTCCCCCGGGGCCTGCTGGTCCCGGGAAAGGCCAGCGCACGGGCACACGCGGGGCCGAACAGGCGGTGATCGGCCCGGCGGCGACGAGCGGTCGACGAACGGTCGGCAAGGTCCTGGTCGGCAGCAGTTCCAGCGCCGTTCACCCGGGCGATCTTTCGGTGGTCGTGTTCCGCCGGGGCACGTTCGTCGCGGCTGAACGACCGGTCGCCGATGCGGGGTGTACTCGGCGGGGTGGCATGCCGTTGATTGGTGGTGTGAGCGGGAAGACTCCAAGTTCACGACAACGAGGTCGCGAACGAGGTGGTTCCCCCGAGACCACCGGTCGACCGCCCACTGTGGAGCAAGGAGGCGGAACAGATGCATTGGTCGGCGGAGAGGTGGCAAGGCGCCTTCCGCGGCGTCCCGGCCCACCCGGCCGGGTTGACCAGCAGCCGGATCGAACTTCGCGTGCAGGCGGTGGGTTTCGCCTCGCGCGGTTGGCCGGTGCTTCCCGGAACCTACCCCGAAGGAGATCACTGGATCGGTCGGCACGGCCGCCAGGAGCACGGCCCGATGCCGGTGCACCGCGACTGGCAGACCCGGCTGGGCACCAGCCCCGACGACGTCACCGCCTGGTGGGCCGAGCACCCCTACAGCCTGCTGATCGCCACCGGGAGCACGGTCGACGCGCTCGAGGTCGACGCGACGCTCGGCCGAGCAGCCGCCTCGGTGCTGCGCTCCCTGGGCTTCCCGGTGCCGATCGTGGCGACCCCGCGCGGGCGCTGGTACTTCCTGATGGCCAGTGGCGGCGAGCTCGCCGCGGACCTGGCCGACGTGCCCGGGATCCGCTTGCACGGCAAGGGGAGCTGGGTGGCCATGCCCCCGTCCGCCTACCCCGGCGGCCAGGTGCACTGGCGGGTCAAGCCGGAGGTCTGCGCCTGGCGGCTGCCCACCCCGGACTTCGTGCAGGACGCGTTCCGCACGGGTCGTGAGCACCTTGACAACAACGCAGACGTGGCGGAACTCCTCGCGGCAGGCAGGTGACGAACCTGCCGACCGTGTCGGCACCAACCGGATCGGCACCCGCGCCCGGGCTCCCCGACGCGACCGGACCCCGCACTCCCCCGAGCACGCACCAGTTCTCCTGTGCTCAGACCTGCTGCGGACGGTCGTGCAGCCCAGCCGGTCCACCGGTGCCCTCCCCGAGCACGGTCGACACCGCTTCGAGAACAGCCACCGCCCCCGCCTTGTCCAGCGGTTCGTTGCCGTTCCCGCACTTGGGCGACTGAACGCAGGACGGGCACCCAGCCGGGCAGTCGCAGGAAGCGATCGCTTCCCGCGTCGCGGCCAACCACGGGACCAATGCGGCAAAACCGCGATCGGCGAATCCGGCCCCTCCCGGATGCCCGTCGTGCACGAACACCGTTGCCTCCCCGGTGTCGGCGTGCATCGCGGTGGACACCCCGCCGATGTCCCAACGATCACAGGTCGCGAACAGCGGTAGCAGGCCGATCGCCGCGTGCTCGGCGGCATGCAGCGCACCGGGGACGCGCGCCGGTTCCAGCCCGGCGCCCCCCGGTGCGCTGCTCATCAACAGCTCGTCGCTGACCGCGTACCAGACCGCGCGGGTCAGCAGGGTCTGCGCCGGGAGGTCCAGCGCGACCTGGTCCAGCACCTGGCCGGACGGTCGCTTCCGCAGGTAACCGACGACCTGCGAGGTGACCTCCACCTCGCCCAGGCAGACCGTCACGCCGCGGCCGGTGTCCTGGCGCTCGATGGTCCGCAGCACCGAGATGTCCACGACGTTGCGCGGCGAGGTCGTCCAGTCCGGACTCTCCTGGTGCACCAGCGCGATGCCGTCCTCCAGATCCAGGTCGTCCACCACGAAGGACTCGCCGCGGTGCAGGTACACCGCCCCCGGGTGCACGGTGGCGCAGGCCGAATCCGGGTCCACGGTGCCCAGCATCCGGCCGGAGTCGCCCTCCACCACGGCGATCGGGTGACCACCGGAGCCGCGCAGCTCGACGTTCCGGTGTGGACGTTCCCGGGAGGTCCAGAACCAGCCGTGCGGGCGCTTGCGCAGCACCCCGTCCGCGGTGAGTGCCTGCACCGCGCGTTCGGCGGTCTCCCCACCGAAGACCTCGAACGCGTCCGCGTCGAGCGGCAGTTCCGCGGCGGCGCAGGCCAGGTGCGGTTCCAGCACGTAGGGGTTGGCCGGGTCGAGCACCGTCGCCTCGACCGGCCGGTCCAGCATCGCGGGTGGGTGGTGCACCAGGTAGGTGTCCAGCGGGTCGTCCCGCGCCACGAACACCACCAGCGCACCTTCGCCGTCCCGCCCGGCGCGACCGGCCTGCTGCCAGAACGAGGCCAGCGTGCCCGGGTATCCGGCGACCACCACGGCGTCGAGCCCGGAGATGTCGACGCCCAGCTCCAGCGCGTTGGTGGTGGCCACCGCGCGCAGCTGGCCGGTGAGCAGCGAGCGTTCCAGCTCGCGCCGGTCCTCGGGCAGGTACCCGCCGCGGTAGGAGGCGACCTTGGCCGGCAGCGACTCGTCCACTTCGGACAGTGTCCGCTGCGCGGCGATCGCGGCCAGCTCGACGCCGCGTCGGGACCGGACGAACGCCAACGTGCGGACGTCCTCGATGACCAGCTCCGCCATGATCCGCGCCGCCTCGGTGCCCGCGGCCCGGCGCACCGGGGCGCCGTTCTCGCCGATCACCTCGTCCAGCAGCGGCGGTTCCCAGAGCGCGATGGTCCGCGCCCCGCGCGGCGAGCCGTCGTCGGTGATGGCGCGGCAGGGCACCCCGGTGAGGCGCTGGGCCAGCGCGTCGGGGTCGGAGACGGTGGCCGAGGCGAGCACGAAGACGGGGTCGGCGCCGTAGTGCTGCGCGATCCGGCGCAGGCGGCGCAGCAGGAGCGCGACGTGCGACCCGAACACCCCGCGGTAGGTGTGGCACTCGTCCACGACGACGTGGGTGAGCTGCCGGAAGAACCGGGCCCACCGGCTGTGCCCGGGCAGGATGCCGAAGTGCAGCATGTCCGGGTTGGTGAAGACCCACCGGCCGTGCGCGCGGACCCAGTCCCGCTCCACCTGCGGGGTGTCCCCGTCGAAGGCGGCGGCGCGGACCTCCTCCAGCCCGAGCTCGTCGACGGTGCGCAGCTGGTCGGCGCCCAGCGCCTTGGTGGGCGACAGGTAGAGCGCGGTCGCGCGGCGGTCCTCCAGCAGCCGGGACAGCACCGGCAGCTGGTAGACCAGCGACTTGCCCGACGCCGTGCCGGTGGCGACCACGACGTGCTCACCGGCTCGGACGGCCTCGGCGCCCTCGACCTGGTGCACCCACGGCTCGTCGGCGCCGCGCTCGCGGAGCGCCTCGACCAGCCGCGGCGGGACCCACTCCGGCCAGTCGGTGGTGCGGGCCGGGCGGTTCGGCAGCTGCGCGACGTGGCGGACCGGTGATTCGCCGGCCGGTACCCCGGCCAGCACCCGGTCGAGCAACCGCTTCCCTCTGTTCTGCTCCGCTGCGCCCACGCCAGCGAGCCTCGCACAGGCCGGTTCGGGCGCTGCGCACGAGTTCCCGGTTCCCGCAGCTGTGTCGGTGTCGCTCGATCGGATGGTTCTGGGTGGAGTGGTTGGGCCGGCGGCTGACAGCTGCCGGGGCCCGGTTGGATCCTGCGAAACCACGTCCTATACCTCATGTCACCCGATCGGTCCAAATCAAGATCGACCCGAACGGGTGATCAAGTAGGGCACTGAATCGATCAACTGGTAACAGATTCCCACGTCGGGGAGAGGTGCGTATCACACCGTGAGGTAAGCCACTCGGGGCCTGAATAGACTCCCGAGCCACGACGTCGCCACGGACGGCCAGCGGACGATCACCGGCCGTACCGGGCGGGGCCGCCTACCGCGCACCGGAGCCGGTCGGGAGCCGACCGGAACCGGTGCTGAACCGAGCACAACCCAGGAGGACGGATGTCCCTGCTCACCCCGGTCCAGCACGGCTGGGCCCAGGGCGCTGCACCACCGAGCTCGCAAACCCGGATGGACCTCGCCCAACAAGCCACCGGGATCGAACTCGGCGGCGCCGACTACGCAGTGGTCGGCGTGGTGATGGTGATCGCGCTGGCCGCGTTGGCCTTCGGCTACGTCCTGATCAGGGAGGTGCTGTCCGCTGGCCAGGGCACGGCCAAGATGCAGGACATCGCCAAGGGCGTGCAGGAAGGTGCCTCGGCCTACCTGAACCGGCAGTTCCGCACCCTGGCGATCTTCGCGGTGGTCGTGTTCCTGCTGCTGTTCGCGCTGCCCGCGGAAACGGTCGGCGAGCAGATCGGCCGCTCGATCTTCTTCCTGTTCGGTGCGGCGTTCTCCGCCGTCATCGGCTACCTCGGCATGTGGCTGTCCACCCGCGCGAACGTGCGCGTCGCGGCGGCCGCCCGCGAAGCCGGTGAGGGGCGCGAGAAGGCGATGCGCGTCGCGTTCCGCACCGGCGGCGTGGTCGGCATGACCACGGTCGGCCTCGGCCTGTTCGGCGCCGCGCTCGTGGTGCTGGTCTACGCCGGTGGCGCACCGCGCGTGCTGGAGGGCTTCGGCTTCGGCGCCGCCCTGCTGGCCATGTTCATGCGAGTCGGCGGCGGCATCTTCACCAAGGCCGCCGACGTGGGTGCCGACCTGGTCGGCAAGGTCGAGCAGAACATCCCCGAGGACGACCCGCGCAACGCCGCGACCATCGCCGACAACGTCGGGGACAACGTCGGCGACTGCGCCGGGATGGCGGCCGACCTGTTCGAGTCCTACGCGGTCACGCTGGTCGCCTCGCTGATCCTCGGCACCGCCGCGTTCGGCCTGCACGGCCTGCTGTTCCCGCTGATCGTGCCCGCCATCGGCGTGCTGACCGCGGTGATCGGCGTCTACATCACCAAGGCCCGCAGCGGGGAGAACGCGCTGGTCGCGATCAACCGGTCGTTCTACATCTCGGCGGCGATCTCGGCGGTGCTCTGCGCGGTCGCCGCGCTGCTGTACCTGCCGAGCTCCTTCGCCGACCTCAACGGTGTCTCGCCGGCCCTGCAGCAGGCCAGCGGCAACCCGGCGGTGATCGCGCTGGCCGCGGTGGTCATCGGCATCCTGCTCGCGGTGGTCATCCTCAAGCTGACCGGCTACTTCACCGCGACCGAGCACCGCCCGGTGCGCGACGTCGGCAAGTCGTCGCTGACCGGTGCGGCGACGGTGATCCTCTCCGGGCTCTCCGTCGGCTTCGAGTCCGCCGTCTACACCGCGCTGATCATCGGCGCCGCGGTGTTCGGCGCGTTCCTGCTGTCCGGTTCGCTGCCGGTGGCGCTGTTCGCCATCGCGCTGGCCGGGTGCGGTCTGCTGACCACCGTCGGCGTGATCGTCGCGATGGACACCTTCGGCCCGGTCAGCGACAACGCGCAGGGCATCGCGGAGATGTCCGGTGACGTCGAGGGCGAGGGCGCGAAGATCCTCACCGAGCTCGACGCGGTCGGCAACACCACCAAGGCGATCACCAAGGGCATCGCGATCGCCACCGCGGTGCTGGCCGCGACGGCGTTGTTCGGCTCCTACACCGATGCGATCGGTGCGGCGCTGGCGGACGTGGGCGGCCAGCTCGGCATCGCGGAGTTCTTCGTCTACGCGCCGAACGTGCTGGTGGGCGTGGTCATCGGCGCCGCCGTGGTGTTCCTGTTCTCCGGCCTGGCGATCAACGCCGTGTCGCGCGCCGCGGGCGCGGTGGTCTACGAGGTGCGCCGCCAGTTCAAGGACAAGCCGGGCATCATGGACGGCTCGGAGCGCCCGGAGTACGGCCGGGTGGTCGACATCTGCACCCGCGACTCGTTGCGCGAGCTGGCCACGCCCGGTCTGCTCGCGGTGCTGGCGCCGATCGCGGTCGGCTTCGGCCTCGGTGTCGGTCCGCTGGCCGGTTACCTCGCCGGTGCCATCGCCACCGGCACCCTGATGGCCATCTTCCTGGCCAACTCCGGTGGTGCCTGGGACAACTCGAAGAAGCTGGTCGAGGACGGCTACCACGGTGGCAAGGGTTCCGAGGCGCACGCCGCCACGGTCATCGGCGACACCGTCGGCGACCCGTTCAAGGACACCGCGGGCCCGGCGATCAACCCCCTGCTGAAGGTCATGAACCTGGTGTCGGTGCTGATCGCACCGGCCGTGGTGGCCTTCTCCGTCGGTGCGGGCGCGAACCAGCCGGTGCGCATCGGCATCGCGGTGGTGGCGGTTGCGGTGATCGTCGCCGCGGTGGTGATCTCCAAGCGGCGCTCGACGTCGATCGCGGAGTCATCCCCGTCCGACGACAAGGCGATCAACGGCGCGCCCTCCTAGAGCGCGCGAGTCCACCCGGAGGGCGTCTTCCCCGCTGGGGGAGGCGCCCTTCGCCGTGCGCTGGGCCTTCGCCGCAGCGCGCACCCCGGGTCGCGGAGCGCGGCCTCGGGTGGGGGAGAGTCGGGCCGCACGCCGAAGGTAACTCCAATCTGTGCGAGGAGTGCGCATGAAGTTTCGTTCGACGTCGATCGCGGTCCTGGCCGCCGTCCCGCTCGCGCTGGCCGGGTGCGCCGGTGGCCCGGGTGCCGCTCCGGCGCCCGCCCCGAAGCCGTCCGCGCCGAGCGCGGAGGCGGTGGCCTGGACCGGCAAGATGTGCGGCCTGATCAGCGGATTCAGCGCGTCCCAGCAGAACCTGCCGGAGATCGACCGGAGCAACACCGCGGCGGTGAAGGACTCGGTGATCAACCGCATCGACGCCGCCACGCGGTCCGCCGACGACACGGCGCGCGGGCTGCAGGACCTCGGCGCCCCGCCGGTCGCCGGCGCGGAGCAGCTCGGCGACGGGTTCCAGGCGAGCTTCACGCAGGTCCGCGACCTGCTGAGCGGGGCGCGGGCGAAGGCCGAGCAGGTCGACCCGACCGACAAGCAGCGCTTCCAGGAGGGGATGACGGCGGTCCAGCAGGAGCTGGACAAGGGCGGTCAGCTCAACCTCCAGGACGAGCTCACCCAACTGGAGCAGAACCAGCAGCTCAACGCGGCGGCCCGCAAGTCCCCCGAGTGCCAACCCCTCCTCGGCGGACCACAACCACCCCGCTGACCCCACCGGCACTCGGGTGCCTCCCGCAACTCCCATGGAAATCGGACGTCTGCTTTCCATGGAAGTTGCGGTCTCCGGCCCCAGGTGTTTTACAGTTTCAATTGAAACTGTGGTTCCCGCTCGCTCAAACGGGTGGAAACCGTGGCACAGGTCGAACGGCTGTTCTAGCATGCGGGCCGTGGACCAGCTGTCCTTCTACTCGGCCGAGGCGCGGCAGCCCGTCATCGCTGATCTGGCGGGCCTGCTGTGCGGACCGGGGCAGGCAGTCGGCTTCGGCCGCGGGACCGCAGCCCGGCTGTCGGTCGTGGTCGACGCCGAGTGGCGCGCCCGGTCCCTGGTCGAGGCGTGCGCGCAGCGCGGGGTGGAAGCCGAGCTCGGCCGCTCCGACGAAGGCCGTCCGCTGGTCCGCACCGCCTTCCGCACCGACCTCACCGGCCTCGCCGCGCAGTGGCTCCGCGGCGCGGTGAAGTCCGTCCCCGCCGGCTACGTCCCGGACGGCGCCGCCCTGCGCATCTGGGCGCTGACCGCGGGCTCCGCCGAGCCCTCCGGCTACCGCCTCGGGCTCGACCCGCACGCCCCCGACACGCACGCGCCGCTGGCCGCGGCGCTGCTCGGCTGCGGCCTCCCGGCCAAGCCGGTCGGCCCGCGCGCCGGTGGCCCGGCGCTGCGCGTCACCGGGCGCCGCCGCCTGGCCAGGCTCGCCGAGCTGGTCGGTCCGACGCCCGATGGTGCGATCGAGCGAACGTGGCCACTCGTGTCGTGACCGGGTTGACGCACATCACGCGAGGTCACGCAACGGAACACCGTCGTCACCCGATACGTTCGTAAGGCAAGACGCCGACGTGCATGGGCGTGTTATGTGCAACCCTGTGCCTTCCCGGGCGGCGCACGGAACCGCGCACGGGGCACACTGAGGAACTTGTCGGGTAGCAAAGGATGCTTCCGGGAGAAGAGAGCAGGTAAGCGTGGCTGGGTCGACACGGACGAAGAAGGCTGGCGGGACCGGCCGGGCTTCGGGGTCCGCCAACGGGGCGGGCTCCGGTGGTCGGCGCCTGGTGATCGTCGAGTCGCCTGCGAAGGCCAAGAAGATCGCCTCCTACCTGGGCTCGAACTTCATCGTGGAGTCCTCCCGCGGCCACATCCGGGACCTGCCCAAGAACGCCAAGGACGTGCCGGAGAAGTACAAGGGCCAGGCGTGGGCCCGGCTCGGCGTGAACGTCGAGAACGACTTCGAGCCGCTGTACCTGGTCTCGGCCGACAAGAAGTCGACGGTCACCGAGCTGAAGGACGCGCTCAAGCAGGTCGACGAGCTCTACCTCGCCACGGACGGTGACCGCGAGGGCGAGGCGATCGCCTGGCACCTGCTGGAGACGTTGAAGCCGAAGGTGCCGGTGCGCCGGATGGTGTTCCACGAGATCACCGAGTCGGCCATCCAGGCGGCCGCGGCCAACCCGCGTGACCTGGACCACGACCTGGTGGACGCGCAGGAGACCCGCCGCATCCTGGACCGGCTGTACGGCTACGAGGTCAGCCCGGTGCTGTGGAAGAAGGTCATGCCGAAGCTGTCGGCGGGCCGCGTGCAGTCGGTGGCGACCCGGATCGTGGTCGAGCGGGAGCGCGAGCGGATCAAGTTCGTGCCGGCCGACTACTGGGACATCTCGGCGACGATGGACGCCGGTCCGGACGCCTCGCCGCGCCGCTTCGGCGCCCGCCTGGTCACGGTGGACGGTGCGAAGCTGGCCACCGGCCGCGACTTCGGTCCGGACGGGCAGCTGAAGAACGCCGACATCCGGGTGCTGACCGAGGCCGAGGCCCGCGCGCTGGCCGAGGCGCTGACCGACGCGCAGCTGCACGTCTCCAGCGTCGAGGAGAAGCCGTACACGCGGAAGCCGTACGCGCCGTTCATGACCTCCACGCTGCAGCAGGAGGCCAGCCGCAAGCTGCGCTTCTCGGCGGACCGCACGATGCGCACGGCGCAGCGGCTGTACGAGAACGGTTACATCACCTACATGCGAACCGACTCCACGACGCTGTCCGAGACGGCGATCGCGGCGGCGCGCAACCAGGCCCGCGACCTCTACGGCGAGCAGTTCCTGTCGCCGCAGCCGCGCCAGTACAACCGCAAGGTGAAGAACGCGCAGGAGGCGCACGAGGCGATCCGCCCGGCGGGTGAGAGCTTCCGCACCCCGGGCGCGGTCGCCGCCGAGCTGGGCAACGACGTCGACGGCTTCAAGTTGTACGAGCTGATCTGGCAGCGCACCATCGCCTCCCAGATGGCCGACGCCAAGGGCACCACCCTGTCGGTGCGCATCACCGGCACCGCGACCAGCGGTGAGGAGTGCACCTTCGCCGCCTCGGGCCGCACCATCACCTTCGCGGGCTTCCTGAAGGCCTACGTCGAGGCGGTCGACTCGGAGGCCGGCGGGGTCGCCGACGACGCCGAGTCGCGGCTGCCGCAGCTGGTCAAGGACCAGCCGGTCACCGCGCCGGAGCTGTCGCCGGACGGGCACACCACCAACCCGCCGCCGCGCTTCACCGAGGCCAGCCTGGTCAAGACGATGGAGGAGCTGGGCATCGGCCGCCCGTCGACCTACGCCTCCATCATCAGCACCGTGCAGGAGCGCGGCTACGTGTGGAAGAAGGGCTCCGCCCTGGTCCCGTCGTGGATCGCCTTCGCCGTGGTCGGGCTGCTGGAGAAGCACTTCGAGCGGCTGGTGGACTACGACTTCACCGCGGCGCTGGAGGACGAGCTGGACCGCATCGCCGAGGGGCGCGAGCAGCGCACCAGCTGGCTGTCCGGCTTCTACTTCGGTGGCGACGTGGGCCCGGAGGGCTCGATCGGCCGCGCCGGTGGGTTGAAGAAGCTGGTCGGCTCGAGCGTCGAGGAGATCGACCCGCGGGCGGTCAACTCGATCCCGATGTTCACCGACGACCACGACCGCACCGTCTATGTGCGGGTCGGCCGCTACGGGCCGTACCTGGAGCGAGCCCTGGAGGACGAGTCGTCGCAGCGGGCGAACCTGCCCGACGACCTGCCGCCGGACGAGCTGACCGTGGAGATCGCGGAGAAGCTGTTCTCCACCCCGATGGAGGGCCGCAGCCTGGGCACCGACCCGGAGTCGGGGCACGAGGTGGTGGCCAAGGAGGGCCGCTTCGGCCCGTACGTCACCGAGGTCCTGCCGGAGGGCAGCAAGGGCAAGCCGCGCACCGGCAGCCTGTTCAAGTCGATGTCGCTGGACACCGTGACGCTCGAGGACGCGCTGAAGCTGTTGTCGCTGCCGCGCGTGGTGGGCACCGACCCGGAGAGCGGCAACGAGATCACCGCGCAGAACGGCCGCTACGGCCCGTACCTGAAGAAGGGCACGGACTCGCGGTCGTTGGAGACCGAGGAGCAGATCTTCTCGATCACCCTGGAAGAGGCGCTGAAGATCTACGAGCAGCCCAAGCAGCGTGGTCGGCGGGCTGCCGCGGCGCCGCTGCGCGAGCTCGGCGAGGCACCGGACACCGGCAAGCAGCTGGTGATCAAGGACGGCCGGTTCGGCCCGTACGTCACCGACGGCGAGACGAACGCGTCGCTGCGCAAGGGCGATGACGTGGAGTCGTTGACCATGGACCGCGCGGTCGAGCTGCTCGCCGAGCGGCGGGCCAAGGCCCCGGCGAAGAAGAAGGCCCCGGCGAAGAAGACCACCGCGGCCAAGAAGACGACCACGAAGTCGACCAGCACGGCGAAGAAGACCACCAGCAAGTCGACCGGCACGGCGACCAAGAAGCGGGCCAGTTCTTCGTCGAAGTCGTCGTGACGCGGAGGGACGCGCTGTCCGGCCCGGACGGCACGCAGGCGTTGCCGCCGCTGCGCGTCCACCCGGATGCCCTGACCACGACACGCGCGGTGCCGCCGGCCCGGACCAGGTCGGTGGCACCGCGACCGCCCGTTCCGCGCCTGGTGGCTGACCAGGTCGAGCCGTTCTCGCTGCCCCCGGCGCGCACGCAGCACCAGCCCGCGCAGCCGCAGAGCGCTGGGAAGGCGAAGGGGACCAGCTCGGCGGCGAAGATCGGGTGCTTCGTGATGCTGGCCCTGCCGTTGCTGGCGGTCGTGTTCGCGGCGCTGTTCGGTTAGGCCTCCGCCCGTGGTCGGGGCGGCACCGTAGAGTCGTGGGGGCGAGGACTCGCCCGGCGCAGACACGGGAGGCGACACGAATGCGGACCGACGCTCCGGAGCAGTTGAACACCGGGGTGTGGGCGGAGGTCGTCGGCCAGCCCGACGCGGTGCGGACGCTCCACGCCGCGGTGTCCGCAGCCCGTCGCCAGGTCCGCGGTGAACCGGTCCCGCCGGGCGCCATGACGCACGCCTGGTTGTTCACCGGCCCGCCGGGTTCGGGCCGCTCGATCGCGGCTCGCGCCTTCGCCGCGGCGCTGGAGTGCACGGATCCCGACGTCGTGGGCTGCGGGAGCTGCACGGCGTGCCGGACGGTCATGCACGGCACCCACGCCGACGTGCGCTTGGTGGTGCCGGAGGGCTTGTCCATCTCGGTCGCGGAGATGCGTTCGCTGGTGCAGGCGGCGGCTCGGCGCCCGACCACCGGCCAGTGGCGCGTCGTGCTCATCGAGGACTCCGACCGCCTCACCGAAGGCGCGGCGAACGCGCTGCTCAAGGCGGTGGAGGAGCCGCCCCCGCGCACGGTGTTTCTGCTCTGCGCGCCGTCGGACCACCCGGAGGACGTGTCGGTGACGATCCGCTCCCGGTGCCGCGTGGTGCAGCTGCGCACGCCGTTGTCCAGCGCGATCGCCGAGGTGCTGCACGAGCGCGACGGCGTCGACGCCCAGCTGGCGCAGTGGGCGGCCTCGGTGTGCGGCGGTCACATCGGCCGCGCGCGGCGGTTGGCGACCGACGAGGAGGCGCGTGAGCGGCGCGAGTCGGTGCTGCGGATCCCGCTGGGGCTGCGCCGGTTCTCGGACGTCTTCACCGCCGCGACGGGCTTGGTGAAGCTGGCCGAGACCGAGGCGGTCACGGCGAACGAGGACCGCAACGAGGCGGAGAAGGAAGAGCTGAAGACGGCGATGGGCGCGGGCGGCACCGGCAAGGGCACCGCTGCGGCGACCCGAGGGGCCAACGCGGCGCTCAAGGAGCTGGAGAAGCGCCAGAAGTCGCGCGCGACCCGTTCCCAGCGCGATGCCCTGGACCTGGCCCTGGTGGACCTGGCGGGCTTCTACCGCGACGTCCTGGTGACCCGAGCGGGCTCGTCCGCCCCGCTGAACCACCCGGACTTCGAGCGCTCGATCGCCAAGGCGGCGGCGGAGTGGACGTCGGAGTCGGCCCTGCGCCGCCTGGACGCGGTCCTGGAGTGCCGGGTGGCCCTGACGCAGAACGTGAAGCCGATCATCGCGGTGGAAGCCATGCTCGCCACCCTCCACACGGGCTGATGCTCAGGCCCTCCGGCGGGGCAGCACGGCGAGGATGATCGAGCCCAGGAGCAGCAGTCCGGTGCCGGTCCAGAACAGCGGGATCGCGTAGTAGCCGCTGCTGGTGAGTGCCAAGGTCTGGGCGGCTTGCGGTGCGGTGCCCGCCGGAACCGGCGCGGGCGCGGGTGGCGCCGGCGCGACCGTGCAGTCCACGCCACCGGTCGGCGCCCCGGCCCGGGCGATCTGCTCGCCGAAGGAGACCTGCAGCAGGGAGGTCGGCAGGCCCACCGCGTGCCCCCGCAGGACCTGCAGGTCGAAGAGCCGCGCCGCGGCCCGGACCTCGGTGCCCACGACGTCCTGCTTCAGCTCGCCGACGCTCAGCCGCAGCACCCCGGCGTCAAGCACCGGAACGTCCAGGTCCGGGTTCGCGGCGTCGAGCACGCCGAGCTCCGCACCACCCCGCGACACCCGCAGCGCCGGAGCCTGGTACTCCACAGTGGACGTGGCGGGGTCGCCGGTGGCGGTGGCGGTCAACCGGGGTGCTCCGACCACGTCGACCCGGAGTTCCTGCGAGGTCCCGGCGAACAGCTGGACGCTGGCCAGCTGCAGGGCGGAGGTGGCTTGGACGGCCTTGCCGACCTGCCCGGGCACGTCGACGAGCTGCACGGTGGAGCGCGCCTCGGCGGCGTTCGGCACGTGCAGCAGCGAACCGGTACCGCTTGCGGTGGGCTGCCCACCGCCGAGCAGCCCGCCCAGCGACAACCCCTCCGGCAGCGCGTTGACCGCCGATGCGCTGCCCAGCGAGTACCGCGCGTCGGCGATCGGCGACACGCACGGCCCGGCCTGCTTGTCCCACCGCGCGTGCACGCTGCCGTCCAAACCGCTGAGCTCCACCAGCTGATCGGCCGGTGAGCTGGGCGGCTGCAGGCCCGAGGTGATCGGCTCCGGCCGGTCCGGCAGCGC
The DNA here is from genome assembly GCF_040300525.1 of Saccharopolyspora sp. NPDC000359. NCBI lineage: Bacteria > Bacillati > Actinomycetota > Actinomycetes > Pseudonocardiales > Pseudonocardiaceae > Saccharopolyspora > Saccharopolyspora sp. NPDC000359. The sequence goes on along the minus strand of NZ_JBEPDU010000004.1, from coordinate 24,246 downwards.
GGCCTGCGCCAACCCGACCGGCAGCTGCGGCACCTTCCCGAACACCGCGACCCCCACCGGCGACGCCTCGGCGACGGCCCGCTCGTGCGCGAAGTAGGCAGTGGAGTTGGCCTGCGCGATGGCCCGCCCCAGCCCCGCCTCGGCGACGGACTGCTTCGGCAGCTCCTCCTGGAACTCGGGGTCGTCGATGATCGACTCGGTCGGCACGGTGCCCGGCAGCACCCGGACGACACCGATCAAGGTCCCGGCATCGGCCACGACCGGCCCGGGAGCCGGGGTCGGCACGGAAGCAGGTGGTTGATCAGGGTCGACCGGCGACGGGATCGGTGTGGTCGGCGGAGAGCTCTGCGCGAGGGCGGCGGGCCCGGAAAGCCCAGCCACGACCAACGACACGGCGGCGCACACGCCGAACCGACGAACAGCGCGCATCCGACCCCCTCCAGGTCGAGTGACGGGCATCACTCCGATCTCAACGACGAGATCGCCGCAGGGTGACGCCGGTCTTCGGCCCAACCGGGGTCGGTGCACGACCCCGGGAGCCAGCCCGCTACACTTGACCGCGCACTGCCGCCTTAGCTCAGTCGGCCAGAGCGACGCACTCGTAATGCGTAGGTCGAGGGTTCGATTCCCTCAGGCGGCTCCGCCGGGCTCAGCCCGCTGACCTGCGGCGGGAGGCGAGATCGATGATCTCGGCTCCCGCCGCAGTGTCATTTTTGTGGGGCAGACTCCGGCGCGAGCTCCTTCGAAACCCACTCTGGAATGAGCGCGCTGGTGGTTTCCGCACCGCGCTGGTCTTCTGCCGCGGAGCGACCGTGAAGTCAGTCCTGGCTTGGCCCGCGGGTCGGCGAGGTGGTGCGGGCGCTGGGCAGGTGAGCGCGGTGTCTCCGGATAGGTTCGGCGGGTGGAATTCGTGTCGTTCGCGTCGTTGCTCGGTGTTGTGGTGGTGGAGTTGGGCATGGTGCTGACTCCTGGGCCGAACATGATCTACCTGGCGTGGAGGGCCATTTCGCAGGGGCGGCGGGCCGGGCTCGTCTCGCTTGGCGGGGTTGCCCTCGGGTTCGTCGTCTACCTCATCGCTGCCGCTGCTGGGCTGTCCGCGTTGTTCGTGGCCGTGCCTGGGGCGTACCACGTGGTGAAGTTCTTGGGTGCGGCGTACCTGGCGTGGATGGCTTGGCAGGTCCTGCGCCCCGGTGGCGGGTCGCCGTTCGAACCGCGCGAGCTGGTCCCGCACTCGTCGGCCCGGTTGTTCGGGGTGGGGTTGCTGACGAACCTCCTGAACCCCAAGATCGCGCTGCTGTACGCCGCGCTGATCCCGCAGTTCATCGACCCCGCGCTGGGTGCGACGTGGTGGCAGTTCCTCCAGCTTGGGGCCGCGCAGATTGTGGTCGGGGTGACCGTCAACGGCCTCATCGTGCTCACCGCCGCCGCGCTCGCCGGGTACTTGGCCCGCCGTCCGCGCGTGCTCAAGGCGCAGCGGTTGGCCTCTGGCACCCTGTTGGGCTTCTTCGCCGCGAAGATGGCCGTCAGCCGCCCCAGCTGACGGCCCGGCAACGAACCCGTAGCGGGGTCAGTCGCAGTACTGGGCTGTGGCCCAGTGGGTGCCGGGCAGCAGGTGGACGACGTAGTCGGGTTTGCGGGCGGTGAAGGTGAACTCGACGTACGGGTAGGGCTCGACCTCTTCGGGGAAGTCCTCGTCGGTGTCCCCGAATTCCTCGGCCTCCCAGAAGGGCGGGGTGTTCCGCGGTTCGCTGACCTCGGCGGACTCGATGATCTCGGCGAAGCAGTCGAAGAGGACGTCGTCCCCGTCGATGGATTCCTTGAACAGCTCCTTCAGTTCGTGCCCGTCGGCTATCTCGGCCGCCTCGTCGGGGGAGACGGGGAGTGCGTCGTCGGTGAGCCCGTCGCCGGGGTAGAAGCTGTCGTCCCGCATCCGGTCCCACGCGTCGAGCATGATCTCCAGCACGAGTTCCTCGTAGTCCGGGAGGACCCCCGCGTCGGGGTTGATCATGTGGAAGCGGCCGCGCACGGTGGCGTCGGTCCGGTCCTCGATGGCTATCCGGTAGAGGGCTGTCATGTCGCTCCGTTCCAGGTACGGGAATCGGAGGCTCGGACGCTGCGCGCTCCGGCCGGGTTCCGCCGTTCACGGCAACGTGACCTGGAAACCATCACCTGGTCAGGTAGGCCACCGCGATGTCGGTGGTCTCGCTGGCCCATTCGGCCCAGCTGAGCTCGTCCGACCAGGCCTGGCAGGTCGCCGCCCGGTGCACACACGAGCTGATGATGGTTCGGGTCGCGATGCGCAAAGCCCGCTCGGGGTCGGGGCGGCGGATGCCGTCCAGGTGCGGTCGCGCGGCCTCGGCCAGGGACTGCTGGATCGTCGCGAGTGCTTGCAGGCCGCGTTCGACCCCTTCGGCGCGTTGGCCGCTGAGGAGTTCCGGGAAGGTGCGGGTGTGGTGCGAGAACGTGTCCGCCATGGCGCGGGTGAAGGCGCCGATGAGGTCGGGCAACTCCGGTCCGGCTGAGCCGAGCGCTTCCGCGACGGTGGTTTCCAACTGCGCCATCAACTGTTCCTTGACGGCTTGGAGCAGTTGGTCCTTGCCGGTGAACCGCCGGTAGATCGCGCCCACGGAGACACCGGCGTGCTCGGCCACCGCCGCCACGGTGAACTCCTCGACGCCCCCGGTGCTCAGCACGTGCTCGGCGGCAACCAGCAGCTTGTTCAGCGACTCCCGGCTGCGGGCTTGCTGCGGCGGGCGGAAGTGCTCGGCGTGCTGCTGGCTCACCGGGCTGACGTTACCGCGCCGCCATCCCGGGGGCGGTCCTGCGCAACTCCCGGGGAAGTGTGGGGACGTGACTAAGATGCGAACGGTAATTATCATTCGCATCTGGAGGGTGGAGCATGGTGAGCATCGACGTGCGGGGTGCCTGCGTCGACTTCCCGGTCTTCGAGGCCAGGACGCGGTCGCTGAAGAAGACCGTGCTGGGCAAGGTCGGCGGCAAGATCGGCACCGGAACGGGTGTCCCGATCATCGAAGCGCTGCGGGACATCACCCTGTCGCTGCGCGATGGCGACCGGGTTGCCCTGGTCGGGCACAACGGCGCGGGCAAGTCCACGCTGCTGCGGCTGCTGTCCGGGATCTACGAGCCCACCCGCGGGAGCGCGCGGATCGTGGGGAAGGTCGCGCCGGTCTTCGACCTGGGCGTGGGGATGGACCCGGAGGTCTCCGGCTACGAGAACATCATCATCCGCGGCCTGTTCCTCGGGATGACCCGCAAGCAGATGCAGCGGCGGGTGGCGGACATCGCCGAGTTCACCGAGCTCGGCGACTACCTGGCGATGCCGCTGCGGACCTACTCCGTCGGCATGCGGGTGCGGCTGGCGCTCGGGGTGGTGACCACGATCGACCCGGAGATCCTGATCCTCGACGAGGGCCTCGGCGCGGTCGACGCGGCCTTCATCGCCAAGGCGCGGCAGCGGATGGTCGAGCTGGTGAACCGCTCGGGCATCCTCGTGTTCGCCTCGCACGCCGAGGAGCTCCTGCTGGAGCTGTGCAGCTCGGCGATCTGGATGGACGAGGGGCGGTTGCGGATGCGGGGGTCGTTGCGGGACGTGCTCGCTGCTTACAAGGGTTGTGGCTGAGGTCGTGCGAATTGTTGTTGCGGGTGGGGTTGGGGCTGGGCCAGGGTGTTCGCGTGCACGTACCGCCTTCAGCGCGACCGCTCAGTGAGGACGAGTGCGAACTGGTCGAGCTCGCGCGTCGGACGATCGACGAGAACACCGATGGTGCGTCCGGCATCCACACGATGGGCGCTGCCGTGCGGGCCGATTCCCGTGCGTTCACCGGCGTGAACCTGTACCACTTCACCGGTGGGCCGTGCGCCGAGCTGGTCGCGATCGGTTCCGCGCGGGCCCAGGGTGCGCGGCAGCTGGAGTGCATCGTCGCGGTCGGCAGCGACGGGCGCGGGGTGACAGGACCGTGCGGGCGGGACCGGCAGGTGTTTGCCGACTACTACCCGGAGATGCGGGTCATCGTGCCCACGCCGGACGGGTTGCGGTCCGTGCTGGCAGCCGAGCTGCTGCCGCTGTTCCAGCGGTGGACCCCGGACGCCGGGACGGCTCCCTTCAACTCCGAGCGCTGACCCGGCGGCAGCACCTAGCCTGCCTGTCGTGATCAATGTTCTGGCTGGGATCATCGCTGCGTTGCTGGGGTTCTCGGGTGCGCCTGCTGGGGGCTTGGATCAAGAGCCGGGCTGAGCACGGGAAAGTGGCTCCGCGACCAGAAGTTGTCCGGGGCCGCCGAGATGGTCAGCGCCGGGACGAGCATCTTCGAGTTCCGCAGCGGGAGCCGCGCGTGGGTAGGTTCGTTCGAGCCGAGCGAGTGGCAGGCCCAGCTGCAGCGCGGCCGGGCCGTCGTCCACACGCTGTGCTCGGAGGAGACCCGCGAGCACGCGAACGCCTACGTCAAGGCTTGTTGGCGGGCCGATGACGAGGAGGCGTCGATCCGGGCGCTGCAGGCGTTCACCGCGGCGCTCCGCCGGGAGATCGGCAGCTGAGAACGGGGAACTTCCGCCGCTCCCATCCGACTTGTCCTGCAGTGCGTGTTGGCGCGCTGTGCGCGGAAGGCCCGCGCACCAGCCGACCGAGAAGGCTGCATGATGACGTCATCCCCGGCGCAACCCGCCCCCGGACCGGCCGAGCGGCGCGGCACCGGTGGTCGGCGCCCCACTCTGCGGGCCGACCTGCGCGCCGCAGTGCCCGACGGCCTGGTCGCGCTGGTCGTGACCGGCGCGGTCTTCGCGCTCCTCTACGTGCGCATCCGCGCCGGGACCTCCGCGACCGTGTCCGTCATGCCCTTCATGGCCGACGCGGGCACGTTCTGGATGTACTTCCTCAGCCAGGCATTCGGGTGGTCCGCCCTGCTGTGGGCCTGGATCACCGTCGTCCTGGGCCTGCTGCTCTCCGGTCCGCGCCCGTCCTGGTTGCCCGGTCGGCGGCTGGAGCGCCTGCACCGCACCACCAGCCTCAACACCATCGCGCTCATCGTCGCGCACGCGCTGCTGTTCGGTGCCGAGCTGGTGCGGGACGACACCGCTGTCGGCACCGCCTTCGTGGAGACCTTCGTGCCCGGCGGTTACGTCTCGGGCACCGGCAGGATCGCCATCCCCATCGGGCAGGCGGCCCTGTACCTGGCCATCCCGCTGGGGTTGCTCTTCTACGTCCGGCACCGCCTCGGCCCCAAGACCTGGCGCGTCCTGCACCGCTTCGTGATCGCCGTGTACGCGCTGAGCGTCTGGCACACCCTCCTGTACGGCACGAACGTCTGGTACGACGGCTGGTTCCGCACCGCGATCTGGTTGCTGCAGCTCCCGATCGCCGCACTCCTCCTGGTGCGCCTGGTCCGCCCGGCCCGGCGTTCGGAGGAGCTGCGCGGACCACGCACCGGATCGCTGGCGGGGTGGGTCCTGCGGCTGAGCGGCCGCCTCGCCGTCGTCGGCGTGATCGTGGCCCTGGTCGGCGTGGTGCTCAGCGGGCATGACGGCGGGCGGGTGCCGCCCGACGACACCACAGCCAGCCACGAACCCAGCTGATGACGTCGTGGACACGCTCCTGGAGTGGGGCGGGACGTGTGAGCATGGGCGGGTGGGTGAGGAGCATGCGCGGTTGTGGACCGCCGCGAGCAGTCCGCAGGTGGAGCTGTTCGCCGCGCGGTTCGAGCGGTTCGCCTTCGACCGGCACAGCCACGAGCAGCTCGCCGTCGGCGTCATCGAGCAGGGCGCCGAAGGGCTGCACCTGGTCGGCGGGAAGGTGGTGATCCCGGCCGGGCAGCTGGTCGTGCTCAACCCCGGGCAGGTGCACACCGGGTTCGCCGCGGTGGACTCAGGTTGGCGGTACCGGATGTTCTACTTCGACACCGCGATGGTCGACGAGCTGGCGCGCGAGCACCTCGGCACCACCGACGTCTGGTTCCCGGAGACGGCCGTGCGGGACTCGGCGCTGTTCTCCCGGATGCGCGACGTCCACCGGGTGCAGGAGCACGCCGGGGACCCGCTCACCGCGGAATCCCTGCTGCTCGAAGGACTGGGCGCGGTGCTGCGCCGACACGCCCGCACCGGCCCGAGGTCCGCCCCTGGTGCTCCGGGCGGCCCCCGGGGCGCGGACCTCGCGCGGCAGCTGCTGCACGACCGGTGGACCGAGCCGGTCACGGTCGCGGAGCTCAGCGCCGCCGCGGGCATGCCGCGCACCACGCTCATCGCCACCTTCCGCCGGGCTTACGGGTTGCCGCCGCACGCCTACCTGCTGCGGCTGCGCGCCAACCGCGCTCGCCAGCTGTTGCTCGCCGGGCAGCCCCCGGCGGAGGTCGCCGCTGCCGCGGGTTTCGCGGACCAGGCGCACCTGACCCGCATCTGCAAGCGGTACTTCGGCGTCACCCCCGGCGCGATTCGCCCCTAGCGGGACTTTCGTTCAAGACCGTCGTCGCGCGCGGCGCGAGGCTGTGCGCAGCGCACGACGGAAGGTTCGAGCAATGGTGTGGACGGCTGCGGTTTCCCCGCTCGTCTTGGTGTTGGTGATGATCACCGGTCTGCGCCGGCCCGCGCACTGGGCGGCGTTCGCCGGGGCCGCGCTGGCGGTGGTGCTGATCTGGTGGGTGCCGGACTTCGCGTTGCCCGCGGACCTCGCGGCTGACGCCGGGGGCACCGGCCTGCTGGTGCTGAACGCGGCCGCGGTGATGCTGCCCGGTGTCTACCTCAGCTAGGTGCTCACGCGCCGGGAGGTGCACCGGTCGCTGCAGGAGTGGGCGCGGGAGCTGCCGCTGCCCGGCCCGGCGAAGATCGCGCTGGTGGTCGCGGGCATCGCGCCCACGGTGGAGGCGCTCACGGGTTTCGGGGTGTCGCTGCTGGTGACAGTGCCGGTCCTGCTCGCACTGGCGCCGCCCGCGACCGCGCTGCGGCAGGCCATGCTCGGCATGAACATCATGCCGTGGGGCACTCTCGGCCTGGCCACCGTCATCGGTGCGGCGCTGGCGAGCACGGACACCGCCGCGCTGGGCACCGCGACCGCCGTCACCAGCTGCCTGGTGTTCCCGCTGGTGACCGCGTGGGCGACGCTGCTGGCCAAGCCCAAGCGCCGAGTGCTCGCCGTCGTCGTGGCGGTGGGCGCGGGCGGGATGCTCTCGATCGGGTTGTTCGCGCTCAACAGCTTGGGCGTGGTCGAGGCGGCCGGTGTCCTCGCCGGGTTGCTGACCACCGCGATCTTGGTGCTGGCCGCCGCGCGTCGGGCCGGTCGGTTGTTGCCGCCGCCCGAGGTCCTGGGCGCGTATGGGCTGGTCCTCGGGGGTATCGCCGTCACTCGCGCGGCCACCGCGCTCGGGGTTCCGCCGCTGGAGCTGCGCGCGGGCGACACCAGCTTCGCGCTGCTGTCCTCGCCCGGGTTGCCGCTGCTCGCAGCCGCGCTGCTGCTGGACCGCGGTCGCGTGCACGGCGCCGATGTCCGCGCTGCGTTCACCCGGGTCGGGCGGCCGCTGCTCGCGCTGACCGGGTTCGTCGTGCTCGGTCGGCTCATGGCGGGCAGCGGCATGATCGGTGAGCTGGGCAGCGCGGTCGAGGCGGCACCGGAGCTGGTGGCCGTGCTGGCAGCGCCCGCGCTCGGCATGCTCAGCGGGTTCATCACCGGCTCCAACGTCGGCGGCAACGCGCTGATGATGCCGCTGCAGGAGCGGCTCGCGACGAGCGGCGTCGGCGAGTGGTTCGCCGCCGTCCAGAACAGCGCGGCGGGCCACGCGGTGTTCACCTCGCTACCAATGATCATGCTGGCCCTGGCGGTGGCCGGAGACCGCGCGAAGCTCGCCGAGCACACCCTGCTCCGCTTCGGCCTCGGCGTGGCTGCCGCGATCTACGTCGCGTTGGCAGCGGTGGCGGTGGTCGTCTCGTGAGGCGGTGCCGCGGTCCACGCTGGCAGTGGAGGATGCAGGGCGATGACTCGCGGAGCAGGAGGAGGAACGTCGTGGAGCGGATCACGCCGCCGGTCGTGGGTGATGAGCGGGAGATGTTGCGGCGGTACCTGGACTTCCACCGCGCCACCTTGGTGATGAAGTGCGAAGGGCTCAGCGACGACGAGCTGCGGCGCGCGGCGAGCCCGCCCTCGACGTTGTCGCTGCTCGGGCTGGTCCGGCACATGGCGGAGGTGGAGCGCACGTGGTTCCGCCGCACCATCAACGGCGAGCACGACCTCCCGCTGGTCTGGTCGGACGACGGCGACTTCCAGGCGGCGTACGATCCGAGCGGCTCAAACCGCGAGCAGGCCTTCGCGGCCTGGCAGGCGGAGGTCGAGCACTCCAGGCGGATCGAGCTCGCGGCGCCATCCCTGGACGTGACGGCCCACAACGCCCGCCGGGACGACGAGGTGTCCCTGCGCATGGTGATGCTGCACCTGATCAACGAGTACGCCCGCCACAACGGCCACGCGGACCTCATCCGAGAAGCCATCGACGGCACCGTCGGAGCCTGAGCGGGTCGTGAGTGCGTAACAGTGTTCTAGCACCGTTTCGCACTCACGACCCCCGGCGCACCACCATCACGCAGGCGAACCCTCACTCCTGCAGGAAGCTGGTGAAGGACGCCCACTGCCCGGGGCTGAAGGCGAGTGTGCCGCTGTTGCGGTCCTTGGCGTCGCGCACGCCAACCGCGCTGGCTGTGAGCGCGACTTCGACGCAGTGGGCGTTATCCGCGCTGCGGCTCGACTTCCGCCAGTGAGCCTTGTCCAAGCGCCGAAAAGCATGGAACTGCTCACTTTCCAACGGCAGCTACCGCAGCAGCCCTGTGGAGATCTTCTTGATGAGCGCATGGGAATCTTCGCGAGCTGCTGAAGCCCCAGAGCTCGACTCGCCACCGCGCCAGCCGCCGGAACCCGTCGTCTGGCCGCTGGAAGCGGAGTAGGCGGGTCGCCACCGGTTGCTTTCGGGGTAGGGGGCCTGTTGGGCCCGTGAGTGGTTTGTGGGTCTGTAGCAGCAGAAACCACTTGCGGGCGCGGGCGCGGGCCCGGGTGGCGGTGGGGGTCGTGAGTGCGTAACAGTGTTCTAGCACCGTTTCGCACTCACGACCTGTGTGCAGGGGAAACCGCTTGCTCAGGCGATTTCCAGGACCGCCTTGCCGTGCAGCTTGCGGCCGAGCAGGAGGTCGACGGCTTCCGCCGCTCGGTCCCAGGGGCCGCGCCACGACACCTGCGGGTCGAGTTCGCCCGTCGTGACGCGGTCGGCGAGCCAGCTCAGATCCGGGGCGAGGCCGGTGCAGCCGAGCAGGTGGAACGTGGTGATCGAGCGGTCGTGCCTGCCGAAGTCGCCGTACATGGCGCCGAGCGGGAAGTGCTCGGCCTCGCCCGCCGAGTGCCCGATCGCGACCAGCGTGCCGCCCACCGCGAGGCGGTCGTGCGCCGCGACCAGCTGCGAGCCGCCGACCATGTCGAGCACACCGTCCACAGTGCCCGATTCGGCCGGGTCCGCGACGACGCGGTGCGCGCCGAGCGCACGCAGCTCGTCGGCGTACGCGTCGGGGTTCCCGGTGGACGCGGTGACGTGCGCGCCGCCCATCCTGGCCAGCTGCACGGCGTACCGGCCGACGCCTCCGGTGGCGCCGGTGATCAGCACCCGCCGGCCGAGGACCGGGCCGACCCGGTGCAGCCCGCGCAGGGCGCTGGCACCGGCCACCGGGATGGTGCTGATGGCGCCGAGGTCCGCGCCCTCCGGCACGGTGCCGATCGAATCGGTGTCCACCGCGCGGAACTCGGCCCAGCCGCCGTTCGCGGCGAGCGTGACCACCGGGGTTCCGGCGGCCGGGCCGGTCCCGTCGGCGGCGGCGCGCTCGACGATCCCGGCCGCGTCCCAGCCCAGCACGGTCCCCTCCGGGACGAGCTCGATGCCCACCCGCACCTCGCCGTAGTTGAGGGAGGTCGCGACGACCCTGATCAGGGCCTGGTTCGGGGCGGGGTCGGGGACGGGGACGTCGCCGAGGCGGAGTCCGCTGGGGGCGGAGCGGTCGACGAGGAGTGCGCGCATCAGGTCCTCCAAAGTGTTACTGAGTAACGAAAATTTACGAGTACCGTTAGGCGTGCGGTAAACTGTTTGTGATGAGCACCTCACCCGCCCCCGCCTCGCTGCGCGAGCGCAAGAAGCAGCGCACCCGGCAGTCGTTGATCGACACCGCGCTGGCGAAGTTCACCGACCAGGGCTTCGACGGCACCACGCTCGACGAGCTGTGCGAGGCGGTCGAGGTCTCGAAGACCACGTTCTTCCGTTACTTCGGCGGCAAGGAGGACGTGGCGCTGGCACCGGTCGAGGACATGTGGACCGCCTTCGTCGCGGACCTCGGCGGGCGCGATCCGGAGAGCCGCGCCCTCGTCGACGTGCTGCGGGACACCCTGGTGAGCGCGATGCGCGCGATGCCGGAGGGCTGGTCGCAGCGGGTGCTGCTGAGCAGGCAGGTCGCCGTCGGGGCACCGTCCATCGACGCGCACGGCAAGCAGTTCTGCGAGCGGACCACCAACGAGGCGGTCGACGTGCTGCGGCAGCGGTACGACCTGCCCGACGAGGTCGACCTGCAGGTGCGGTTGGCGATGGACCTCGCGATCGCCGCGTTCCACCGGGCGCTCGAGCTGTGGCTGCAGCGGGCGGGCGAGCCCACCCGTGAGGGCCTGGCCGACTGCGTACGGCAGGTCTTCGACGCCGTCCCCGGGGTGCTGGAGGTCTCCGCGCGCCCCGCCTGAGCTCAGACCGCGCGCAGGGCGCCGGGCTGGCGGCCGTTGAGGCGGTCGAGGGCCTTGGCAGTGGTCTCGTCGGCGGGGACGTAGGCGAGCAGGCGCTGCGCGTCCAGATCAGCCAGGTCCATGGCCTCGAAGTTCAGCAGCAGCTCGCCGACCTCGGGGTGCACCCAGCGCTCCGAGCCGGAGCGGGTGACCGGGGTGGGTGTCCGGCGGAACCGGTCGGTGAACTCGGTCCCCACCGCGGACAGCTCCGCGACCAGCTGCATGGAGTGCGGGTCGTGCTCGTGGGAGCCGAGCTTGAGCGCGTTCGCCTGCGCGTCCGCCAGCAGCGTCCAGTCCGGGTGCGCGTCACGGGCACGGGGGTCGGTGAACAGGTAGCGGGCCAGGTTCGGCGGCGTCCCGTCCAGCACGCCGAGCGGGCCCGCGAGCCGCTGGTAGCCGGTGGTGTGCGCGAGCACGTCCCCGATCCGGTTGACCACCAGGGCCGGGGTCGGTTCCAGCCGGTCGAGGATCGCGCGCACCCCCGGGCGGACCTGCTGAGCTGGGGGTTCGGGCGCGCTCGGGCACAGCTCGGACGGCTTGTTGTAGCCGAGGATCACCCACAGCTGCTCGCGGTCCGCCGCCGACAACCGCAGCGCGCGCAGCAGGGCGCCCAGCACCTCGGCGGACGGGCGGCGGTCGCGGCCCTGCTCCAGCCTGGTCAGGTACTCGACGCTGATTCCGGCCAGCGTGGCGAGCTCGGACCGACGCAGCCCGGGCGTGCGCCGCCGCGGGCCGGTGGGCAGGCCGACGTCCTGCGGGCGCACCGCCTCGCGGCGGGACCGCAGGAAGTCGCCGAACTGGTTGTCACGCACCACCCCAACGTAGCGCGGCCCGGCGCGCCCAAGGTGGCCCTGCCAGGGCCAGCCTCCGCGCGGTCTCCCCAGCGCTCGTCCCGGGGCGCAGGGTGGCGGCATGACCACTCGAACCAATGCACTCCCACTCGTCGCCGGCCGCTGGGCGCTCGACCCGGCGCACTCCTCCGTCGGGTTCGCCATCCGGCACCTCGGGGTGTCGAAGGTGCGCGGCCGCTTCACCGCGTTCCAAGCCGAGCTCGTGGTCGGCGAGACGCTGGCGGACAGCGCGATCACCGCCGAGGTGGACATCGCCTCCATCGACACCGGCAACCGCGACCGCGACGCGCACGTGCTCGCCCCCGACCTGCTCGACGTGGAGAAGCGCCCAACCATGTCCTTCCGCTCCACCGCGCTCAGCGGGGAGGGCGCGGACTGGACCATGGACGGCGAGCTCACCATCGGTGAGGTGACCCGGCCGATCAGCTTCACCGTGGAGTTCGGCGGGGTCGAGGACGTCTTCGACGGCAGTCGGCACGCCGGTTTCGAGGCCACCGGGCAGATCCGGCGCAGCGACTTCGGCATCAGCTTCGGCATGGCCGAGGCGATGCTCGGTGACGTGGTCAAGATCCAGCTCGACGTGCAGTTCGTCGAGCCGTGACGTCCTGGTCCGGGCGCGGCTGGAGTCCGCGCCCTGGCGGGCGATGAGCGTTTCCGCACCTTCGAACCTCGTTCTTCCGCAACGGAACCTGGAGAGTCGAGCGACCCGCGCGGATTGCTGATCGGTGGGGGAGGAAGCGGCGCTGGCGTTCTGCGCACCGACGCGCGGCGCCAGCGCCGTGATCGCGTGAGCCAGCGGCGATCCGGTGCACGCGTCCAGGCCGCCGCCAACCCGGGTTCGCGGTCACCCGAGCGGCGGCATCGTGATCGCTCGCGGTAGCTGGGTTCCGCCGGCCGGGTGTCAGCTGCCGGGGAGGACGCCCCGCTGACCCGTTTTAACTCGATCAGGTGAGATCCGGCGTGGTGGAGGGGTGAATCCGGGGTCGATCGGCAGGTCGGCACCGTCAGTGAGGAGCGGAACGGTATTCGGATTCCGCACCGCTCCGGTTCACCGAGAATCGCGACCACTGTGGACTCCCGGTGTTCGCGGTGGTTCCTTCTGGCTGACTTCCCGCATCGTCCGGTCGAGGCGCGGGAATTCGACGCCGTTCATGCCATCGAGCCATTCCGGAATGCATTCCCGGATTTCCTCGTCTGAAATCGACCCGGGCCGCCCCGCGTCGGGTCGAACGGAATTCGACGCGTTCCGCGCCAATTCAGCCCGGCCATCGCCCGGTGTGGCGGATGGCGGGAGGAGTGGAATCCGATGGCAATTCGAGAGAGGACCGCGCTCGGCGGTCTGGCCGTCCTGTTCACCGCCAGCCTCGCGTGCGCGTCCGCCGACCTGTCCGCCGCCTTCGCGCCACCCCGCGCCGCGGCCGTCCCCGCCGCCGAGTTCGCAGCTCCGCGCCCCGAGCCCGCCCAGCAGTGGGTGGCGCCGACCGAGGGCGAGATCAGCAGCGGGTTCGGCGAGCGGTGGGGGACCACGCACGAAGGCGTCGACGTGGCCAACGAGGTGGGCACCCCGGTCCGCGCCGCTTCGTCGGGAGTCGTCATCGATTTCGGCCCGGCGAGCGGATACGGACTGTGGATCCGGATCGAGCACCCGCACGACATCATTTCCACCTACGGGCACATCGACGCCGGATTCGCGTCGGTCGGGCAATCCGTGCGGACCGGGGAGGTCATCGCGACGATGGGCGACCGCGGCCACTCCACCGGACCCCACCTGCACTTCCAGATCGACGTGGCCGGGGTGCCGGTCGACCCGGTGCGGTTCTACGCGGAGCGGTCCGCCGAATTGGTCGGGTGAACCGCGCTGCGGACCCGCGTGACCACCCCGCCGCTGGCGCTGCCACAGTGGCTGCTCCGGAGCTGGGCACCGCCATCCGCTGTTATCACTGCGGAGTATCTCGCGGCGGTTGACCTCCGAACCAGCGGCGATCACCCGGCGCAGCCGGAAGTGGTCCGGAAGGCCGAGCAGACCATCACCCTCCTGGCCGATTGTCGTGGTGCTCCGGGAGCTACTTCGATCGCACTAACGCGCTGGAAGGATAGTGATGGAGCGAGTGGACACGGCCGGGATCATCGGTGGCGGAGTGCTCCGCGGGGACCACCGGCCGGTGGACTGGGAACGCCGGATCACCGAGCGCTCCGAGCAGCTGTACCGGGGCCGGATGGTCCAGCGGCTGCTGCTGCTCTGGGCGGTGCCGGGCAACGTGCTGCTGGTCGTCCTGGGAGTGGTCGCGCTGCTGTTATGGGGGATCGCCGCACCGGCCGCGGTGGTGTTCGCGCTGGCGGTCGCCTCGACCGCGGTGGCCGCGAACTTCGTCTACCGGCAGCACTTTAAGGTTCGCGCGGTGGAGACCGAACTGCGTGCGCTGGAGCACGGCTACCGCGAGCACCTGCTCGAAGAACTGGGGACCGGGGACCTGCTGGCGGCGCACAAGCGTTACCGGGCGCAGCTGCCGGAGCTGGTCGAGCGCTACCGCGGCGAGGCGCGGCGCGACCAGTGGAAGGACAACGCGCTGCAGGCGGTGGTGGTGGGCGGCTCGATCGTGGCTGCCGTCGTCACCGCGGCTGCGGTGTCCGTTGTGGACGTACGGTGGGTGGCGGCGGTGCTGAGCCTGCTGGTCGCGGTGTGCGCGGCCTTCGCCGGGTACGCGAAGTACCGGGACCGCGCGCAGGCGCTGCAGCAGACCGCCGACGCGTTGGAGCGCGAGTACGAGGCCGTGGAGCTTCGGGTTGGCCGGTACCGCCGGTTCGACGGTGAGCGCGAGGCGTACGCGGAGTTCGCCGATGCGGTGGAGGCGTTGCGGGCCGAGCAGGCGTGGCGGTTGCCGTCGGCGGCGATCGACGCGCCCGGTCAGTAGTCGCCGCCGCGTGGTTTTGCCCGAAAGTGGGACGCGGAACCGGGAATTCGGCTACGGGTAGTGCGCATTTCCCACTTATGTGATCGCTGAATAGTGGAGGGTGATCCTTCCGTAATCTCCGCCGCGGCACAGGAAGTCGGCCTGTGCAGAGAGGAGCATTGCGATGAAGCGCACCCTTACGGCCGCGGCCGCTGTGCTGGTCGGCGGCGCCGGTGCCGTCGGCATGGCCACCACCGCGAACGCCGCCGAGACCCCGCAGCTGCCCGCCACCCTGCCCACGGACAACAACCTGGCGCAGACCGCGTACCACGCCGCGGGCACCCTGCACTCCGCGCAGCAGACCGTCGGCGACGTGGTTCCGCTGGAGCGGCAGCTCAGCGGCCGCAGCGCCGACCCGGTCGGCGACCTCGCCGGTGGCGTCACCGGTGGAGTCGCGAACGGCCTGCCCGCTGGCGACCTGCTCGGCAAGCTCACCGGGGCGGTCAGCGGCAAGTCCCTCGACCCGAGCAACCCGCTCAGCGGCCTCCCGGTCGACGCGGTCGGCCAGGTCCTCCCGGCCGGGCAGACCCTGCCCGCGGGCAAGAGCGGGAACGTGGTCCCCGGTCTCGACCCGGTGCTGGACCAGATGCAGCCCACCGCCCCGCAGCCCAAGCCCGCCCCGCTGCCCGCGAACGACGTGAACCTGGTCGGCGAGACGGTCAACGGCGTCGTGAACAGCACCCCGCTGGCCCGCACCGGCGACCTGCTGGGCACCGCCGGCGACGCGACCGGCGCGGTCAGCGACCTGACCGGCGGCCTCCCGCAGGGCCTCCCGGCCGCCAAGGCGAACTCGGCCGCACAGGTCCTCCCGGTGGGCGCGGGCGAGAAGGTCAACGACCTGCTCACCCACGGCCCCCTCGGCGGCACCCACCAGCTGGGTGGCTGACCGAAAACCCCGGCACCCCAACAAGAACCCCACGAACACAGGGTCCTGACCCCGCGACGCCCAACCGGCGAAGTACCGGGAACGCCCTGACCCAAGCCCCGATGGCCCTCGCCCCCGCGAGGGCCATCGTCATGCCGACACCCAGATCGCCAATGGGGCGCGCAGTATTGAATTTTTGATCCACTTTGGACTCAGGGGCAAATGGGCGGATGGGCGGTGAGGACGCCCCCAGGGTGACCACCCGTCGGCTCCTCCCGGTGTCACCGCTGATCATCCAGCAGGGCTGAGAAGCTGGCCGCCCCCTGATGTGCCACGCCGTGTCCCGGCCGCCAGTGTTGATATGCCGGAAAAGCCTCGAACTCACCGCACTCCACTGCTCTGAACGCGTGAACCAACGCTGCTCTGAACGGGTGGTTCCGCGTTGCTCGGCATCATTCGGGCGGGGATTGGGCATTCCCTCCTCGGCGGGAGGTGGCGTGATGTTGTGGTCGATGGCCGTGGTCTTCGCCGGGTTGGCGTCCGCTGCTGGGCGGGTGCGCCGGTACTGGGTGCGTCGGCGGGGCGTGGCCCGGGCGCGGACCGAGTTGGCTTGGTTCTACCAGCAGCGCCCGGAGCGGGCGCGGTTCACGCCGGGCAGTGGTCGGCACGCGTCCACGGTTCCGGTGGTGGTGGTGCGCCGGGCCGACGGGACTCCGCTGGGGCGGGTGCCGCGGCGCTGACGTGGAGCGCACAGGCTTCCGGGTTGCTCCGGGCGTGGTTCGGGATGGGTATTCTCCCCCCAGGTATTAGTTGAGCTATGCAACCAATATCCGGGGCGGACGGCGGCGCGCCAGCTGCTCGGGCACCGGAACCAAGCTAGGAGAACAGATGTCGGAAACGGCTGCGCCGCCGACTCGGGCCGCGCTCAGCCAGCGCCAGGTCCGGACCGTGCTCGTCGGGCTCTTGCTCGGGTTGTTCCTGGGCGCGCTCGACCAGACCATCGTCAGCTCCGCGATCCGGGTGATCGCCGACGAGCTGCACGGGCAGACCGCGCAAGCCTGGATCACCACCGCCTACCTGATCACCTCGACGATCTCGACCCCGCTGTACGGCAAGCTCTCCGACATCTACGGCCGCAAGCCGCTGTACCTGACCGCGATCTCGCTGTTCCTGGCCGGGTCGCTGCTGTGCGGCACGGCGGGCTCGATCTACCAGCTGGCCGCCTTCCGCGCGGTGCAGGGGCTCGGTGGCGGCGGGCTGATGTCGCTCGGGCTGACGATCGTGTCGGACATGGTGCCGCCCCGGCAGCGCAGCCGCTACCAGGGCTACTTCATGGCGACCTTCGGCGTCGCCAGCGTGATCGGCCCGGTGATCGGCGGGCTGTTCGCGGGCATGGACAGCTTCCTGGGCATCGACGGGTGGCGCTGGGTCTTCCTGGTGAACCTGCCGCTCGGGCTGGTCGCGCTGGTCGTCGTGTCGAAGGTGCTCAACGTCGTCACCGAGCGCGTCGAGCACCGCGTCGACTACCTCGGCGCGGTGGCGCTGGTGGTGGCGCTCGTACCGCTGCTGACCGTCGCCGAGCAGGGCCGCGAGTGGGGCTGGGGATCACCGCTGGCGCTGACCATGTTCGGCATCGGGGCCCTGGGGTTGGTGCTGTTCCTGCTCGCCGAGCGCCGGATGGGCGCGGAGGCGCTGCTGCCGCTGCGCATGTTCCGGCTGCCGTCGTTCCGGATGGGCAACGCGCTGAACTTCCTGGTCGGCATCGGCATGTTCGGCGGGCTGACCACGGTGCCGCTGTACCTGCAGATCGTGAAGGGCCTCGACCCGACCCAGGCGGGGCTGATGCTGCTGCCGATGTCGCTCGGGATCGGGTTCACCAGCGGCATGGGCGGCAAGCTGATCGCCCGCACCGGCCGGTTGAAGCCGTTCCCGATCATCGGCACCGCCCTGATGGCCACCGGGCTGTTCCTGCTGGGCCTGATCGACGCGGACACCTCGCTGGTGACGCTGGGGGCGATCACCTTCGTGATGGGCGCTGGCCTCGGCATGCTGATGCAGACCCTGACCCTGGTGGTGCAGACGGACGCGACCCCGCGCGACCTGGGCGTGGCGACCGGGTCGGTGAACCTGTTCCGGCAGACCGGCGGCACGGTGGGCGCGGCGGCCCTGCTGTCGATCCTGTTCAGCACGGTCGGCGGCCGGATCGGGGAGGCGATGCGCGCGGCGACGGCGTCGCCGGAGTTCCTGGCGGCGCTGCGGGACCCGGCGGTGCGCGAGGACCCGGCGAACCAGGCCTTCCTGGCCTCGGCGGGTGGCGGGCAGCCGATGGACCTCAACGACACGTCGTTCCTGCACCACCTGGACCCCCGGCTGGCGCACCCGGTCCTGGAGGGCTTCGCCAGCGCCATGAGCACGGTGTTCTTCACCGGGGCCTGCGTGGTGGTCGTCGCCTTCGCGCTGTCCTGGTTCCTCCGCGACGTCCGCCTGGACTGACGGTTTCCACAGAGTTGTCCACAGGGATGGCTAGTTGTCCCCAGCCCTGTGGACAACTTCGGGCGTGAAAAAGCCCTCCGCGCGTTCCTGCGGGGAGGGCTCGTTCTGGGAGCTGGGGTTCAGTGACCCTGCTCCTTGGCCCGTTCGTACGAGCGCTTGATCTCCTCTTCGGCCTCCGTGCGGCCGACCCACGTGGCACCCTCCACGCTCTTGCCCGGCTCCAGATCCTTGTACACCTCGAAGAAGTGCTGGATCTCCAGCTTGTAGAACTCGGCGAGGTGGTGGATGTCGCGCAGGTGCTCCTGCCGCGGGTCGTCGGAGGGCACGCAGATGACCTTGTCGTCGCCGCCCTTCTCGTCCCGCATCCGGAACATGCCGATGGCGCGCGACTTGATCAGGCACCCCGGGAAGGTCGGCTCCTGGACCAGCACCAGCGCGTCCAACGGGTCGCCGTCCTCGCCGAGGGTGTCCTCGATGAACCCGTAGTCGGCCGGGTACTGGGTGGCGGTGAACAGCGTGCGGTCGAGGCGGATCCGCCCCGTCTCGTGGTCCACCTCGTACTTGTTCCGGTTCCCCTTGGGGATCTCGATCGTGACGTCGAAGTCCACGCGGTTCCTCACTCGTCTTGCGTCGGATGCAGCCGCCCGCTCCGGCGCGCGGCCACGTCTAGTGTGGACCACGGCAGCGCACCGAGCCCCACCGCAGTGCGGGAGCTCGCAATCTGGCAGGCTGGCGATCTGTCGAGGAGGAGCACGTGCCCGAACCCCAGAACAGCGGGGGTGAGGTGGCCGAAACCGGCGCTCGGGCGTCGTCGCCGGACAGCGGGAGCCCAGGCCGCAGCGCTGCGCCGCCGGACCGACCTGCGGAAGCGCCCGCCCCGGAGGCGTCGGACACCACCCCACCGAAGACCGATCGAACCGCGGAAGCCAGTGCCGCGAACTCGGGGGAACCCGAACCGACCGCTGAGTCGGTGGACGGGACCGAGACGAATCGCACAACCGCGGTGTCGAAGCGCGTGTCGGGCGCGCTGGTCGACCCGGAGGGCGCGGAGGCCGAGGAAGCGGAGACGACCCGGCTGGGGGCCGTCGAGAGCGGGGCCGAGGCCAGTGCGTCGAAGCGCGTCGAAGGCAGCCTCGCGGCGGACGCTGGGGATTCGGCCTCGGCTGCGGGTGAGCAGGCCACCTCGGACGACGGTGCTCCGGGGACTTCCGAGCAGCCCGCGTCCGACGCTGATCAGGACGACAGCGTCGACAGTGGCGGGGACACCGGCGCTGGAGCAGTCGGGGCTGATCAGGAGGCTGCCGAGAGCGCGGATGAGCCCGCGGCTTCGGACGCCAGCGCTCCCGCGGAAGCTGCGGCGACCGGGAACTCCGCGCGTGTGACCGGAACCGTCGACCTCGACGAGAACACCGAGCCGGACCCCGCCGACGAGCCGGAGGAATCCGCCGAACCGCAGGACGACGCTGGTTCCAGCGGCGAGGAGACCTCGTCCGGCGAACCGGCTGGGCAGGACGGCGCCAGCGCCGGAGCTGCTGCGGACGACGAGTCGGTCGCTGACCAGGGTGCGGAGGAGTCCGCCGAGCCGGACGGCCCGAGCTCGGAGTCCGGCGACGACTCCGCCGGGAGCGCCCAGTCCGGGGAGGGCTCCACCTGGAGCGCCGAGTCCGGTGAGGACCCCGCCGGGGGTGTCGAGTCCGTTGAGGAGCGCTCGTCCGGTGACGAGGCCCCCGGGGTCGATGAGTCCGGGAGCGACGAAGCCGGGAGCGACGAATCCGCGGGCGACGAGACGACCGCTGACCAGGACGCGGCTGACCAAGGCGCTGCCGAGCCGGGTGCTGCCGAGCAGGGCGCGGGTGAGCAGCAGGAGGCGGCCGGAGCGGCGGAGGCGTCGGCGCCGTCCGGTTCCGACCGTGCGCAGGCGGTGTCCTGGCCGTCGGCCGACGAGCAGGCGGCCGAGGACGGTTCGGACGCGGCGGAGCAGGGGGCCGAGGACGGTTCGAGCGAGCCGGTCGGCACTGATCAGGCCGACGCTGACCAGGCCGAACAAGCCGCGCCGGAGGCTTCCGCCGCCGCTGAGCAGGCGGTCGAGGACTCGCCCGAGCCGGAAGCTCCGGAATCGAGCGAGCAGGCGGCCGCAGAGGACGAGAACGAGGCGGACGCCTCGGCTGGTGCTGATCAGCCGGTTGCGGAGGAGTCGGCCGCTTCGACGCCGGTTGAGCAGGCCGTTCCGGCCAGCGGGGGCGAACCGGCTGTGCCGGAGGAGTCAGCCGCACCGGCGCCGGATGAGTCCGAGCCGGCAGCAGGGACAGGTTCCACCGAACCAGCTGCTCCGGCTTCGGCCGCCGCTGAGCAGGCGGTTCCGGAGGACACGACCGCCTCGGACGCTGCGGAGAATGAGCAGGCGGAAGACTCGACCCGGCCGGTCGCTTCGGCCCCGACTGCGGCTGAGCAGGCGGAAGAGCCCTCACCGCCGGTTGCTCCGGCGCCCGCTGCGGCTGAGCGGTCGGAGGAAGGTGCGACCCGGCCGGTCGCTTCGGCGCCCGCTGCGGCTGAGCAGGCCGAGGACGATTCGACCCGCCCCGTGGCCCAGGAACCGGCTGGTGGTGCGGTCGAGGAGGACACGACCGGGCCCGTCACCCCGCCGCCCGGTGCGGCCGGGCAGGCTGTGGCCCCGGCGGAGACCGCCGTCGAGCAGACGCAGCAGTTCCGGCCGATCACCGACGCGCCGCCGGTGGGCAGCGTCGAGCAGACGCAGCTGATCAGCCGGGTCGAGGCCGCCGAGGACGGGCGGGGCGACACCGCGCCGGACATCCCGCGGGTCGAGGGCGGGCAGCAGCCGGTCGACGCCACCCAGCAGATCGCGAAGGTGCCCGCCGAGTCGGAGGTGGAGCGGACCACCCGCATCGAGCTCTCCGACCTGCGGGGCCTGCGCGAACCCGCCGACCCCGAACCCGCCGACGCCGGACCAGCCACGCAGCGGATCCCGGTGGTGCCGCCGGTCCAGTTCGCCGAGCGGACGCAGCAGTTCGCCCGCCCGGACTTCGACGGCCCGCGCCCGGCCTCCGCCGCCGACTTCGCCGGGCTGACCAGCCCGACCGCGTCCCCGCAGGACTTCGCCGGGCTCACCAGGCCACCCGCCGAGCCGCCGCAGGCCCCGCCCGCCGCCTCGCCCGAGGACTTCGCCGGGCTGACCGGGCGGGCGCGACCCGAGCGCATCGACCCGCCGAGCGCCGCACCCCCGAGCAACGCCGCGATTCCGCCGAGCGTCGCGCCCCCGGCCTATGTCGCCGGGCGGGCGCAGCCGCAGCAGATCCCGCCCACCGCCCAGCCGCCGGTCGCCGCACCGCCGAAGCGCAGCCGCAAGGGACTCATCGCGGTCGCGGTGGTGGTCGTCGTGCTGCTCGGCGCGGGCGTCGGCTTCGGCCCGCAGCTGGTCGACGCGGTGCTGGAGGCGCAGGTCGCCGATCCACCGCCGCCCGTCCGGCTCGACCCGTCGATCAAGCCGCTCGCCCAGGACGCGCCGCAGCCCACCAGCAACGGGCTCGCCGCGGCCCTCGCCGAGCCGCTGGGCAACCCGGCGCTGGGCACCCTCGCCGGAGTGGTGACCGACGCGCGGACCGGTGAGGTGCTGTGGGAGCAGAACTCGGCGAACGCGCTGGTCCCGGCCTCGACCGGCAAGCTGCTGGCGATGAGCGCGGCGCTGCTCGTGCTCGACCACGACCAGCGGCTGACCACCAGGGTGGTGCGCGGCAGCGAGCCGGGCAGCGTGGTCCTGGTCGGGGGTGGTGACGTGACGCTGTCCTCGCTGCCGGCCGGCGAGGAGTCGGTGTACCCGGGGGCCGCTCGGTTCGACGACCTCCTCCAGCAGGTGCGGGACGCGACCGGCGGGCACGTGACCTCGGTGCAGGTCGACACCAGCCGGTACCCCGAACCCCTCCTCGCGCCGGGCTGGCTGCCGGGGGACGTGCGCGCCGGGATGATGGCGCCGATGGAGCCGGTGATGCTCGACGGCGGCCGCGACGACCCGAAGGTGGACTACAGCCCGCGCACCGAGCAACCCGCGATGCAGGCCGCGCAGCGGCTCGCCAGCGCCTTCGGCGTGACGCAGGTGTCCAAGGGCACGGCGCCGGGCAACTCGGAGGTCCTCGGCCAGGTGCAGTCGCCGACGGTGCAGGAGATGGTCGACATCGCGATGCTGCACTCGGACAACATGCTCGCCGAGGTGCTCGCCCGCGAGGTGGCCGTCGCGACCGGCTACCACCCGTCGTTCGACGGCGCGTGGCAGGCCGTGCGCGACACGCTGGTGAAGCACGGCTTCGACCTCACCGGCACCCAGATGGCCGACGGCAGCGGCCTGTCGGTGAACGACCGGGCCACGCCCAAGCTGCTCGCCCAGCTGCTCACCACCGCGACCGCCCCGGCCAGCCCCGAGGGTGGGCTGCCGCCGGACTCGGCGAAGCTGCGGGGCCTGCTCTCCGGGCTGCCGATCGCGGGCGGCACCGGGAGCCTGGAGAACCGCTACGACGACAACGACGGCCGCGGCTGGGTGCGGGCGAAGACCGGCACCCTGGACGGGGTGAACAGCCTGGCGGGCACGGTCGTCACGGAGGACGGCAGACTGCTGGTGTTCGCGCTGATGTCCAACGGCCAGAGCACCCCGGAAGAGGGGCGCGCGGCGCTGGACGCGGTGACCGAAGCCCTGCGGACCTGCGGTTGCCGCTGAGCCGCGCGGCGGAGGTCGGAGACAGGGCGTCGAGCAGCGGGTACGGTCAGTCGTGTGAACGCCCGACCTTCCGCCCTGCCGACCCCGGGTTCGGGCGCGGCCGGGGAGCACCGGCCACTGGACTGGAACGTCGCCGTCGCCACCGCCGTCCGGCTGATGAAGCCGGGCCCCGAGGTGCCGCGCGAGGACGCCGAGCAAGCGGTCCGCTCGCTGCGGCGGTTCAGTGTCGATGCCGAGAGCCACGTCCGCGACGTCACCGGGCTCGGCCAGGACCTGCCGATCATCGCTGGTGACGTGGTGGACCGGCCGTCCTGGGTGCGCGGCGCCGCGGACGGCTTGGCCGCCCTGACCGACGCGGCGCTGACCTCGGCCGATGCCCGGATTCAGCGCGTCGACGACCTGTTCGGCGGGTTGAGCGCGCGCGGCGCCGGGGTGCAGGCCGGGCTGGTGCTCGCCTACCTCGGCGGCAAGGTGCTGGGGCAGTTCGACCCCTACGGAGAATCCGGGGTGGCCGGGCAGAAGGGCCGGTTGCTGCTGGTCGCGCCGAACATCGTCGCGGCGCAGCGCTCCCTCGGGGTCCCGGCCGAGGACTTCTGGATGTGGGTGTGCCTGCACGAGTCCACGCACCGCCTGCAGTTCAACGCGGTGCCGTGGCTGCGCGAGCACTTCACCGAGAGCCTGGGCCTGCTGCTCGCCGAGATGGAGGGCACCACCGGTGAACTGCTGAGCAGGCTGCCGACCGTCCTGCGGGAGGCCCGCGCGGCCCGCTCCGAGGACTCCAGCCCGGGCGTGCTCGGCGTGGTCGAACTGCTGCAGACACCCCAGCAGCGCCTCGCGCTGGACCGGATCATCGCGATCTCCACCCTCCTGGAGGGCCACGCCGACCACGTCATGGACGCGGTGGGCCCGCGCGTGGTGCCGAGCGTGGCGACGATCCGCCGCCGCTTCACCGAGCGCCGCAAGGGCGGGGGCCTGCTGGACCGCATCCTGCGCAGCCTGCTGGGCGTGGACGCCAAGATCCGCCAGTACGCCCAGGGCGCGGCCTTCACCCGCCACGTGGTCGACGAGGTGGGCATGACCGGCTTCAACGCCGCCTGGACCTCGCCCGAGCACCTGCCCACCCGCGCCGAGATCTCCGACCCCGCCGCCTGGATCCGCCGCGTCCACGGCTGACCGGGCGGCCGCGGACGGCCCCGCTCCGCGGGGCGGGAGAATGGCGGCGTGCCGCCGCCTCCCGCCGTCAGCGCCGTCCGAGGCGCCGTCCGGCGCTTGCTCGGCTCCGCCGAGGCCGCGCCGTTCCGGGGCGCTCCGCTGGTCGTCGCGTGCTCCGGGGGCGCGGACTCGCTGGCGCTCGCCGCTGCCGCCTCGCACGCCGCCCGCCGCGCGGGCGTCGCGCTGCACGGCCTCGTGGTGGACCACGGGCTCCAGGTCGGCTCCGCCGACGTCGCCGCGCGCGCCGCTGCGCAGCTCGCCGAGCTCGGGGCCGTCGCCGAGGTCGTCCGGGTCCAGGTCGGGGGACCGGGTGGGCCGGAGGCCGCCGCGCGCCGCGCGCGCTTCGACCGGGATCG